>QNZQ01000182.1 GCA_003972985.1 Gammaproteobacteria bacterium | reverse complement strand
CCATATGACTGGACGCCGCGTTCGGATGCTCCCTTGGGATCCCCTTTGGCGCCTTCGGCACGTCGGGTATCCCGTGTCGCCTCGCGGCTACCGGGGACTACCCGCCTTCGCTTCGCTCTCCATGGCGGGCAGCGGGCGCTGCTGTTCCTGCTGGGCCTGGGCCTCATCTACATGATTCTCGGCACCCAGTTCAGGAGCTACGTGCAGCCGCTGCTGATCCTGGCCACGGTGCCCATGGCCTTCACCGGTGTGGTCATCGGCCTGCTGGTGAGCAACAATCCCCTCAGCTTGGTGACCCTCTACGGGATCATCGCCCTGGCGGGAATCGCCGCCAACGACGCCATCGTGCTCATCTCCACCGCCAACCGCAACCTGGAGAAGGTGCCCACCCTCGGGCAGGCCATCGTCTTCGCTTCGCGACGGCGCGTGCTGCCCATCCTCATCACCTCTCTCACCACCATGGCGGGACTCTTCTCGCTGGCCGCGGGCTGGGGCGGCGAATCGCTGATCTGGGGCCCCGTGGCCACCGCCATCGTCTGGGGGCTCGCCTTCTCCACGCTCCTCACGCTCTTCATCATTCCACCGCTCTACGCACTGGTGCAGCGCAGGCGGCTCAAAGCCGTACCGGAACAGCTCTCCGCCCCGCCCCCGCTCGGCCTGCTGGAGAAGGGATTTTCCCGGGCCCTCGCCAGGCTGCGCGGGCAGGAGGCCCGCCGGGAACTGGAGGATCTCGAGGCCATCGCCACCGATGACGAAAGTGCACAACACTACGAGACCGGGCGCCGGAAACTGTTGGAAGGCAAGGTGGAAGAAGCACTCTGGCACTTCGAGCAGCTCGCGCGCAGCCAGCCGGAGAACTTCATCGCCAACCTCTACACGGCCCAGGCCATGGTGCAGTGGATGCAGCACCACGGCTGGGATGTGGGCTATACTGCGCGGGCCTCGCGTTACCTGAGAAAGGCCCGGCGGCTTCGCCCGGGCAATACCAGGGTGCGCGAGATCGAGCTGCTGCTGAAACAGCTCGACGGATCGGCACCACAGGAATTCCCCGCAAGCAGCCAGGAGACCCCCACACGTTGACCCAGAGTTCACCCGAACCCATCGAAAACCTCACCATCGACGACAGCAAGGTCACCCTGCTCGGCACGGCCCACGTCTCCCAGGCCAGCGCCGACATGGTGGAGCAGCTCATCGACAGCAAGGCCTACCAGGCGGTGGCCGTGGAGCTCTGCCCCAGCCGCTACCAGGCCCTGGTGGCACCGGACCAGATGGCGAAGATGGACCTGATGCAGGTGATCCGCCAGGGCAAGGCCTCCATGGTCATCGCCAGCCTGGCCATGGCCGCCTACCAACAGCGTATCGCCGAGCAGTTCGGCATCGAACCCGGCGCGGAACAGCGCCGGGCCATCGAGCTGGCGGAGAAGCACGGCCTGCCCATCCTGCTCATCGACCGCGAGATCGGTATCACGCTCAAGCGCACTGCCGCCGGCCTCTCCTGGTGGAAACGCTGGACGCTCTTCACCGGCCTGCTGCTCTCCCTGATCTCCAGGGAGGAGGTAGAAGAGGAGGAGATCGAGAAGCTCAAGGAGGGCGACATCCTGGAGACCACCTTCGCCGAGTTCGCCCACGACCGGCAGGATCTCTACCGTCCCCTCATCGAGGAGCGTGACCAGTACATGGCCGCACGGCTGCTGCAGGAGATCCGCGACAAGGGACACGAGGACATCCTCGCCGTGGTGGGCGCCGGCCACCTCAAAGGCCTGAAGGAGAAGCTGCTGCAGGGATTCACGGACCCCCGGAAAAAGATCGAGGAGCTGGAGGCCGTGCCGGAGCCGGCGCGCTGGCCCAGATACATTCCCTGGATCATCGTGGCGCTGGTCATCACCGGGTTCGTCATCGGCTTCACCCGCAGCCCGCAGCTGGGATGGGAGCTGGTGGGCAACTGGGTCTTCATCAACGGCACCCTCTCGGCCATCGGCGCGGCCCTGGCCGCCGCCCATCCCCTCACGGTGCTCACCGCCTTCGTCGCCGCCCCCATCACCTCGCTCAACCCCACCATCGGTGCCGGCATGGTCACTGCCGCTGCGGAACTGTGGCTGCGCAAGCCCACGGTGAAGGACTTCCACGACCTTCGCCGGGACACCACCCGCTGGACCGGCTGGTGGCGCAACCGCGTCTCCCGCACCCTGCTGATCTTTCTCTTCAGCACCCTGGGCTCGGCCATCGGCACCTACGTGGCCGGTTTTCTCATTGCAGGAAAACTGACGGGGAGCTCCTGAACATCACCAGCGCTCCGGCAGCCTGCGTGATGCATGGAATACCCTCAGTATCTCGATTCTCTGTAAACGGGGACGAATACGATAGGGAATGATGTAGCGCGTGCCGGGAACGACTAATTCGCGCGTGCCCGGTAACCGACCGGCATGCCCCAGCACGGGATTGTCTTTCAGCAGGTCGACCGACCGACGAATGCGCCGCATCACATTGCGGGCCGCCCCAGGATCCTCCCTGGCGATGTATTCCGCTTCCCGCTCCAGATTCTGCAGGGCCTTCCGTAGCCACCTGATCTCCATTCAGGTTCCGCGCGAATCCCAGTGATCGAACAAGCGCGAGACATCTTCATTACTGGCGTAATCACCGGCATCGGCTTCCTTGATCGCCTCCTCGATCTCCCGGATCTGCCACTCGTTCAACTCGACAAACTCCCTTACCGCCTCTGCTGCCAGCCAGGACCTGCTGCGCTTCATGGCAGTTGACAGTTTCTCCAGCCGGGACTTGATCTCGGGCTCCAGCCGGATCGTCATGGTAGTGGAACGGGACACCTCACACCTCGGACGTATTCAAATGTGTACAAGGTACACAGCATAGCATTCCTGTAAACCAGCCTCCCTCAATCGTCGTAGCGGTCGTCGAGGTTCATGGGGCAGAGTACCTCGCGCATGGTGCCGATGAGCTCGAGCAGCTTGCCGTTGCGGATGCGGTAGTAGATGCGGTTGGCCTCCTTGCGCGAGGTGACGATGTTCTTGTTGCGCAGCTGTTCCAGGTGCTGGGAAATGTTGCTCTGGGAGGTGCCGGTGAGTGCCACGATCTCGCCCACGGAGAGCTCGTTCTCGCCCAGGGTGCAGAGGATCTTCCACCGCAACGGATGCGCCATCGCCTTGAGCGCGTTGGCGGTCATGGTGGGATCCTCGTTGGGCGGAATCTTGTCCGTTCTATCGTTCATGGTAGCTTCATGCTCCGGTCAGTTGCTGCTGCAGGTCGGGCTCCACGCGGCAGTAGCCCGACATATTCTTGGCGATGCAGATGATCTCGTCAATCTCGCCCTTCTCGTTGGTGATGGCAGTACGCGAGAAGAGGATGGGCACGCGGCTGCCATCCTTGGCGATGAAGGCCGCCTCGATCTCCCGCAGTGCGCCGGTACGAATGAGCGCTTCCAGCCAGGTCCCCATGAAGGCCTTGGCCTGCTCCTGCCCCTCCTCCTCGAAGACGTCACCGATGCTCATGCCCACCAGTTCCTCTTCGGTATAACCGAGCATCTCGCAGGCCGCGGGGTTCACCGTCTTGATCACTCCGCGCGGATCGAGGATCAACAGCGCCTCGCCCATGTACCTGAGAATGTTCTCCAGGTGCTGGTTGGCCTGGCGCAACTCGGCGGTGCGCTCGGCCACCTTTTGCTCGAGAACGCGGTTGAGCTCGCGCTCCTTCTTGATGAGGCGGAAATAGGTGCTGATCTTGTTCAGCAGCTGGTTGTCGTCGATGGGCTTGAGCAGGTAGTCCGCCGCGCCCACGTCGTAGCCCTTCTGCTGGAACTCCTCGGTCTTGAAGGCGGCGGTGAGGAAGATGATGGGGATGTCGCGGGTCTTGCGGTGCAGCTTGAGCATGCGCGCCGTCTCGAAACCGTCCATCTCCGGCATCTGCACATCGAGAATGATGAGGTCGATATCGGGATTGGCGCGGGCGATCTCCAGCGCCTGCTGACCGCTGGTGGCCTCGAGCAGCTCCACGTCCATGTGCTTGCTGATCAGCGAGCGCAGGGTGAACAGGTTGTGCGCGTTGTCGTCGACGGCCAGCACCTTGAAGCCGGCATAACGATTCATGAGGTCTCTCTTGCCTCCTCTTCCAGAAGATGTTTCCTCATCACCGCGAGCAGTGACTCGGGTGATGGATCGTGGGGAAGCAGCTCGTCGACGCAAGCCTCGCCTGCAGCCTTCCCATCGCCCAGCCCCACCACGGCAGGCCGGTTTTCCCTCTTTTCTTCAACTATAGCGTAAAGGGTACACCAATCCAGGCCGGCGTCGGAGAACAACACCAGGCAGACCTCCTCCTCTTCCAGCACCTCGCGCATCTCCTCCCCGTCGCCTGCGGCGGTCACGGCAAGGTTCCAGCGCTCCAGCAGCTGGCTGAGCCTGAGCAGTCGCCCGATGTCGGACTCCACCAGCAGCAGGCGGCAGCCACCGAAATTGGCCGGGGTGGGGCTGCCGGCCTCCTGCTGCGGCTGGTCCGGCATCCTGGCGTCCGCATGCCGCCTGGTTTCGTGCTGAACCGCCGCCTCACCACAGTTGGCCGGCAGCAGCAGCGAGAAGACCGCGCCCTCGCCGGGTCGGCTCTCCACGCGGATCTCGCCACAGAGCACCTGGGCCAGCTCCCGGCTGATGCTCAGCCCCAGCCCGGTACCGCCGAAGCGGCGCCGGGTGGAACCGTCCGCCTGCTGGAAGGCCTCGAAGATGGCCTGCTGTTTCTCCGGCGGGATGCCGATGCCGGTGTCCTTCACCGAGAGCGAGACCGCGTAGGGCGAAGGTGCCGCGGAGAGCGCCACCACCACTTCGCCATGCTCTGTGAACTTGAGTGAATTGGAGAGAAAGTTCTTGAGGATCTGTTTCAGCTTGTGCGGATCGGTCTGGATCCGGCGGGGCGCATCGTCCGCGATCTGCACCCGGAACGCCAGCCCCTTGTCACGGAACTGGGGCGCCAGCTGCGCCTCGATCTCCTCGAGCAGCTCGGTGAGGTTCACCTTCTCGATGACGGGTTCGAGGCGGCCCGCCTCCATGCGCGACAGGTCCAGCACGTTGTCGATGAGCATGCGCAGGTCTGCGCTGGCCTCGTGGATCACCCGCAGCTGCTCCTGCTGCTCGCGGCTCAGTCCCTCGGACTCCTTCATGAGCAGCTTGGAGAGCAGCAGGATGGAGTTGAGCGGCGTGCGCAGTTCGTGGCTCACGTTGGCCAGGAATTCGCTCTTGTAGCGGTTGCTCTCCTCCAGCGCCCGCGCGTGATCCTGCAGCTCCGCAAGGTTGCGCGCATGGGTCCGGGAGAGCCGTGAAAGGTTCTCGCCGAGCTGCACCAGCTCGGCGCTTCCCTTCCAGTGGAACTCCACCGGCTCGCCCTTCTCCACCACCCGGCGCACCCCTTCGAAGACCCGGTTGCCCAGGCGCTCCATGCGCCCGGCCACCCAGCGCGCCACCAGGGCGATGATCACGATCAGCAGCAGGATGATGGCCGAGACCCGGAAGATGAGCGCATCGCGCAGTGCCCGCAGGGGCTCGTCGCGCACCGCGCGCCCAACCCAGAGCGGGCGATCGCCCTCCGTCCGCAGCAGGGGCACCCAGATCACGGTACGTCCGTTCTTACCCTCCCAGAGCACGATCTTGCGTGACTGGAACTTCTCCTCGAGCCCCGGGAAATCGTCGAAGGCGTTGCCACTGCGCTTCACGATGCCAGGCACGTTGAGGTAGCGCCCGTCGTCGTGCACCCACAGGGTGGTCTCATCGCGGCGCACCAGTCCACCGATGTCCAGGGTCATCACCACCGCGCCGTAGGTGGGCTTGCCCTCCGAGGGTCCCAGCGGACTGAGCAGCTGCAGGGTGATGGCACGGGAGAGATCGGTGGCCTCCTCGTCGATGGCCACCGGCGCCAGCACCACCACCGGTGCCGTCGCCGTCAGCACCCGCTTCACCACCTCCTGGGAAGGCTGGTGTGGCGGACTGGAGGTGGGCTCCCACAGGTGCGTCTTCGGATTGCGCGAGAGCCAGAAGCGCAGTACGCCGTCACTGTCCAGGAACAGGATGTCCACGATATCCAGCTGGTCGCGCAGGATACGGTTGATCCACTCGGTGTACTTCAGCCGGACCCGGGCGATCTGTGCCTGGCTGGCGCGCTGGTCCTGCCCCAGCACCACGCCGGGTTCCGGCAGCTTGGCGAGCAGGCGCAGCATCTCGTCGCGGCTGGCAAGATGGGTATCGAGATCCTGGAAATCGGCGCGCAGGTTCTGCAGAAAGGCCTGGCGATAGAAGAGTTCCACCCGGTCCAGCACCAGCGGCAGATTGATGCCCACCGCCCCCAGCAGCGGCAGCAGGGCGAAGACGAAGAGAAACAGCAGGATTCGGGTTCGAAGGGACATGTTAAGCTAGATTGATGCTCCCAATCCTCTACCGGGACGACCACTACGTCGCCGTCCACAAGCCACCGGGGTTGCTGGTCCATCGTACCCCATTGAGCCGGGACAGACACTTCGTGCTGCAGCAGCTGCGGAACCAGCTGGGACGCCGTCTCTACCCGGTGCACCGCCTCGACCGGGCCACCAGCGGCGTGCTGGTGCTGGCCTTCAGCCCTGCTGCCGCCAAGGCGCTGGCCAGCCAGTTCCGGGAGCGGAGCGCGGAAAAACGCTACCTTGCCGTTGCCAGGGGCTGGCTGGAGGAGTCGGGAACCATCGACCACCCGGTCTACACCGCCGGCAAGAAGGCGCGCAAGCCGGCGGTCACCCGCTACCGCCGCCTGGAAACCGTGGAGCTGCCGGTGGCGGTGGACCACTATCCCACCAGCCGCTATTCACTCGCCGAGGTGATGCCGCTCACCGGGCGCTACCAGCAGATACGCCAGCACTTCAAGCACATCAGCCACCAGCTCATCGGCGACACCACCTGGGGAAACGGCCGGCACAACCGCTTCTTCCGGGAACGCTACGGCATCCACCGGCTCATGCTGCACGCCTACAGCCTGGGCTTCAGACACCCCTTCACCGGGAAGGTTCTGCACCTGCAGGCGGACATCGACGCGCAGTGGATCGGGCTGTTCGACGCCTTCGGCTGGGACTACAGCCCCTTCACCAGCTCCAGCACCTCGCAGCGTGATTCTTGGGCACCACGCCGTAGAGCGCATGCCGCACCCTGCCCTCCTTGTCCACGACGAAGGTGGAGCGCTGAATGCCGATGCGCTTCACACCGTCCCGCTCCTTCTCCTGCATGACGCCGTAGGCCTCGCAGGCCTGGCCATCCACGTCCGCCACCAGCTCCACCGTCAGGCCGTACTTGTCGCGGAAGGCGGCGTGGCTGATGCAGCTGTCCTGGCTCACGCCGAGGACAACGGTCTCCAGCGCTTCGAACTCATCGCTCAGTTCACTGAAGTCCACGGCCTCCAGGGTGCAGCCCGGCGTGTCGTCCTTTGGGTAGAAATAGATCACGACGTTCCTGCTGCCACGGAAATCGCCGAGGCGGATCATGTCCATCTCGGCGGTAGGCAGCTCGAAATCGGGTGCCATGTCACCTGGCTTGAGCATCTCGACTCCTCCTCTGTATCCCAGGGCTACGTCATCTAGTTTGGGGCAGGGTGGGCACCTGCTTTTCAATAACTTGCAATTTTAGATGACGTCCTCTGCTCTATATCCGGCCCGTTCTTGACGACGGGCTTCGGTCATTCTGCTGTTCCAGAGCCGGCCTTCAGGCGGTGCCCACCGGCATCTGCCGGCGCGGCAGCCACCAGCGGTAGAGGCCGATGGCGCTGGGCCCGAGCTCGGCTGCGGTCTCCCGGTGCGCCTCGGGATCCGGGGGATCCATGAGCTGATCCTCCTCGTACATGAGGAAGGCCACCACCGGCCCCAGTAGTGCCGCGGCCTCCTCGTCCGCGACCATCATATCCAGAACCTCCTCACCGTGGAAGTTCCAGCCCACCAGGTAGCCTTCGCACCAGCCATAGGGCAACGGCAGGGGTTCTTCCTCGCCTTCCTCCCCCAGGGTGAGCAGTATGGGTTCATAGGTACCGGCCTCGAGCTCCTCGATGGTGCCGTTGTAGAGTCCCATGATGGTCTCGGTGATGGCGGAGGTCTCTTCCATGGAGGCGAATTCCACCTTGCCAAGCACCTGCGGCAGCCATTCGCTGGGCATGATCATGCGCGGCCCGGAGACCACGGCGGTGAGGAAGCCGTGAGCGGCATCCAGCGGCATGGTGCCGTCGGATTCCATGTGCTCGAAGAGAAACTCCTCGAGGCGGTCCAGCTGTTCATCGCCCGGATAGCTCATTGGTCGATTCCCGTGTGGCGCAGCAGGGGCTCTATGCTCGGTTCCCGGCCGCGGAAGGCGACGAAGAGCTCCATGGCATCTGCGCTGCCCCCTTTCTCCAGGATGTTCTGCCGGAACAGCATGCCGGTCTCGGGATCGAGCACCCCGTTCTCCTCGAACAGGGAAAAAGCGTCGGCAGAGAGCACTTCGGCCCACTTGTAGCTATAGTAGCCGGCGGCGTAACCGCCGCCGAAGATGTGCGAGAAGCCGTGGGCGAAACGGTTCCACTCAGGCGGTTTCACCACCGCCACTTCGTCGCGCACCTCCTGCAGGATCTCGTAGATGCGCCCGCCCCGCTCCGGATCGTACTCGAGGTGGATGCGGAAATCGAAGAGCGCGAACTCCACCTGGCGCAGCATCTGCATGGCCGACTGGAAGTTTCGCGCGGCGAGCATGCGCTCGAAGAGCGCCTGCGGCAGCGGCTCGCCGGTCTCGTAGTGGCCGGAGAAGAGATCCAGGGCCTCGCGCTCCCAGCACCAGTTCTCCATGAGCTGGGAAGGCAGTTCCACCGCGTCCCAGGCAACCCCGGAGATCCCGGAAATGGAGGGCCAGTCCACCTGGGTGAGCATGTGGTGCAGGCCGTGTCCGAACTCGTGGAACAATGTCTGCACCTCGTCGTGGGTGAGCAGCGCCGGTTTGTCCCCCACGGGCGGAGTGAAGTTGCAGGTCATGAAGGCCACTGGGTTCTGCTCCCGGTTGCGCGTCTTCATGCGCGAGATGCAGTCGGCCATCCAGGCACCGCCCCGCTTCTTCGGCCTGGCGTAGAGATCGAAGTAGAACTGCCCCAGCAGCTCTCCGGAACCGGTATCGCGCACCTCGTAGAAGCGCACGTCGGGGTGCCACACGTCCACCTGCTCGTCGCTCTGGCGGATGATCACGCCGAAGAGACGGCCGATCACCTCGAACATGCCGGGAATGACGCGGGTCTCCGGGAACCAGGGCTTGAGCTCTTCCTGGGAGATGCTGTAGCGATGCTGGCGCAGCTTTTCGCTGTAGTAGGGGATGTCCCAGGCCTCGAGGGTCTCGACGCCGTGATGCTCACGGGCGTAGTCCCGCAGCTCCTGCAGCTCACGTTCGGCCTGGGGCCTGGCCCGGCGCGCCAGGTCACGCAGGAAGCCGGTCACCTCTTCGGGCGTGCGGGCCATCTTGGTGGCCAGCGAACGCTCGGCGTAGTTGCGGTACCCCAGCAGCTGCGCCAGCTCGTGGCGCAGCGCGAGAATCGCCTCCATCACCTCGCTGTTGTCGAAGCGGCCGGCATCCGGTCCCTGGTCCGAGGCGCGCGTGGAATAGGCCTCGTAGAATTCGCGGCGCAGGTCCCGGTTGTCGGCATAGGTCACCACCGGGTAGTAGGAGGGGAACTCCAGGGTGAAGAGCCAACCTGTCTCGCCCCGCTGCTCGGCGGTCTGGCGGGCCAGGTCGAGGGCCGAGGGAGGCAGGCCGGCCAGCAGGGTCTCGTCGGTGATCCGCTTCTGCCAGGCGTTGGTGGCGTCGAGCAGGTTCTCCTCGAAGCGGGCGGTGAGCTCGGAGAGGTTGCTGGCGATCTCGCGAAAGCGCGTCTTCTTCTCCGCGGGCAGGTCCACGCCGGAGAGGCGGAAGTCGCGCAGGGCGTTCTCCAGCAGCTTGCGCTGGGGCTGCGGCAATCCTTCCGCCTGCTCCGCCACCCGGGCATAGGCACGGAAGAGCCGCTCGTTCTGCCCCATCTCGGTGCCGTAGTCGGAGAGCTTGGGCAGGCAGGCGTTGTAGGCTTCGCGCAGCGGTTCGCTGTCCATCACCGCGTGCAGGTGGGAGACCGGCGACCAGGCGCGGGAGAGCCTGTCCTCCAGCTCCTCCAACGGCTCGATGAAGTTGTACCAGTCGGGCTCGGAGACCTCGTCCAGCAGCCGCTCCACCTCGCTGCGGTTCCCGCTGACGAGGTAATCGACGGCCGGCTCCACGTGTTCCGGCGCAATGCGCGAGAAGGGGGGCAGCCCTTCCAGTTCAAGCAGGGGATTGCTCATCTTTCATTCTGCGGATTGGCGTTGAACAGGACGCGGCCACTGAAGATCAGCCCGTGCTCGTCACCGAGCACGTCGAAGCGCACCTGGTCATAGAGGGAAGCGGTGCGTTTCAGCGCCTCGTAGGCCTCGCGGGCATTCTCGGCATCCTCGCCTTCGAGCGTCCCGATGCCTTGCTCCATCGAGGGTCCTACCTCCTGCAGCAGCTTTTTCACGTTGTAACCCAGAGCGAAGAGCACCGAGGGCGCAGGTGGCGCGGTGAGTACCTTGCCGACATCCTTGGGCGCTTCCGGCGACACGAAGAGCCCCAGCGCTTCGCCCTTGATGGCCACCCAGGCCGGCAGCGAGGCGGGGGTCATCTCTTTCAGCGGCAGCTCCACGGGCGTGCCATCGGAGGGAATCTGCAGCGTCGCCAGCCGCGGGTTGAGCATGGCCAGCATGCCGAACATGCCACGGGGATCGGTGGCCGCCAGCACGAAGCGTGCATCCACGGATTTTGGCTCCTGGGTTGCCGGATCCAGCTCCACCCTGTTGATCACCAGGTTGAACCCCTTTATGCCAGCGAACATGGGATTGAGCATCATGTCCAGGGCCTGCATGTTCTGTGCAAGTTCCTCCTGGTCCACATCCTCGCACCCCTTGCCCTGCTCCAGGACGGTGCCGAGCAGGGCCTTCAGGCCATCCCGGAGCACGGGCAGGTTCAGACCCATGCCGAGGCTGAACATGGCATCGGCTTCGTTGCCCAAGCCGGGCACCGGTGCCGGCAGGCGCTTCAGCCACTCGGCAACCGCTGGCGAGGTCTCCACCACGCCCTGCATGGTGTAGCGGTCGGCCTTCGCCTCGGTGAATCCGAACCCGATACGCGGCACGGACTGCACCATGTGCCTGATCAGGTTGCGGCAGGCCGGGGAGACCGCTTCGGGTTCCGCTCCCAGGGCCTGGAGAACCTGGGCATTGATGCCCCGGGACTCGCCCAGCCCCATCTCCACCAGTTGCACGAGATCGATATAGCCCTCGCCGTAACCCAGGAAACCGTGCTTGGCGTTGAATTTCTTGAACTCGCCGGTATCGGCCATGGATTTCCAGGGCTTCCTGTCGCCGAACACCAGCGGCAGCAGCTCTGCTTCGCTCTTCCTGGGGATGAGAGCCGCCACCAGGTAGTCGTTCTTCTGCGCCAGGATGCCCAGCAGGTCCTCGAAATCGAAACGGCGATAGTCGATCTCGCCCAAGGTGGCCCGCTGGGACTGCACCCCGGCACGCGTTTCCACGCGATCGAGAAAGGCGTCCACCTTGGCCGGATCCACCGTCTCTATCCAGGAGACGGGAAGAATGCCCAGGCCGTACACCAGGCTGCGGCCATTGAGCGGGAAGCCCAGGGAGGCCAGTCCCTCCGGGGTGAGCTTTCCCTCGAGCTCGGCGTTGACGGCGTAGGCCAGCTTCAGCAGCTGGTGGCGCGCGCTCTCTTCCGGGGAGTCGTCGCTTTCGAGTGCCTGCTTGATCTGCTCGCCATTTTCATTCATGGCGGCCGCCTTGAGCATGTGCAGGCTCAGGGATTCGGGCAGCTCACGGCTGCTGGCCGCCACGTAGGGGGTATCGGCGGGCACCATGTCGAGCAGCTTGAACCTGGCCACCGCCCGGTTGCCCTTGTCCGTCTCGCTGCAGGCCCACAGGCCGGTGAGCAGTGCCACGCACAGCAGGCCCGCCACAAGTGTTCGCATATTCTTCATCGTTGTTGGTCACTCCTCAATGCGTCGATTATCTCTCGTGTTTCCGGCTTCACGCCGCGCCACAGGCGGAAGGACTCGGCTGCCTGCTCCACCAGCATGCCGAGGCCGTCCAGCGCCTTTTCCGCGCCATGCGCCTGCCCCCAGCGGACAAAGGCCGTGGGCTCGGAGGCGTACATCATGTCATAGACCCAGCCGCCGGGCGCCAGGCAGTCATCGGGGATATGGGGCACCTGCCCTTTCAGCCCTGCCGCGGTGCCGTTGATAATGAGATCGAACTGCATTCCCGGCAGCTCGTCCAGCCCGCAGCCCTTCACTTCCACCCCCTCGTCCCGGAGTTCATCCGCCAGTGCCCTCGCCTTTTCCGCCGTGCGGTTGGCGATCACCAGCAGCGCCGGGTGCTGCTCCAGCAAGGGCCGCACAACGCCCCGTGATGCCCCGCCAGCTCCCAGCAGCAGGACCCGCTTGCCCCTGAAATCGAAGCCGTGGTTCTGCACCAGGTCCCGCACCAGGCCCACGCCATCGGTGTTGTCTCCGAGCAGGTTACCGTCGGGCTGCAGAACGAGGGTGTTGACGGCACCCGCCACCCGGGCGCGGGAGGTCAGCTCGTCGGCGAGCCGCCAGGCCTCTTCCTTGAAGGGCACGGTGACGTTCAGCCCCTTGCCGCCGCGCGCGAGGAAATCCCGCACACTGCCGGCGAAATCCTCCGGGTCACCCAGGATCCGCCCGTAGGTGAGCGCTTCACCGGTCTGCCCGGCAAAGGCCTGGTGGATGAAGGGCGACTTGCTGTGTTCGATGGGATTGCCGATGACGGCGTAGCGGTCGGTCATGTAACGCGTGGATCCGGTAAAAGAGCCGCCACTATACGACAGGAAACCGCTTACTGTCCTGTTCCGTTGTTCCCTCGCCGATGGTTGGGCACGGCCCTTACGGGCCTTTGCCCAGCCTACGGTGTCTTCTGTGGGTTGGGCAAAGCGCAGCGTGCCCAACAAGCGCAAACAACGGCTCTGTGGTCCATGGCGCACAATCCCCCATGCAACCGCGTTTTTTGGGGCTTGGATTCAACTCGTAAGTGCAACTCGATCTAGAGCGGGAGGGTAAGCTGCGGTAGCATCACGGCTTACTCAATCCACCAAGAGAGAGGAGCACGATGAGAGGCTACACGCAGCTTACCCGAGATGAACGATACCAGATCTA
>QNZQ01000185.1 GCA_003972985.1 Gammaproteobacteria bacterium | reverse complement strand
GATGCTGCCCGGCCAGCTTGGGCCAGAGCGGGTTGGCACCGCTGTTGCCATCGGCACCATGACAGGCGGCACAAACGGCCGACTTGACCTTTCCGGCCGCGGCATCACCGGCAGCCTGAGCCATGCCGGTCGTTGCCAGCATGAGGAGAGAAGCAATCCATACCACCTTTTTCATGTTGTGCTCCAAGTACATTGGTAAATACTAAAAGATTCGACAGAAAAAACGGGGACGCCGAAAGCGTCCCCGTCGGGAATCACTTGAGGCTGGAGAAGTAAGCCGCCAGATTCTCGATGTCCTGATCGGAGAGCTGGGCCGCCTGGGGGGTCATGAGGGGATCCTTGCGGGTACCGTCCTTGAAGGCCTTGAGCTGCTTGATGATGTACTGATCCTTCTGGCCACGCAGGTTGGGCCACAGGGGATTGGCGCTGATGCCGTTGGCACCGTGGCAGGCGGCACATACGGCAGCCTTGGTCTTGCCTGCAGCGATATCGCCAGCGGCCATGGCGCTGCCGAAGGAAGTCATGCCGACGATGATTGCTGCGGTTACGATCAGTTTTTTCATTGTTCCTGCTCCTTAGATTTACTGTTGCCGGGGAAAGCCACCTTTCAGGCAGCACGCGAAAACCCCATATGTATAACAGAAAACGCTAATTTAGGTCAACAGCAACCCGCAAGACAGCGCCGGAAAACAACCCCGCCGGGCAGGACGGGATATCGAATGCCAAGGGGTCAGGCGGCCCTGGAGGCCACCCACTTGAGCAACTGCTCCTTGGTGAGCGGTCGGCTGACATAGTATCCCTGCAGCATGTCACACTCCATCTCCCGCAGCATGGTGGCCTGTTCGACGTTCTCCACTCCCTCGGCCACCACGTTCAGCCCCAGGTCGTGGGCCAGGTTCACCGTGGCCTTGACGATGGCGCGATCACTCTCCCACTTGATCATGTTGATGACGAAGCTCTTGTCCACCTTGAGCTCGTCCACGGGCAACCGCGACAGGTAGGCCAGCGAGGAGTGGCCCACGCCGAAATCGTCCACGCTCAAGCCCACGCCGATGGCGGCCAGCTGTAACAGGACCTGCAGCGCCCGCTCGGAGTCCTGCATGATGGCGCTCTCGGTGAGCTCGAAGCGAATGCGCTCCGGCTTGAGGCCATACTGGGCGATCATGCGCTCCACCCACAGCGGAAAACCGCTTTCGTCCAGCACCCGCGCCGAGAGATTGATGGCGATCACCGCGTCCACACCCATGTCCACCAGCTCCCGCTGGGTGGCGAAACAGGCGTCCACGGTCCAGTGGGTGAGGTCGATGATGTGCCGGGTCTGCTCCACCAGGGGAATGTACATGTCGGCAGGAAGCAGGCCGTACTCGGGATGATGCCAGCGCAGCAGCCCTTCGAAGGCATGGGAATCGGGCGCCGTGAGGGAAAGCTTGGGCTGGTAGACCATGCTCAGGTGGCCCTCGATCATGGCGTCCTTGATGCCGGTGACCAGCGCCAACCTGTCCACGCCTACGGTGGCCCCCTCCTCGGAGAAGACGATGGCATGGCCACCCGCCTGCCGTGCCTTGGTCATCGCATGGTCTGCATGCTCGATGAGTACCGAGAGATCGTTCCCCTGCTCCGGGAAGATGGCGGCGCCGATGGCGGCACTCACGCTCAGCGGTGAATCGGCCACGTCGATGGGGTGGCCCACGGCATCCTGCACCTTGCGCGCGATGATCTCGGCCTGGCTCCGCTCGCTGATATCGGCCACCACGGCGAAGATGTCACCGTCGAAACGCGCTACGGTGTCCGTCTCCCGCAGCGAGGCCACGATGTTGTCGGCAACCCGTTTCAGCACCTGGTCCCCGACTTCATAGCCCAGACTCTTGTTGATACGCTTGAAATCGTTCAGGCTGACCAGCATGAACATGAAGCGGGTACCGCTGCGCCTGGCATCGATGATCTTGTGCTGCAACCGTTCCTCGAGCAGCATGCGGTTGGGCAGTTCGGTGAGTGCGTCGTGGAAGCTCTGGTACTGGAGCTGATCCATGAGCATGTCCCGCTCTTCCTCGAGCGCCTGCAGCTCCCATTCCTGGCGGCGCACGACATAGAGCAGGATGCCGGGGCCGATCAGTGCCAGCAGGATGAGCAGGCCATGTCCGATGATGACGGGAGCAAGACCGCGGGAGGGATCCGCCTGATAGGCCTGGTAGCCATGGGACACCACCAGCAGGGTGAAGAGCGTGAAGACGCCGAGCACCGAAGGCAATGCCCAGCCTGCAATTCTCCGCCGGGGCGCCCCTTCCTGCCCGGGTGAATCCGGGGAAACGGTGGCGGGCTCAGGCGAAGTCATGAATTGGGTACACCCTGTTTGCGGGAGATGGCGGCACGTTTATCCATGCTCGGGGAGATCGATGCTTCATTTTAAGCGCAGGCATGGGAGATGCCAAACAATAATGCAGGTTAATGGCATGCAAAAAAGCATTCGGGCGGCCCATTGTTGATCTGAATACGCCGGGCGCTTAAAGTAATGTGAACTGCATCGATTTCCAACACACAAGAATACCCGGATGCAGCCACTTCACCGGATACAGCCCCCTTGATCGTATCCTCTTTGCATAGTCCGCTCTTCTGGGAGGAGAATCATGTCTTCATATCGCGCCCTGCCCATCACCATGGTGGAAACGGACGTCAGTTTTCACAAGCCCCGTCAGCAATTCAAGGAACGGGTGACACTGGACGACCCCGCCATCGAGGTGATGACCGATTTCACCAAGGTCACCGCCATGAGCATCAACCCCTGCGCCAACCTGGAACAGACGCGGGAGCGCATGATTTCCAGCGGCGTGCACATGCTCTTCGTCACCAACCAGTACCATGAAGTGATGGGACTCATCACCGTCAACGACCTCACCGGTCCCAAGCCCATGCAGAAGATTTCGCAGAGCGGGGGAAAGATGGAAGAGCTGATGGTGCGTGACATCATGACGCCCCGGCTGAAACTGGAGGCCCTGGACCTCGCCGACGTGCTCAAGTCCCGCGTGGGCGATCTGCTGGAAACCCTGAAACGCATGGGACGCCAGCACGCCCTGGTGGTGGAGCGCGAAGCCGGCTCCGACAAGCAGATCATCCGCGGCGTATTCTCCACCACCCAGCTCGGCAAGCAGCTCGGCCAGGAGGTGCACAGCTCGCACATGGCCGGCAACATCGCCGAACTGGCCAGCAATGCCTGAACACCGGTTCGGCGAACTGCCGCCGGGCACAGGTTTCCGCTGGCGCGGGCAGACCTGGACCAAGACCAGCCCCCTGCTGGCACGCAGCGGCGAGACGGCCGAGCCTGTCCTGGTGCCACGCTCCGCCAGGGTGGTATGCCTCGAACCCGGGCAGGAACCAGGGACACCACGGACCCTGCAGCTGCCGCTGACCGCCCTCGAGGCACTTCAGCAGGAGCTGGCCGCCCTCGTCGAGGCACTGCCCCTGGAGCCCGACCTGACCCGGGACACCCTGGAGACCATGCGGCACCATTTCCACGATCTCATCACGCAAAACGACACCTGAGGATCACCCGATGAAAAAGACACTTTCAACCTGCCTGCTCCTTCTCGTCTCCGGCCTGGCGCTGGCGCAGCCCCCCGCCGGCCAGCACCCCTCACGCACCCAGGCCTTCATGAACACCCTGGACACCAACAAGGACGGCAAGGTGGACAAGGCGGAATATCTCAAGCCCTTCGAAGCGCAATTCGATGCCATGGACCAGAACAGGGACGGCGCAGTGGACGAGGCCGAGTTCGAGGCCTTTGCCAACAAGATGCGTGAGCGCATGGAGCAGATGCGGAAACAGCAGGGTCAGCGCTGATGTTTCGTGGTCGCACCCCCTTCCTGCTGGGATTCCTGGTCAGCGCCACCGCCATGGTCGCGGCGCTCTGGTACTTCCAGCACTACCTGGGGCTCGAACCCTGCCCACTGTGCATCTTTCAGCGCATCTCCGTGATGGTGCTGGGACTGATCTTCTTCATCGGGCTGCTGCACGGACCGAAGGGCATGCTGCGCCGCACCTACGGCGCCCTGCTCACCGCCGCCAGCCTCGCTGGTATCGCCATCGCCATGCGCCACCTGTGGCTGCAGTACGGCCCGCACGAGGAGCTGGGCTGCGGTCCCGGCCTGGACTACATGCTCGAGACCATGCCGCTGCAGGAGGTGATCCAGGATGTGCTCAAGGGCACCGGCGACTGCGGCGAGATCGTCTGGTCCCTGTTCGGCATCAGCATCCCCGGCTGGACGCTGTTGCTGCTGCTGGTGCTGCTGTGGCTGAGCCTGGGGATCCTGTTCGGAAGATCCCGGTAGGAGAGGCGCCCCGCCGCGAATGGTCTGGAGTTCGGCCCGGGAGCGGGCCTCCTACACCTCCTTGTAGATCTCCGCCCCCTGCTCGCGGAACTCCTTTGCCTTCTCCTGCATCCCCGCCTCCACCTGTTCGGCGGCGTAGTCACGCACCTCCTGGGTGATCTTCATGGAACAGAAGTGGGGCCCGCACATGGAGCAGAAGTGGGCCACCTTGTGCGCTTCCTTGGGCAGGGTCTCGTCGTGGTACTCGCGCGCCTTTTCGGGGTCGAGCGAGAGGTTGAACTGGTCCTCCCAGCGGAACTCGAAGCGCGCCTTGGAAAGGGCGTTGTCGCGGATCTGGGCGCCGGGCAGCCCCTTGGCCAGGTCCGCCGTATGGGCCGCCAGCTTGTAGGTGATGATGCCCTCGCGCACGTCCTCCTTGTTGGGCAGCCCCAGGTGCTCCTTGGGCGTCACGTAGCAGAGCATGGCGGTGCCGTACCAGCCGATCTGGGCGGCACCGATGCCCGAGGTGATGTGGTCATAGGCCGGCGCGATGTCGGTGACCAGCGGTCCCAAGGTGTAGAAGGGGGCCTCGAAGCAATCCTCGAGCTCCTTCTCCATGTTCTCCCGGATCATCTGCATGGGCACGTGACCGGGGCCCTCGATCATCACCTGCACGTCGTGCTTCCAGGCGATCTTCGTCAGCTCGCCCAGGGTCTCCAGCTCGCCGAACTGGGCCGCGTCGTTGGCGTCGGCCACGCAACCGGGTCGCAGGCCGTCGCCCAGGGAAAAGGCCACGTCGTAGGCCTTCATGATCTCGCAGATCTCCTCGAAATGGGTGTAGAGGAAATTCTCCTTGTGGTGCGCCAGGCACCACTTGGCGAGAATGGAACCGCCGCGCGAGACGATTCCGGTGATCCGATCGGCGGTGAGCGGCACGTAGCGCAACAGCACGCCGGCGTGGATGGTGAAGTAGTCCACCCCCTGCTCCGCCTGCTCGATGAGGGTGTCGCGGAACATCTCCCAGGTGAGCTCCTCGGCCTTGCCGTCCACCTTCTCCAGCGCCTGGTAGATGGGCACGGTGCCGATGGGCACCGGCGAGTTGCGCAGGATCCACTCCCGGGTCTCGTGTATATTCTTTCCGGTGGAGAGGTCCATAAGCGTGTCGCCACCCCAGCGGCAGGACCAGACCATCTTCTCCACCTCCTCGGCGATGGAGGAGGTGACCGCCGAGTTGCCGATGTTGGTGTTCACCTTCACTCGGAAGTTGCGGCCGATGATCATGGGCTCGGCCTCGGGATGGTTGATGTTGGCGGGGATGATGGCGCGCCCCGCCGCCACCTCGTCGCGCACGAATTCCGGGGTGATCTCCTCGGGCAGCCTGGCGCCGAACCCCTGGCCGGGGTGCTGCTTCAGTAGCTTGGCATAGCGGGGATCGCGGCGCAGCTCGTCCAGCTTCATGTTCTCGCGAATGGCCACGAACTCAATCTCTGGGGTGACGATGCCCCGGCGTGCATAGTGCATCTGGGTGACGTTGGCACCGGCCCTGGCACGCCGCGGCGTGCGGATGTGCTCGAAGCGCAGCTGCGCCAGCTCGGGATCGCTCTGGCGCGCACGGCCATACTCGGAGGTGGGTCCTTGCAGCTTTTCGGTGTCACCCCGCGACTCGATCCAGGCTTCGCGCAGCGGCGGCAGTCCCCTGAGCAGGTCGATGGCGGCATCGGGATCGGTGTAGGGCCCCGAGGTGTCGTAGACGTAGATGGGCGGGTTTTCCTCGTCGCCCTGCATGGCACGGGTCGCGTCCTGGGTGATCTCACGCATGGGCACCCTGATGCCGGCCTGGCCACCCTCCACGTAGATCTTGCGGGAACGGGGAAAGGGACGGGTCACGTCCTCGGACAGGCGGGCCGTTTCACGGATGAAATCTTCAGGAATGGCGCTCATGGTGTTGCTCTCCAGGTTGTAATGTGGGGAAGCAACACCTTGTGGAACAATCTGGTGAAGGCTTCCCTACGCCGGTATGGACCGGATCAGGTTCAAAGGGTATCTCTCAGCCCTGAAAAGGGCACCCCCAGCTTCGTTTCATTCGCCCGGGCTCTCGCTCTCCCGGGATGAGGAAAGGGCTCAGGAAACCACGGTAGCCAATGGGAGAACCGAATGCAAGGAGGGATCCCGGTGAAAAAGATCCGGTTATGCAACAGTCCCGCCGCCCGGATCCCTGGCAACTCAGCTCTGCCCGCGTATGAAACCGATCCACTGCTGGGCCTGGCGCTTGTTCTTGCGGTATCTGGCCGCCTTGGCGAAGCTGTGCAACGCCTTGTCTTCTCTGCCGATCTCGTACTGGGCCATGCCCTTGATCAGCCAGGCGTCGCCGGGATGTTTGAGATCGCCCGCGGCCAGCGCCTTGTCGGCCATGCGCAGGGCTTTCTTCCATTGCTCCTTGTCGAGGTAGATCTGCGCCAGGCGCAGGAAGAGCACCCCCTGCTTCTGCAACTTGGCGGCAGCGAGCAGTTTTTCCGCGGCGGCATCGTTCTCCCGGGCCGCCATCCAGGCCTCGCCCAGCTTCTGCAGATGCTTGCCGGTCTCGCGAATGCGTCCGACCGCCATCTCCTTCTCCAGGATACGGGCCGCCTTGTAGGGGATGTTCTGCAGCAGGTAGAGATTCACCAGGTTGAGCAGCTCCCGCTCCTTCTCGAGGAACCCCCGCCGATAGGCCAGCGCCAGCACCGCGAGCGCCTTGCGATCCCGTTTCAGAGTGAAGTAGACACCCGAGAGCTGCTTCCAGTACTTTTTCCTGTCCGGCCAGAAGGCGATCATGGACTCGAGCACGCCGGCGGCCTGCTTGTACCTTTTCTGCTGGTAATACAGGGAGAGCAGCAGCTGGTACCAGTTTTCGTGGGGCTTGCGCGCCAGGGAGATGGCCTTCCTGATCTTCGGGATCGCCTTGTCGTACTTCTTGAGCTGGGCATAGACGGTGGCCCCGAAGGCGTAGCTCTGGGCGCTGGGCTTCTCGGCTCCGGCGAGCCACTGTTCGTAGGCGCGCGCCGCCGCCTTCCAGTCGGGAATGGCGGCATAGAGCTGGGCCAGGTTGTAGCGCATGGCCAGCTGCACCGGATCGGGCAGCGCCTCGGTGGCGAGCGCCTCCTCGAAGGCGTGGATGGCCTTGCGGTAGCGCTCCTTGGCAGACCAGGCATAGCCGTAGGTCTGCATGACAGTGGCATACTCGTATTGGTTGCGCTTCACCTTGGGCGCCAGGTTGGCGAGTCGCCGCAACGCCTCGTCGTACTTGCCCTCGCCCATCAGCTCCTGGATGGTGGTGAGCTTCTTGTAGGTGCGTTCGCTGAGCGTGCCTGCTGCCCAGGTTTGCACCGAGAACAGGACCAGGAACAGAGCCAGGAATGCGCGCATCACTGTTCCTTGGACAGCTTAAATTCGATGATCTGCACCGCGCGGCGCGGCACCGGCTTGCCGTCCACCACCCTGGGCTTGAACTTCCATTTCAGGATGGCCCGCTTGGCGGCACGGTCGAAAACCCGTGGCGGCTTGGAATCGAGCACTTTCACATCCTCCACCGTGCCCAGCTCGGTAACGGTGAACTCCAGCTTCACCCAGCCCTCCTTGCCGGCGATGGCGGCCCGGCGCGGGTAGCGGGGTGCAATCTTCACCAGCGCGATGAGTTCGCCGTCGCCTGTGCTGGCGCCGCTACCCAGCCCGCCCACGGCCCCCAGCCAGGGACCGCCGGTGACGCCGGAAGAAAGGATGCGGGGCATGGCCATCTGCAGCTTGGGCATGTTCACCTGGTTGTCCTGTGCCAGGTCCAGCTTGGGCGGTGGTGGCGGCTCCTTGGGCATGGGGGGCTTCCTGGGGATGACACGCTGCTTGAGGCGGGTCTGACTCTCGCGCTTGAGGCGCACGAAGTCCACCACCGAATAGTCCTGCACCCGGTTCAGCTCACCTTTGCCCTGGCTGATCATGAAATACATGGCGTAGAAGAGCCCCAGGGTCACCACGGCAGCGATGAGAAAGGCGAAGGGCAGGCGCAGCAACACCTCCGGTCACTCCCTCACGGCCGCGATGGAGACGTTGGTGATGCCCGCCAGGCGTGCCTGGTCCATCACCTGCACCAGCAGGCCGTTCTTGGAATCCTTGTCCGCCTGGATCACCACCGAGGCCTCTGGATTCTCGGCCTTCAGGCGCTCCACGTTGGCGCGCACCGCGCGGATGTCTACGCGCCGCTTGTCGATCCACACCTCGTCGTTGGCGGTGATGGCGATGAGAATGTTGCCCCGCTCCTTGCGCTCGGCGGTGTTGGCCGTGGGCCGGTTGATGTCCACCCCGGACTCCTTGACGAAGGAGGTGGTGACGATGAAGAAGATGAGCATGATGAACACGATATCCATCAGGGGGGTGAGGTCGATGGTCGCTTCGTCCTCTTCCTGGCAGTAACGGCGTCTCATGGGCAGGGCTCCGTTTTGGTTTCCGAGATCTGGAGGCGGTCCGCCGCCAGCTGGGCGAGATAGTCGGCATGAAACTTGAGGCGGGCGCTGAAATAGAGGCCGGACAGGGCCACCACCATGCCCGCCATGGTGGGGATGGTGGCCATGGAGATGCCCGAGGCCATGAGGCGGGCGTTCCCGGTTCCGGTAACGGCCATGATGTCGAACACCTGGACCATGCCGAACACGGTTCCCAGCAGCCCCATGAGCGGGCACAGCGCCACCAGGGTGTTGAGCAGAATCAGCCCCCGGTGGAGCTGCACCGAGATGCGGGAGATCAGCTCCTCGCGGATACGCCGGGCGTACCAGCTGTGGTGGTCCCGGCGCTCGTCCCAGTGGGCGATGGCCTGCTTCACCAGCCGCGGGTAGGTGAGGCGGATGAACCAGTAGCGTTCCACGATGAGCACCCACATCAGGAAGGCGGTCACCAGGATCACCAGCAGCACCGGGCCGCCCGCTTCCAGGAAGTCGCGGATGTTCTCGAGGATGCCGATGAGCTGGTATTTCATGGACTGCTCAGATCAGCACTCGCGCTTGCTCAGTCTTTCCGCCTGGCGCGCGATGATTCCGGCGCTCTGCTCTTCGAGCACCTGCACCAGGGTCTTGCTGCGGCTCGACACCCAGGCGTGCAGAAAGGTAAGCGGAATGGCAGCGATGAGGCCCAACACGGTGGTGATGAGGGCCTGGGAGATACCCCCCGCCATGAGCTTGGGGTCGCCGGTGCCGAACAGGGTGATGGACTGGAAGGTCTGGATCATCCCCGTCACCGTGCCCAGCAGGCCCAGCAGGGGCGCGATCACCGCCAGGATTTTTATAATGGACAGACCTCGCTGGAGCCGGGGCACCTCCTTCACGATGGCCTCGTCGATCTTGCGCTCCAGGGTCTCCAGGTCGGCATCCTGGTTCTCCTTCCAGGTGAGAAGCACCCGCCCGAGGGGATTGTTCTTCCTGGGTTGATCGGGATGCTTCAGCTGGGAACGCACCTTGAGCCCCGTGATGCCCAGCGCCACCAGCCGGTAGAGGGCGATGAGAAATCCGAAGATGGCCAGGCCGATGATGATGTAGCCCACCTCCTTGCCCTGCTCGATGCGCTCCTCGAGATTGGGCGCCTGCACCAGCAGGTTGAGGATGGAACCGCGCGAGGGATCCACGGCCATGGGCACCATGCCACTGGTGGCCTTCTGCAGGTTGGCCGCCATCTCGGTGAATCGCTTCGCCGGCTGGCGCGGCAGCACGATGAGCTGGTCGGTCTCGGACAGATAACGCAGGAACCTGCCGTTGGAAACGGCATTGAAGACACCGATGCGCACCACCTCCTGCTGCTTCTCGGTGCCATCGACGGCAACCACCGCGTCGGTGTACTTGACCACCTTGCCCGACTCGGTCATCTCGTGCTGCATCTGGTACCAGAGCTCTTCCAGCTCGGGGATGGTGGGCAACTGTTTCTCGTTGCTCATCTCCACCAGCTTCTTCGAACGTCCCGGGTACTGGGCCGACACCAGCGAGGCATCCAGCACGCCGGCCACGTCGCCCGCCACCTGGCGTACCACGCCGAACAGCTCACCCAGGTTGCCCTGGCGCTGGCGCAGCAGTTCCTCGGCCTCGGCGAGCTTCTTTTCGTTCTCGTCGAAACGCTGCTTGAGTTCCTCTCCCCGCTGCTTTTCCGCGGCCAGCTTCGCCTTTGCGGCAGCCAGCAATTCAGCCTGGCGGCCGGCGGCACGGCGGAACTCCTCTTCCCGCTGCCTGTTGAGCCGGGCCTCCTCGACCTTGGCCTGCCTCACCTGCCTGAGCAGGTCGTCGAGGGCATCGGCGCCGGCCGTGGAGAAAGGCACCAGCAGCACGGCGGCGGCCGCCAAGAGATTCGCCATCGCTTTCTTCATCGGGCTGCCTCCGGTGCGGGAATGGGCAGCTTGATCAGGTCCGGCGGCGCCTGCTTGCGCGCGATGCGCAGCCCTTGCATCACCGGCTTGCGGAATTCGTCACCCAGCAGTTCCCAGGCACCGGTCCTCGCGTTCCACACGGCCGTCTCCTTCTGGTCGAGGGTCTGGTAGAGAAAGGCGGTGCGCCCGATGCGCAGGAAATCCACCGATCGCCTGGCACCTTCGGTTTCGATTTCGTCGGTGTAGGCCTCGATGGTGCGGCCGTACTCCATCTCCACCTGGTAAGCCTCCAGGATACGCCGGTATTTTTCCGAAATGGTCACGTCGGCCCGGTCGAGCAGCGCCCTGAGTTCGGCAATGCGCTTGTGACGCTCATCGGGCAGGAAGGGAACGTCGAGCTCCACGAATTTTTCCAGGGTCTCCACCATGCGCGCCATGAGCGGGATCACCCCCTGGTTGGTGGCATCGATCTCGGCGAGCTGGGCATCGATACCGGCCAGTTCCTCCTCCTGGGACTCGACGATCCTGGCCACCTGGTCGTTGTACCCCTTCAGCGACTCGTACTGCGTCATCACCAGCTTGTACTCGGCCAGCATGCGCTCGGTCTTGTCGGCCAGGCTGTCGATCTTTTTCTGCGACTGGGCGGCTGACTTCTCGATCTCCGACTGCACGTTCACTGCGGCCTTGAGCGTCTTCTTGCCGGCGGCGTGGAGAGCACCCGTGGCAATCAGCAGCAGGAGCACGGGTACCAGGGTCTTTCTATTCAATGGCATGGATTTACCTGTATGGCTGCGGGGCGCATCCGTCGCCTTCGAGGCGCCCTATTCTTGTGGAAAACGAGGCCAGAGAAAACCCCGGACACCACCGGGCATCCGGGGTTTTGGCCATGCTTCAGCCTACCATCAGAAGCGCAACTTGGCCCGCGCGAACCAGGAGCGACCGAACATGCGGTAGGTGGCGGGATCGGTGCTGGCATTGAAACCCGCGTCGATGTAGGGTGGCTCCTCGTTGGTGAAGTTGGTCACGCCGAGGGTGAGATCCAGATTCTCGGTG
The DNA here is from genome assembly GCA_003972985.1 of Gammaproteobacteria bacterium. Taxonomy (GTDB): domain Bacteria; phylum Pseudomonadota; class Gammaproteobacteria; order Chromatiales; family Chromatiaceae; genus Thiolapillus. The sequence goes on along the minus strand of QNZQ01000185.1, from coordinate 1,776 downwards.
GCCGACCAGGCGCCGACGATGTCCTGGTATACCTGGCTGTCGATATCCTGCACATAGTCGATGAAGGAGACCGGCGCATCCACCGAGGAGATGTACTCCAGCTGATAATCCACCCGGAAAGCCCGGAAATACCAAGTCAGGTTGAACAGCGCCTTGTCCTTGGGGAAGACCTTGAAATTGCCCTCGGAATCGTAGTCCGCCGAGCCCTCGAAGGACTTCCTCGGCGCCCCCTTGTACTCCACCTTGCTGCGTTCAATAAGGTGGGTCCAGCCCAGGTTGGCCGCCCAGTCGCCCCAGTGATCGGTGCTCAGATTGTAGCCGATGCTGAAATCCACGCCACGCGCCTTTTCGTTGGAGAGATTCTGCAGGTTCCCCTCCACGTAGTCGATGGTGCCATCATAGTTGCGGTGGATCAGTTCGCACAGGGAGCGGCTGTCGGTACATTCGTTGAGAGCAGTTTCCGGATCGATACTCTTGATGGCATCGTCCAGGTCGATGTCCCAGTAGTCCACGCTGGTGGTGAAACCGTCCAGGAAGCCGGGTGACCAGACGAAACCAAGGGTATAGGTCGTGCCCTGCTCCGGCTGGAGATCCCGGTTGCCCCCGACCTTCTGGCGGATCTGGGTGTCGGTATCGCCATGCCCGCCATCGGGTACACCCTGGGCCACGCAGTTGTTCTGCTGAGTGGGCGTGAGGTTCCCCCAGTTGGTGGCTGCACAGGGATCCTGGGCCTGCGGGAAATTGTCGAGCTCCGGCTGGTAGAGTTCCCCGACGCTGGGTTCGCGGAAGACATCACCCACGGTACCCCGCACCAGCAGGTCGGCTACCGGCTTCCAGCGGAAGCTGCCCTTGGCCACGGTGTTGCCACCAAAGGTGCTGTAATTGTCATAGCGCAGCCCAACGTCCACTTCCAGCACTTCGGCAAAGGGCATGTCCGCGACAATGGGTACATTGAATTCGGCGAAAACGGACTTCACATCATAGCTGCCGTCCACTCCCGGGCCGGTATTGCCGGTGACCTCGCCCTTGGCCTTGGCCGAATCTGGATCGTAGGTGTAGGACTGGTCCCTGTATTCCACGCCAAGGGCACTGCCCAGGGGCCCTGCCGGAAGCTCCATGATGTCGCCGGTGATGGTGCCATTGACCACGTCGAGCCGGGCCTTGTAATGGTCCACCAGCTTGGCCTCCAGGTAGCCGTACATCTCGTTGGTCATGGAACCGGGGCCACCGAACAGGTTGGCGGGCACGCAACCGGCAATGGGCGCATCGGGTGTGCCGCAGGTGGGCTTGCCACTGGCGTCGAGAAAGGAAGGACCGAGCGCATTGGAAAGGAAGGGGCCATAGAGCTGACCACGACTGGTATCGGTCATCTTGCGATAGCCATGGTTCCAGTAGGCCTCCCAGCTCCAGTTGCCGTCGATATCGCCATTCAGACCGAGCACCGACTGGTACTGGAGTACGTCCTGCTCGAAGGTACGTGCCCGCTCGATCATGCGCCGGCGGGCCCGGATGACATCTTCGTCGAAAGGGTTGTACAGGTTGTCCTTGGAAACCCCCTGGGCATAGTCCACGACATTGCCATCGTCATCGAGCACGGGCACCCGGTAACCGGGGTCGAAAGCGGTATCGTCAAGCGAGTCTTCGATCTCGTGAAAGATTTTGGGACATCCGAGTCCCCAAAATCGACTCGATCTTCGACAACTCATTGGTGCCCCGGCCGTCCTGGTCACCCGGCGTTCCGCCACAACATCGCAAGCTCGTTGCGGCTACACACCG
>QNZQ01000071.1 GCA_003972985.1 Gammaproteobacteria bacterium | reverse complement strand
GACTTCAACAAACTGACGGACAGGCAGGTCCTGGAGATCATGGACAAGTTGAACAATCGCCCTCGAAAATGCCTGGGGTACAAGACACCCAATCAGGTATTCTTCGGGATCAAACCACCCGTTGCACTAGCGAGTTGAATCCGCGTGGTCTTGGTGATCACGGAGGAACCGGAAACGGCGACCGCCGCCCCCTTGGCCTTACTGCCGGACTTCTTCACCACTCCACGGATGGCACGACCCACGGCCTCGACATCCATGATGTTGCCTTCCACCATCACGTTAGGGGGCAACACCTCTACCCCATAGCTCTCGACGCGATATCGACCACTGCCACGCCCTCCCTGCTCACTCAGTTCGAGCAACTTGACCACCGATGAACTGATGTCCAATCCGAGCACGGGCGGCTTTCGACGACTAAACAGACTCATGTTTGATTACCAGTATTCCCTTGCGTTTGCTGTGCTAATTCGGTGAGGCCTGATGTTTCAGAGCATTGCCCCCTTGCCCTGCGGAACCTTCTCTTTGTGCAGTTGCCGCTTTTATGCCAATGTAGCAAAGTTTCATAGGTGCCGCTTTAGAAATTTGCGCTAAGACCATAGCCTGCGTCACATTTTTCAAAAGCTTTTCTGACCGGCAATTTGGGTGGTTCCCTCACAGTGGAAGCGAGTATAACAACAGAAACCCCAGCCATTTCGATAACCAGGTCATAAACCGCCCGACCTCTTTTTCAGCCTGGATGCAGGCGGGAAACAGGCAACTGATATAATCTCCGCCCCTTCGAGCGCCCACGGAACAGCAGATGGCCTGGCCACGGAAAATTCTCAAGTACGGACTCCTCCTGACCTTTTTCGGCATCCTCCTTGCCGCAGGTATCGGGGTGGGCACCTATCTCCATTTCCGCAGCGAGATCCCCTCCATCGATAACCTGAAGGATATCCAGCTGCAAGTGCCCCTGAGGGTCTACAGTGGCGACGGAAAGCTGATTGCCCAGTACGGTGAAAAGCGCCGCTACCCGGCCCGTTACGACGAGATCCCGAAACAGATGGTGAACGCTTTCCTGGCCGCCGAAGACCAGCACTTCTTCACGCACCACGGCATCGATCCACTGGGACTGATGCGCGCTGCCGTCACCCTGATCACCACGGGGGAGAAACGCCAGGGTGGCAGCACCATCACCATGCAAGTGGCGCGCAACTTCTACCTCACGCGCCAGCGCACCTTCACGCGCAAGATCCGGGAGATCATTCTTGCCCTGCACATCGAGCAGGAATTGACCAAGGAGGAGATCCTCGAGCTCTATCTCAACAAGATCTACCTCGGTCACCGGGCCTATGGCATCAAGGCGGCTGCGGAGGTCTATTACGGCAAGCCGCTCGATGAGCTGGACCTGGCGCAGATCGCCATGATCGCCGGCCTGCCCAAGGCACCTTCGCGCTACAACCCCATCACTAACCCGGAGCGGGCCCTGCAGCGGCGCAACTACGTCATCCGTCGCATGCAGGAGCTTGGCTACATCTCGCAGCAAGAGGCCGACCAGGCGCTGCAGGCGCCGGTTACCGCGAGCCTGCACGCCGCAGACGTCGAAGTGGAGGCCCCCTACCTGGCGGAGATGGTGCGGGACCACATGCTGCAGACCTACGGGGACGAGGCCTATACCGGCGGGTTCAAGGTCTACACCACCGTCCCTTCGGAACTGCAGGAGGCCGCCAATTCAGCCCTGCGCAAGGCCCTGGTGAGCTATGACAGGCGTCACGGGTGGCGCGGCGCGGAAGCGCACCTGGAGCCGCTCCCGCAGAGCAAGGCAGAACGGGATGCACTGCTGGCGAAACACCCCGCCATCGCCGATCTGCTGCCGGCGCTGGTGGTGAAGGTGGACAAGAAGGAAGCCGAGGTCTACGCTGGCAAGGCCGGCACGATCACCCTGACCTGGAAAGGGCTCAGCTGGGCCCGCCCCTACATCGACGTCAATCATCGCGGCCCCAAGCCCAAGAGCGCAGGAGACATTCTCAAGACTGGCGACCTGGTACGCATCCAGCGCTGGCAGGGCCAAGAGGGTGAACCCTACTGGCGCCTGGCCCAGGTGCCGGAGGTGAGCGGAGCGCTGGTCTCCCTAAATCCAAGGGATGGTGCCATCCTCGCACTCACCGGCGGTTACGACTTCTACAGCAGCAAGTTCAACCGTGCGACCCAGGCTAGGCGCCAGCCCGGTTCCGGTTTCAAGGCGATCATCTACTCCGCCGCGCTCGACGCCGGCTTCACCGCGGCCAGCATGATCAACGACGCGCCCGTGGTCATCAAGGACGACGGCTCGGGAGACAGCTGGCGCCCGGAGAACTACAGCGGCAAGTTCTTCGGCCCCACCCGGCTGCGGCTGGCGCTGACCAAGTCGAGAAACCTGGTCTCCATCCGCCTGCTGCGCTCCATGGGCATCGAGCACACGCTCGAACACGCCCGCCGTTTTGGCTTCGACCCCGAGCAGCTGCCTCACGGACTGTCTCTGGCACTGGGCAGCGGCGAGGTGACCCCGCTGCAGATGGCCAGGGCCTACGCCGTGCTGGCCAATGGCGGCTATCTCATCGAGCCCTGGTTCATACGCCGAATCGAACGCAATGGTGAAGCCCTGTTCGAGGCCAGGCCACTGGTTGCCGGCGATTGCGAGGAGGATACCAAGCAAGAGTGCCGGCCAGCGCCGCGGACGCTGGACGCGGAGAACCGATACATCATGTATTCCATGATGCAGGACGTGATCACGCGGGGAACCGGCTGGCGTGCACGGAAACTGGGTCGCAAGGATCTCGCCGGCAAGACCGGCACCACCAACCAGCAACGCGACGCCTGGTTCAATGGCTACAACCAGCACATCGTGACCATTGCCTGGGTCGGCTTCGACGACAACCGCGAGCTGGGCAAGGGCGAGGTTGGCGGCAAGGTGGCGCTGCCGGCTTGGATGGAATTCATGAAGGTAGCGCTGAAAGAGATTCCCGACGATCCTCCCCGCATGCCCGATTCGCTCGTAACGGCGCGGATCGACAAGAGTACCGGCCTGAGGGTGTCCGGACGACGCAAGAACACCATGTTCGAGGTCTTCCGCCCCGGCAACGAACCGCCCATGATGGAAGAGGAACCCGGCAACGACGTTTTCGAGACCCGGGACAGCACCGGAAAGAAGGCTCGCGAGGAAGTCAGTGCCGACGAGCTATTCTGAGCGGCAGGTCACTGCGCGGCCGACGCAGCCTCAGTCTCGCTCCTGCAGCGGCACATAGTCCCTCTTGGGCGCACCGTCGTAGATCTGGCGGGGACGGCCGATGCGGAACTCGGGATCCGAAACCATCTCTGTCCAGTGGGCCACCCAGCCCACCATGCGCGCAATGGCGAACATCACCGTGAACATGTTGTCGGGAATGCCCAGTGCCCGGTAGATGATGCCGGAATAGAAATCGACGTTGGGGTAGAGCTTGCGCTCGATGAAATATTCATCGCTGGTGGCCACCTCTTCCAGTCGCAGGGCGGTCTCGAACAGCGGGTTGTTGCTGTCGGCCAGTTCGTTCAGCACCTGGTGGCAGACACTGCGGATGATCTTGGCCCGCGGGTCGTAGTTCTTGTAGACCCGGTGACCGAAACCCATGAGACGGTAGGGATCGTTCTTGTCCTTGGCGCGGGCGATGTACTTTTCGATGTTGCCCACGTGCTCCATCTCCTCCAGCATCTTCAGTACCGCCTCGTTGGCACCTCCGTGCGCAGGCCCCCAGAGCGAGGTGACCCCTGCCGCCACGCAGGCAAAGGGGTTGGCGCCGGAACTGCCCGCCAGCCGCACCGTGGAAGTGGAAGCGTTCTGTTCATGATCGGCATGCAGGATGAAGAGCAGATCCAGGGCACGCTCGGCCAGCGGGTCCACCTCGTACTCCTCGCAGGGCGTCCCCTTGAGCATGTACATGAAGTTGGCCGCGTAGCTGAGATCGTTGCGCGGATACATGGTGGGCTCGCCGATGTTGTGCTTGTGACAGGCCGCGGCGATGGTGGGCGTCTTGGCGATGAGCCGGTGGGCGCAGATATCGCGGTGGTGCGGATCGAAGATATCCAGGGAATCGTGGTAGAAACCGGCCAGGGATCCCACCACGCCCACCATCATGGCCATTGGATGGGCATCGTAATGGTAGCCCTCGAAGAAACGCAGCAGCGCCTCGTTCACCATGGTGTGGCGGGTGATGATGTCCCGAAAGTCCTGCATCTGCGGTGCAGTGGGCAGCTCACCGTAGAGCAGCAGGTAGGCCACCTCGATAAAGGTGCTCTTTTCTGCCAGCTGCTCGATGGGATAGCCGCGATAGCGCAGGATCCCCTTGTCCCCGTCGATGTAGGTGATGGCGCTGTGGCAGCTGGCCGTGGAAAGAAAGCCCGGATCGTAGGTGAACACGCCGGCCTGGCTGTAGAGGCGGGTGATGTCGATGGCATCGGGACCTTCGGTACCGCTGAGCACGTCGAAATCATGGGTTTCGCCCGTGTGCTGCAGGGTTATGGTTGCTTTCTTCTCGGACATCACACCACTCCGGTATCGGTTTTCATCAGGTATTGTTTGGCGGGGCATTGAAACTGCTGTTGTTTTCAATTTCCCGTGAGCGCCTTCAGCCGGTCGATATCGGCGGCCACCGCCCTCGCAGAACCGTCGAACCAGCGCTGCTCCTCTTCCGTGAACTCCAGCTCCACCACCCGTTCAAGGCCGGATTGGCCCAGCACACAGGGCACTCCCATGGCGATGGCGTCCTGCCCGTACTCGCCCTGGAGAATGGCGACACAGGGCAACAGGCGGCGCCGGTTGTGGCTGATGGCATCCACCATGGTCGCCACCGAGGCACCCGGCGCATCGTAGGCACTCGAATTCTTGCGCAGCGCCAGGATCTCCGCACCACCGTCGCGGGTGCGCTGAATTATATCGCGGATTCGCTCCTCGCTGACAAAGTGGGAAACCGGGATGCCGTTGATGGTGCAGAAACGCGGCAGTGGCACCATGCTGTCACCGTGCCCGCCCAGTACGATGGTAGTGATATCCCGGCTGGAAAAGCCGGTCTCCATGGCGATGAAGGTGGCCATGCGCGAGGCATCCAACACCCCCGCCTGGCCCATCACCCGCTCTCTCGGCCATCCAGTACGCTGCCAGACCCGCCAGGTGAGCACATCCACGGGATTGCTGACCACGAGAATGCTGGCGCGGGGCGCATGGCACAGAACATCGTCCACGATGCCGTCGATGATGGCCGCGTTGGTCTCCAGTACGTCCGAGCGGGACATGCCCGGCTTGCGCGGGATGCCGGCGGTTATCACCACCAGGTCGGCACCCGCCATGGCGGCCGGATCGTTGCTGCCCCGCACCTCGGTATCGAAGCGGAAGAAAGGTGCGGTCTGCAGGATATCCAGCGCCACCCCCTGGGGTGCATCCTCGCGTATGTCGATGAGCACCACCTCCCGACACAGTTCCTGTTCGGCGAGAAACTGTGCCGTGGTCTCTCCCACTCTGCCGGCCCCCATGATGACCACCTTTTCCATGATCGCCTCCTCGCTATTAGGACGATTGTACGAATGAAAGATTTGGACGATCGTACCTTATTGGCATCATCGCCCTGAAAGGAAGCATAGCAGCTCCCGGCGAAACGTCAGACAAAGGGAAGAAACAGGCGGACTGGCGTCAAGGAGCGGTTTGCTCAGGTGGCTCCGCCGGATAAGCCACAACGCACCCGGCGCTCCAGACCAACGCGCCCTCCAACCGCCGTAAGACAGGATTTTTCAACCGCCTATTGGCCGAACCGCTCCATGGAGGGATAGTGTGCCGGCCAGGCGGAACGGGCCACGCCGGTACGGATGGCCGCGGCGGCGACGGCCGGCGATACCGCATCCCGGAGGCGGGGATCGAGAGGCTTGGGAAGGATATAGCCGGGACCGGATTCCAACGAAGTCAGGCCATAGGCCTCGAGAACCGACTGCGGCACCGGCTCATGGGTGAGTGCCTTGAGCGCGTGCACGGCGGCAATCTGCATCTCTTCGTTGATACAGCTGGCACGCACGTCCAGGGCACCGCGGAAGATGAAGGGGAAGCCCAGGACGTTGTTCACCTGGTTCGGGTAGTCCGAGCGGCCGGTGGCCATGATGAGGTCGTCCCGCACCGCGTTGGCCACCTCGGGACGGATCTCGGGAACCGGGTTGGAGAGGGCGAAGACCACCGGGCGTTCGGCCATGGAATCGAGCATCTCCGGCTTCACCAGATCGGGGCCGGAGACGCCGATGAAGACATCCGCGCCGCGCATTGCCTCGGAGAGCGTGCGCAGCTGTGTATCCGCCGCCACGCTCCACTTGTAGGGGTTCAGGTCCTTGCGCCCGGTGTGGATCACGCCCTGCCGGTCCAGCACCAGGATGTTGTTGCGGTGGGCGCCCATGCTGCACAGCAGGCGTACCGCCGCGATACCGGCCGCGCCTGCCCCCAGCACCACCATGCGCGCCTCCTCCAGGGATTTGCCCTGCAGTTCCAGCGCATTGAGCAGGCCCGCCGCGATGATGATGGCGGTGCCGTGCTGATCGTCGTGAAAGACCGGGATGTCGAGCTCCTCGATGAGCGCCTGCTCGATCTCGAAACAGTGGGGCGCGGCGATGTCTTCCAGGTTGATGCCGCCGAAGGTGGGCGCGATGCGCACCACGGTGTCGATGAACTCGTGGGGGTGTTCCGCGTTCACCTCGATGTCGAAGACGTCGATACCGGCAAAATGCTTGAACAGCACCGCCTTGCCTTCCATCACCGGCTTGCCCGCCAGCGCCCCGGTATTACCCAGCCCCAGCACCGCGGTCCCGTCGGTGATCACCGCCACCAGGTTGCCCTTGGCGGTATAGCGGTAGGCCTGCTCGGGATCCTCGGCGATGCGCCGCACCGGTTCCGCCACGCCCGGCGTGTAGGCCAGGGCCAGGTCCTGCTGGGAAGCAGTGGGCTTGGTGACCTCGACACTGATCTTCCCCGGAACGGGCTCGGCGTGGTACTCAAGGGCTGCCTGGTTGATGTCGGCGTCGAAATCTTTGCTCATGCTCTCTATCCGGCGAATGAAAAAAGGCGCCACGAAGGCGCCTCCTTGCGGATGCCGCGACCGGGATCAGCGCGCGTAACGCTTGCGGAACTTGTCCACGCGACCGGCGGTATCCATGATCTTCTGCTGCCCCGTGTAGAAGGGGTGACAGGCGGAACACACTTCCACGTGCAGCTCCTTGCACAGGGTGGAGCGTGTTTCGAAGGTGTTGCCGCAGCTGCAGGTCACCTTGATGTCACAGTAGTCGGGATGAATGTCTGCTTTCATGTCCGTCTCCGGCCCTCGGCCGTCCATAAATTCTTTGAAAAAGTCGCCAGCGGCGCTACAGAACCGCGCATTCTAGGGAAAGAAGCGCACAAACGCAAGCCCCCCGCCATTGCGGAGCACAGAATCCCGCCGCTGGGCAGGCAATTTACGAAACAGCGAGGTTTCAGTGCTTGCGTACCCGCTCGATGCGATCCAGCCGCACCTCCAGGGTCCCGTCCTCGCCTTCCAGCTGCATGTATTCGGCCCCGTCGCGGGTGACGAGATCCTTGATGATGCCTTGGAAGTGCTGCTCTGCCCCCTGATCGTCCAGGTACTGTACGGTGACCGGCTTGCGATGCATGGCCAGCAGTTCGTATTCGCTGTGCAGATCACAGGAGATGGGCTGATAGTCGTTACTGCTCATGTTTCGAATCCTACCAATAGGTCGTTGAGAAAATCGTATCCGCGGGGGGTTGCCTGAAGGCGTTTGACCTCCATGAGCCCACGCTTGCGCATCCGGGTCAGCACCGGCTCCAGGCTCCGCACCGGCAGGCCGGTACGCCGGAAGAACAGTTCTTCTTCCACGCCCTCCGCCAGCCGCAGGGCATTCATGAGGAATTCCAGGGCCAGCTCCTTGCCGCGCACCTGCCTACTGCCGGTTTTGCCAGGCGACTCCAGGTAGCGCACCGGGTGGCGTTCCTTCCAGTAGCGGGTGACCTCCCCGGCGGTGATCTTGCCATGGGCTCCGGCCCCGATACCCAGGTAGTCGCCGAAGCGCCAGTAGTTCAGGTTGTGGCGGCAACGCCATCCTTCAAGGGCATGGGTGGAAGTTTCGTAGCGGCCGTAGCCCGCCTTGGCGAGCAGTTCCAGGCCCTGTTCCTGCATCTCCCAGACGAGATCGTCGGCGGGAAGCGGAGGCGGATGGCGGTGGAAAGGGGTATGAGGTTCCAGGGTGAGCTGGTACCAGGAGAGGTGTTCGGGTCCCAGCGCGATGGCCCTGCGCAGGTCGTCCAGGGCCTCTTCCAGCTTCTGTTGCGGCAGGCCGAACATCAGGTCCAGGTTGATGTTTTCGAAACCCGCAGCACGGGCGGTCTCGAAGGCTTCCACGGCCTGCCGCGCATCGTGGATGCGCCCGAGCCGTTGCAGGGCGTCCCCGTCGAAGGACTGTATGCCGATGGAGAGCCGGTTCACCCCGGCCTCACGATAGGCCTCGAAATGGGCGGCATCGACGGCGCCTGGATTGGCTTCCAGGGTGATTTCGGTGTCACTGGCCAGGTCCAGGGTATCGCGTATTCCCTGCAGCAGGCGGGTGATGGCTTCACCGCTGAAAAGGCTGGGGGTACCGCCGCCGATGAAGAGGGTTTCCACCACCCGCCCGCCGGCCTCTTCCCGCGCCAGGTCGGTAAGCAGCGCATCCACGTAGGCCTGCTCTTCCAGTTCTCCCTGTGCCGCGTGGGAATTGAAATCGCAGTAGGGGCACTTGCGCACGCACCAGGGGATGTGGACATAGAGCCCCAGGGGCGGTGAAGTCGCTTCCGGGGCTCCCCTATTCGTCACGCGCCTTCAGATAGGCGAGATCGCTGATGCGGCTGAACTTGCGCGCCGAATCCAGGAAGCCCTGGTAGCTTTCGTAGATCTTCTTCGCCGCCTGGTTCTGGCCGGCCAGCTCTTCGGCCACTTCGGCGGAAACCTTGCGCAGCTGGCGCAGCACATCGTCGGGATAGGCGCGCAGCTGCACCTTGTGCTTGTCGACCAGCTGGTCCAGCGCGCCCGGATTGCGGGCGTAGTATTCGGCCAGCATGTCCATGTTCACCACCCGGCAGGCGTTGAGCACGATGGACTGGAGATCCTTGGGCAGTTTCTCGAAGGCCTTGCGGTTGATGAGCGCCTCCAGGATGGTGCCGGGCTCGTGGAAACCGGGGTAGTAGTAGTACTTGGCCGCCTTGTAGAGACCGAAGGCGAGATCGTTGTAGGGGCCCACCCACTCGGTGGCGTCGATGGTACCCGAGGTGAGCGCCGTGAACAGTTCGCCGCCGGGCAGGTTCACCGGCGTGCCGCCCAGGCGCTTGAGCACTTCGCCTCCCAGGCCGGGGATGCGCATCTTGAGACCCTTCAGGTCCTCCAGCGAGTTGATCTCCTTGTTGAACCACCCGCCCATCTGTACGCCGGTGTTGCCCGCCGGCCGCCCCAGCACGCCGAAGGGCTCATACACCTCGTCCCACAGCTCCTGGCCACCGCCGTAGTAGATCCAGCCGTTCATTTCGTTGGCCGTCATCCCGAAGGGCATGGTGGAGAAGAACTGCGCTTCGGGCACCTTGCCTTTCCAATAGTAGGCCGAAGCATGGCCCATCTCGGCGGTGCCGCGGGAGACGGCATCGAACACCTCGAATGCCGGCACCAGCTCCTTGGCGCCGTAGACCTTGACCTTGAGGCGTCCTCCCGACATCTCGGTGATGAGCTTTGCCAGGTTGTTGGCACCGGTGCCCAGACCGGGAAAGTTCTTGGGCCAGGTGGTGACCATCTTCCACTTGATGGTGGACTTTCCATGAGCGAGACCACTTACGCCCAGGCCTGTTCCCGCCACGGCGGCTGCAGCGCCGCTCCTCTTCAGAAAATCACGACGATCCATGCTTTTTCTCCGGAATCAGTTGTTCTTGGATGCCTGTTGAAGATACTGACAGGCATTGGCTACCGCAAGCCCGAAGGCTGTTTCGCAAGGCATTTTTTCCCGCCAAGCCCGCAGGGCATGCAAAGAAACCTCCTTGGCGAGCTTTGCGAGAGAAACCGGCCACAACTCCCCCGACTGTCTCGAAGCTCGCTTTTTTCTCGCCAAGCCCGCGGAGCACACAAAGAAATCCCTTGGCGCTCTTAGCGGGCTCTGCGAGAGACGCGGCCCTAAGCTCAAACGGCGATGGGCGCCCGTATGGCCGGATGGAACCGGTAATCGACGATCTCGAAATCATCGTAGGTGAAATCGTCCAGGTCCCGGATTTCCGGGTTCAGTTTCATGCGCGGCAGGGGGAAGGGCTCGCGGGAGAGCTGTTCGTCGGCCTGTTCCAGGTGGTTGCTGTAGAGGTGGGCATCGCCCAAGGTGTGGATGAACTCCCCGGGCTGGAGATCGCACACCTGCGCCACCATCATGGTCAGCAGCGCATAGCTGGCGATGTTGAAGGGGACGCCGAGGAACACGTCGGCGCTGCGCTGGTAGAGCTGGCAGGAGAGCCGTCCGTCGCGCACGTAGAACTGGAAGAAGGCGTGACAGGGCGCCAGCGCCATGCGTCCCTGCTTCACGTTCTCCTGTGGCGAAATGGATTCATCGGGCAGGTCGGCGGGATTCCAGGCCGAAACGATGATGCGGCGCGAATCGGGGGTGGTGCGGATCTGCTCCACCACCTGGCGGATCTGGTCGATGCGCTGCCCGTCCGGCGCCGGCCAGGAACGCCACTGGTAGCCGTAGATGGGACCGAGCTCCCCCTTCTCGTCGGCCCACTCGTCCCAGATGGTGACGCCGTTCTCGCGCAGGTAGGCGGTGTTGGTATCCCCCTGCAGGAACCAGAGGAGCTCGTGGATCACCGACTTGAGGTGAATCTTCTTGGTGGTGACCAGGGGGAAGCCTTCCTCCAGGTCGAAGCGCATCTGGTGACCGAACACCGAGCGGGTGCCGGTGCCGGTGCGGTCCCCCTTGGGCGCGCCCTGGTTGCGTACCCGTTCGAGCAGGTCGAGATACTGTTTCATGCTCCTGAGCCGGGATTCAACCCGGTGTCCGGTTGTTCACTGGGCCGGCGTGCGATCTGCGGTAGGCCATCACCAGCAGCATTGCCCCCACCAGAATCATGGGGAGCGAAAGCAGCTGCCCCATGGTCAGCCAGCCACCGGCGAGGTAACCGAGCTGGACATCCGGCATGCGCACGAACTCCACGAGAAAGCGGAACAGCCCGTAACCGATGAGGAACAGCGCCGAGACGGCCATGCGCGGCCGGGGCCTGGAAGAATACCACCACAGCAGCGCGAAGAGCAGCACCCCTTCGCCCAGCGCCTCGTAGAGCTGGTTGGGATGCAGGGGCGGCGTCCACTCGGTGCCGGGCGGCAGCCCCAGCTTGTCCCGGCAGAGGCTCACGAACTGGTCGCAACGTAGTTGCATCCCCCAGGGCAGGTCGGTGGGTTTTCCCCACAGCTCCCCGTTGATGAAGTTGCCGATGCGCCCCGCGAAGAGGCCGATGGGAATGTAGGGGGCGATGAAATCGGTGAGCTCGAAGAAGCCCTTGCCGTGCTTGCGGTGGTAGAACCACATGGCCGCCAGCACACCCAGGAATCCGCCATGGAAGGACATGCCGCCTTCCCAGACGCGAAAGATGCGGGCAGGATCTGCCAGCCAGGCGTCGAAATTGTAGAAGAGGATGTATCCCAGCCGCCCGCCGAGGACCACGCCGATGGCGCAGTAGAAGAGCAGGTCGTCCACTTGCTGCGCGCTCCATCCTGACTGATCGTGACGAATGCGCCAGCGCGCCAGCGCCCAGCCGCCGGCCATTCCCACCAGGTACATGAGGCCGTACCAATGGACCTTGAGGGGCCCAAGCTGCAGGGCCACGGGATCGATGTCGGGGTAGATCATGATTTCAGAATGCCGGCAGCACGCGCAGGAAAAGGGTCTTCAAATAGGCCGTCTCGGGAATGGCCGGATGCACCGGGTGATCCGGCCCCTGCTGCCCCCGTTCCACCAGCTGCAGCGTGCGGTCGCGATGGCGGCCCGCCTTCTGCAGCGTTTCCAGCAACCGCGCCTCCTCCATGTGATAGGAACAGGAGGAGCTGACCAGCAGGCCGTCGCGGCTCAGCAGTCCCATGGCCGCTTCGTTGATGCGCCGGTAGGCCAGGGTGCCCTCCTTTAGATCCTTGCGCCGCTTGATGAAGGCCGGCGGGTCCACGAGCACCACGTCGAAGCGCTCCCCTGCCTGTTTCAGCTCGCGCACCGCGCCGAAGGCATCCTTGCGCAGCACCGAAACCCGGTCCCCCACCCCGTTGAGCTCCGCATTCCGCACCGCTCGCTCCAGCGCAGCGGAGGACTGGTCCACGCAGAGCGCCTCCTTCGCCCCGCCCACCACGGCAGACACTCCCCAGGCCCCGGCGTAACTGAACAGGTCCAGCACCCGCTTTCCCCCGACCCAGGGCAGCAGCCGCTGGCGGTTGGCCGCCTGGTCGTAGAACCAGCCGGTCTTCTGCCCTTCGAAGAGCGAAGTGACGAAACGGCATGCCCCCTCCTCCAGCTCCACCTCCTCGGGAACCGAGCCGGAAGCCACCTCCACATAGCGCTCCAGCCCCTCCAGCTCGCGCACCGGCACGTCGTTGCGCAGCAGGATGCCCGCCGGATGCACCACCTTGTTCAGCGCCGCCACGATGTCGTCGCGCCGCGCCTCCATGCCCGCGGTGGAGATCTGCACGGCCAGATAGTCGCCGTAACGGTCCACCACCAGGCCGGGAACCCCGTCGGACTCGCCGAACAGCAGCCGGTAGCCGCGCGTGGTGTAGCGCCGCTCGCGCAGTCCCAGCGCCACCTTGATGCGATGCACCAACAGCGACTGGTCGAGAAGGTGATCCTGCTGGCGGCTCACCACCCGCGCGCAGATCAGGGTGGCAGGATTCACGTAGGCCCAGGCCAGCCACTTCTCGTCGTGGCTCATCACCGCCACCTGCTCGTCGGCCCGAAAGGACTTCAGGGGCGAACGCTGCGTGTCCACCTCGTTGCTGTAGATCCAGAGGTGGCCGGCACGCAGGCGGCGCTCGTGCCCCTTTGCCAGGAAGAGTACGGGGATTTCCATGGGGCGCTATTGTCCCCGATTACTCCACCCTTTTCAGGGCTGTGAACCACGGCAGAACGACTATAGTCATCACCGGACGACACCCGACCCGGAGAACGACGCAATGACCAACCGACTCGCCGACGCCACCAGCCCCTACCTCCAGCAGCACGCCCACAACCCGGTGGAGTGGTGGCCCTGGTGCGAGGAAGCGCTGGATACGGCCCGGCGGGAGAACAAACCCATTCTGCTCTCCATCGGCTACTCGGCCTGCCACTGGTGCCACGTGATGGCCCATGAATCCTTCGAGGACGAGGAGACCGCCGCGGTGATGAACGCGTTGTTCGTCCGCTGCCCGCCATGGAGAGCGAAGCGAAGGCGGGTAGTCCCCGGTAGCCGCGAGGCGACACGGGATACCCGACGTGCCGAAGGCGCCAAAGGGGATCCCAAGGGAGCATCCGAACGCGGCGTCCAGTCATATGGGAGACCGGT
>QNZQ01000190.1 GCA_003972985.1 Gammaproteobacteria bacterium | reverse complement strand
GCGTATTGGCGTGACGGATGCTTGTTTTCACCGACAGGCAACTGGAAATGACTGGTCACGCTGGACAATTCGGTGATTGGTTGCGCGAAAGTGCGGAATTTTGAGCTGGTTAGCGGCTTATTTGCTCATAGGGTGAATAAGGCGGGGTATTATCAGCACAAAGGCGGATCAAGCGATTGAGGCCACAGTGCATTGTCAGGGAGATCGGCCAGCGACCGCCACTTCTCCAGCCAAATCATCAAAGGGAATCCCAATGAAAAGAATGAGTCGTTTTTTTCTTGCCATGATCATCGTTGCCGGGCTGAGCGGCCTCAGCCTGGCTGCCGACGAACTGCTCCGGCCGGGGCACCCTGAACGTTACGTGGTGAAGAAAGGCGACACGCTCTGGGATATCGCCGGCATGTTCCTGAACAAGCCCTGGCTGTGGCCGGAGATCTGGCAGGCGAATCCCCAGATCAGGAATCCCCACCTCATCTATCCCGGCGATGAGCTCAACCTGGTATACGTGGACGGCAAGCCCTACCTCACCGTCAACAAGGGTCCGCTGAAGCTCTCCCCCCACGTCAGGTCGGAGCCTGTCGAACTTGCCATACCCACCATTCCCATCGATCACATCGCTCCTTTCCTGAGCCGCCCCTACGTGATGGAGAAGAAGCAGCTACAGCTGCTTCCCTACGTGGTGGCCTTTGCCGACGAGCATATCGCCGCCGGCGCGGGACAACGCCTCTACGTGCGCAAGACCGAGGATACCGAACACGAGCAGTTCGACATCGTGCGACCGGGCAAGGTCTACCTCGATGCCGACACCGGCGAGGAGCTGGGTTACGAGGCCCTCTATGCCGGAAGCGGAAAGCTGCTGCGCACCGGGGATCCTGCCACCCTGGCGGTGTACCGGACCCGGCGCGAGATTCTCGAGGGTGATCGCCTGCTTCCCTTCCAGAAGCGTCATGCCGCTACCGATTTCCACCCCAAGGCGCCGGCGACTGAGGTCAACGGCAGCATCATCGACGTAATGGATCGCGTCATGGAGATCGGCCAGTACGACGTGGTGGTGATCGATCGCGGAATCGCCGACGGCATCACTCCAGGCACCGTGCTGCAGGTAAACAATCTCGGTGAGACGGTCCCCGACCGCACCGCGCGCCGCCAGCGCAATCTCATTCCCGACGTGGCCGAATACACGGTGGACGATGACCTGGTCCACGAGGTGGAACAGGTCGGGTGGCAGCGCCCTTCCCTGTGGGAGAAGGTCAAGCTCCCCGACGAGGAAGCCGGGTTGGTGATGGTATTCCGCAGTTTCGATCGCATCAGCTTCGGCCTGGTCATGTACGCGCGCAGGGCCATGCACGTGGGCGACCGCGTCGTCAATCCCTGACGCCACTGCCATTTGCCGGACGAGACGCTGCGCAGCTGGCTGGCCCTGGTCCACAGCAAGGGGGCAGGGCCGGCCGTGCTCAATCCCTTTCTCCGCTCCGGGATCACTCCGGAGGAACTGCTCGCCGAACCACCCGCGCAACTCGGTGAAAGGCAGCGCCTTGCACTGAAGAACCCCGATTGGACCGGGGTCGAGGCAGACCTGGCATGGCTCCAAGAGACCGGTGGCCGGCTGGTACCCCAGGACTCCCCCGATTATCCGGAACGGCTCGGCGCCCTTCCCGATGCGCCGCTGGCGCTCTACCTGCTGGGCGACCCTAAACTGCTCACCACACCTCAGATCGCCATCGTGGGAAGCCGCAACCCCACCCGCGGCGGCGAACAGACAGCGCGGGATTTCGCCAGCCACCTGGCACGCAGCGGCATCACCGTGACCAGCGGCCTGGCACTGGGCATCGACAGTGCCGCCCACCGGGGAGCGCTGGAAGGCGGGGGGCCGACCGTTGCCGTCACCGCCACCGGCCTGGACAGGGTCTACCCCGCCAGCAACCGGGAACTGGCCCATGCCATCATCGAACAGGGAGGCGCCCTGGTCTCCGAGTTCCCGACGGGCACGGCACCCAGGCCGGGCCACTTCCCCCGCCGCAACCGCATCATCAGCGGCCTGTCACTGGGTGTGCTGGTAGTGGAAGCAGCGCTAAAGAGCGGCTCGCTCATCACCGCCCGGCTGGCTGCCGAGCAGGCGCGCGAGGTGTTCGCCATCCCTGGTTCCATCCACAACCCGCTGGCGCGCGGCTGTCACCGGCTCATCCGCGAGGGCGCCAAGCTGGTGGAAACCGCCACCGATCTCCTGGAAGAACTTGCGCCGCATCTGCAGGTCTACCTGGGGGAGGCCGTGGAGCCGGAGAATCGCCCCGGCAACGACGCCCCTCCACCGGCTCTGGACCCCCAATACCAGGACCTTCTGGAGGCCATGGGTTTCGACCCCGTCTCCACGGACAGGCTGGTGGAACGTACCGGCCTGCCCCCCGAAACCGTCTCCTCCATGTTACTATTGCTGGAAATGGAAGGACGTGTAGCCTCGGTACCCGGCGGCCGCTTTGTCCGCACCGGAAATTCCACTCCCTAACTTCCGCCCGCTCTTCTCCTGCACAGGAACCGCCAACGTGAACGAAAATCTCATCGACGTCCTTATCTTCATCTATGAGAACTACATGGACAGCGAAAACCAGCCCCAGGACCAGATCCTGCTGGAAGAGGAGCTGGCCAGGGCCGGGTTCGAGTCGGAAGAGATCCGCAAGGCCTTCGACTGGCTGGACGAGCTGGCCTGGCGCCAGGGCGCGCTCACCGAGGCCGCCAGCACCAGCCGCCACTCTTCCCGCATCTACACCGACAAGGAACAGCAGCGTATCGACCTCGAGACCCGCGGCATGCTGCTCTACCTCGAGCAGGTGGGCATTCTCGACGCCGCCAGCCGCGAACTGGTGATCGAGCGGGCCATGGCCCTGGACACGCCCGACCTGGAGGCCGACGACGTGAAATGGATCGTGCTACTGGTACTGCTCAACCAGCCCGGCCAGGAGAGCGCCTTCGCCCTCATGGAGGAGCTGATCTACAACGGCGAACACGACCTGCTACACTGAATCCCCCTTGACAGGAACGGCCCGTCACGGTTATTCCTGTAAACAGCACATTTCTCGGAACACGCCCGCCATCGCCGCGGGCGTTTGACTCTGGACACCCATGAATCTGGTAATCGTAGAATCCCCGGCCAAGGCCAAGACCATCAAGAAATACCTGGGCAAGGACTTCGAGGTCCTCGCCTCCTACGGTCACGTGCGCGACCTGGTGCCCAAGGAGGGCGCCGTGGATCCCGAGCACGACTTCGCCATGAAGTACCAGGTGATCGACCGCAACGACAAGCACGTCAAGGCCATCGCACAGAAGCTCAAGCAGGCTGACGCCCTCTACCTCGCCACCGACCCGGACCGCGAAGGCGAGGCGATCTCCTGGCACCTCTACGAGCTCCTCAAGAAACGCGGCCTGCTCAAGGACAAGCCGGTCTACCGGGTGGTGTTCAACGAGATCACCAAGAAGGCGGTACAGGATGCCATCGCCCATCCGCGCGAACTCTCCATGGACCTGGTGAACGCCCAGCAGGCGCGCCGCGCCCTGGACTACCTGGTGGGCTTCAACCTCTCGCCCCTGCTGTGGAAGAAGGTACGCCGCGGCCTTTCCGCGGGACGGGTGCAGAGCCCGGCCCTGCGCATGATCGTGGAGCGCGAGGAGGAGATCGAGGCCTTCGAGAGCCGCGAATACTGGACCATCGAGGCCGACCTGGAGAAGGAGCAACAGCCCTTCACCGCCAAGCTGATCCAGTACCGAGGCGACAAGGTGGAGCAGTTCACCATCACCGAGGAGAAGCAGGCCCACGCCGTGGAGAAGGAACTGCTCGAGCAGGCCAAAGGCAAGCTCGAGGTGGTCAAGGTGGTGAAGAAACAGCGCCGCCGCAACCCCGCCGCCCCCTTCACCACCTCCACCCTGCAGCAGGAGGCCTCGCGCAAGCTCGGCTTCACTACCAATCGCACCATGCGCATCGCCCAGCAGCTCTACGAGGGCGTGGACATCGGCAACGGCGCCGTGGGCCTGATCACCTACATGCGGACCGACTCGGTGAACCTGGCCAACGAGGCGGTGGAGGAGATCCGCGAGTACATTGCCGAGAAATACGGCGACAAGCAGATGCCGGAGAAGCCGCGGGTCTTCAAGACCAAGTCGAAGAACGCCCAGGAGGCCCACGAGGCGATCCGCCCCACCTCCATCCACTACCACCCGAAGGAGATCGCCAGGCACCTCACCGCCGAGCAGGCGAAGCTCTACGAGCTGATCTGGAAGCGCACCCTCGCCAGCCAGATGGTGCACGCTACCCTCAATACCGTTTCCGCCGACCTGGCCGCCGGCACGCCGAAGAACCTCTTCCGCGCCAGCGGCTCCACCATCGTCAACCCCGGCTTCATGGCGGTCTACCGGGAGGGCCAGGACGATGCGAAGAAAGCCAAGGAGGCCAGGGAAGCCGACGAAAAGATGCTGCCACCCCTCAAGGAGGGGGAGCAGGTGGACCTGATCGCCATCCGCCCCGAACAGCACTTCACCGAACCGCCGCCACGCTACAGCGAGGCGAGCCTGGTGAAGGCGCTGGAAGAGCACGGCATCGGCCGCCCCTCCACCTACGCCAGCATCATCTCCACACTGCAGGACCGCGACTACGTGGAGCTGGAGAAGAAGCGCTTCCACCCCACCGACGTGGGACGGGTGGTGAACAAGTTCCTCACCAACTACTTCACCCGCTACGTGGACTACGATTTCACCGCCAAGCTGGAGGACGAGCTCGACGCCGTCTCGCGCGGGGAAGAGGAGTGGGTGCCTCTGCTGAAGAAATTCTGGAAACCCTTCAAAGAGCGCATCGACGACACGGAAAAGAACGTCAAGCGCTCGGATGTCACCCAGGAGAAGATGGACGAAGCCTGCCCCAAGTGCGGCAAGCCGCTCTCCATCCGCCTGGGCCGCCACGGACGCTTCATCGGCTGCACCGATTATCCCGAGTGCGACTACACGCGGGATCTCAACCAGAGCAAGGCCGAGGCGGAAGCCCCCCAGGAGGTGGGCCGTGAATGCCCCGAGTGCGGTTCGCCGCTGATCTTCAAGCGCGGTCGCTACGGCAAGTTCATCGGCTGCTCCGGCTATCCCAAGTGCCGCTATATCGAACCCCTGGAAAAACCGAAGGATACCGGCGTCCCCTGCCCAAAGTGCAACAAGGGCACCCTGATGCAGCGCAAGTCGCGCCGGGGCAAGATCTTCTACTCCTGCTCCACCTATCCCAAGTGCGACTACGCCACCTGGAACGAGCCGGTGAACGAGCCCTGCCCCAAGTGCGGCTGGCCCATTCTCACCATCAAGACCACCAAGAAACGGGGCACGGAAAAGGTCTGCCCGCAACCCGAGTGCTCCTTTGCCGAGCCTTATGAAGAGCCGAAGGCCGCAACGGAAGGGTAAACAAGGCGTGCCGCCAGTCCCTCCCCGGACAATTTCCCTCCTGCCACTGTTTCTTCCGCCCGGATGACCTCCCCGTTCCATCTCCGCCAGGCCGCCCGGGTCCTTGCAAACGGCGGCATCGTCGCGTACCCCACCGAAGCCGTGTACGGCCTGGGCTGCGATCCCCTGAACGGTTTAGCGGTGGAGCGCCTGCTGGCGCTGAAGCGGCGCCCGGCCGGCAAGGGACTGATCCTCGTCGCCGCCGAGCTGCAACAGCTTCGCCCTTACATCGGCCTGCACGAAAAGGAGATTCCCAACAAGGTACTCGCCAGCTGGCCCGGCCCCCACACCTGGCTGCTGCCCGCGGCGCCCCAGGTGCCCTGGTGGATCACCGGCGGCCAGGAGAAGATCGCCGTACGGGTCACCGCCCATCCCGTGGCGGCCGAACTCTGCCGGCGCTTCGGCGGCCCCATCGTCTCCACCAGCGCCAACATCGCCGGCAGGCCGCCGGCGCGCAACCCGCTGCAGGTGCGCCTGCGCTGTCCCGGCACCGACCTGATCCTGCACGGCGCCACCTCGGGACTGGAGAGACCCACACCCATTCAAGACGCAATCACCGGAGAGGCCATCCGCCCATGAGTGATCATCCCGATATCGAGGCCGTAAAGGCCTACCTTCTGAAACTGCAGGAGACCATCTGCGATGCCCTCGCCAGGAGCGATGGCGGGGAAGGATTCCTGGAAGACGACTGGCAACGCCCCGCTGGCGGCGGTGGCCGCACGCGCGTTCTCGAGGGCGGCAGGCTGTTCGAGAAGGCGGGCGTCAACTTCTCCCACGTCTTCGGCGACGCACTGCCTCCCTCGGCCACGGCAGCCCGCCCGGAACTGGCCGGGCGCGGCTTCCAGGCGCTCGGCGTCTCGCTGGTGATCCACCCGGAAAATCCCTATGTGCCCACCTCCCACGCCAACGTGCGCTTCTTCATCGCGGAGAAGGAAGGGGCCGAACCGGTGTGGTGGTTCGGCGGCGGCTTCGATCTCACCCCCTACTACGGCTTCGAAGAGGACGTGATCCACTGGCACCGCACCGCGCGGCAGGCCTGCCGCCCCTTCGGCGAGGTGGTCTATCCCCGCTTCAAGCAGTGGTGCGACGACTACTTCTTCCTGAAACACCGCAACGAGCCACGGGGCGTGGGCGGCCTCTTCTTCGACGACCTGAACGAATGGGGCTTCGAACGCAGCTTTGCATTCCTGCGGGCCGTGGGGGACGCCTACCTGCCCGCCTACCTGCCCATCGTGGAAAAACGCAGGGAAAGCGCCTGGGGCGAGCGGGAGCGGGAATTCCAGCTCTACCGCCGGGGCCGCTACGTGGAGTTCAACCTGGTGTACGACCGCGGCACCCTGTTCGGGCTCCAGTCCGGCGGGCGCACCGAGTCCATTCTCATGTCCCTGCCGCCGCTGGTGAGCTGGCGTTACGATTGGCAGCCGGAACCAGGCACCCCGGAAGCGGAGCTCTACGACAGGTTCCTGGTACCCCGGAACTGGCTGGAGGAGTGAATCAGGCCCTTGCACCCAGGACTCGGGCAAGGGGCGAAAGCTCTTCCATCACCAGTGCCGGTGGCCGGTGTTCCAGGTAGGGCCATGGAAGGGCCCCTTCCCGCCGCACCCAGACCTGCTCCATGCCCGCCCGGCGTGCCGCCAGCACGTCCCGCTCGGGATCGTCCCCCACGTGCAGCATCTCGCGCGACTTCACTCCACCCCATTCGGCGGCGGCATGGAAGATGGCCGAGTCCGGCTTGGCCGCGCCCACCTCGGCGGCCGTCAGGTTGAGATGAAACAGCCCTTTCAGGGACGTCTCCTCCACCTGGGCATTGCCGTTGGTCACCGAGACCAGCCAATAGCTTTCGCGCAGCCGCTCCAGCACGGGCACGACATCCGCATAGGGCTCCACCCGGTTGCGCGCCGCGCGGAACACCGCCGTGGCCTCCTCGGCCAGCACGGCGGGATAGCCGTGACGCGACATCACCTCCTCCAGGGTACGCAGGCCCACCAGGGTGAGATCGTGCAGCAGCTCCGGGTGTGCCTTCATGAAGGCCATGCGGTGCTCCCGCATCGCCTCCAGGCTCATGGCCTCGGTGACGCGCGGCGCATGGCGCTGCAACCACTCGTAGACCACGCGCTCGGCGCGGCGGATCACCGGCTTGCACGGCCAGAGCGTGTCGTCCAGGTCGAAGGTGATGAGGCGGATGGCGTCAGGAATCACAGGGCGGGAAGCACTTTCTCCCCGACGAAGGCGGCCAGGGGCTCGAGTTCCGGGTATTCCCGGCCCACCTCCACCACATACTCCAGGGTACGGGGAATGTCTCTCAGGTAGCCCGGCTTGCAGTCGCGATGGTAGAGACGGGCAAAGATCCCCGCTGCCTTTAGGTGGCGCTGCACGCCCATCAGATCGAACCAGCGCATGAAATCCTCTTCGTGATCCTCGCGCATCACCCCGGAGTGCACCGCCAGCTGGAAGTAACCCCAGGCCCACTCCAGCACCTGCTGTTTCGGCCACTTGACGTAGCAGTCGCGCAGCAGGGAAACCACGTCGTAGGTAACCGGCCCGCTCACCGCATCCTGGAAGTCCAGCACCCCGGGGTTGGGCGAGACCTCCGCCATTAGGTTGCGGGAGTGGTAATCACGGTGCACGAACACCTGCGGCTGCTCCAGCGCGCTGTCCGCCAGCAGGGCGAAGCTCTCGTCGAGCATCCTGCTCTCGTCCCCGGTGAGGGCGGTGCTGAGATGGACCTCCAGCAGCCATTCGCGGAACAGCTCCATCTCGCTCAGGAGCAGCGCCCGGTCGTAGTCTGGCAGCCCCCGGGGATCGATGCACGCCTGCATGCTCATCAGCGCCCCCATGGCATCGCCGTAGAGACGCTCGACGCTCTCCTCGTCCAGGGCAGACAGGTAGGAGCGGTCGCCCAGATCCTCGAGCAGCACGAACCCCTGTTCGACGTCATGGGCGTGAACCTCCGGTGCGTGCACGCCGGCGTCGCTGAGCTGCTCGGCAACGGCCAGGAAGGGCCCGCAATCCTCCTGGTCGGGAGGCGCATCCATGACGATGCGCGTGGAACCATCGGCTAGATGTACGCGGAAGTAACGGCGGAAACTGGCATCCTCCGAGGCCGGTTCGAGCCTGAAATCGCTGAAACCGCACTGCTCGGCCAGCCAGTTTTCCAAGAGGGTCTGGCGTCTATTCATGGTCATTGTCTGGAACGGCGTTCCGTCAAGGATTGAACCAGGCGCCATTCTATGCGATTTTACGCCCGCCAGCCTGAAATCAGAGGGCCTTCCCCCGTGTTCCCGTTCACTTCCGCTGCCCGACCCCGCGCCCTCCTGCTGTCGGTGTTTCTCCTGGCTGCCGGGCCTACGCCTGCCATCCAGGAATGGGAGTGCATCGCCGCGCCTGGTGGTGAAGGCTGGGCATGCCAGCCGGCGACGGCTACCGGGATCAGAAAGGCGAAAGAGGCGACCGCTGCCGTTCCGGAAAGGCCGGCTCCCGCGCCAGGCAAGGCCGCTTCGCCCCCTCCCGGCCGGAGTTCGCGCGCCAGCACGCACCCACCGGCAATCCCGGCCACGACTCCTCCACCGGAGGAGAGGCCAGCTCCCGGAACCGTCCCGCAGCCTCCCCCGAGAAGGGGCGCTCCCCCTCCCGCAACCAATGTCGGAACAGAGAGCACACCGCCCTCGTCGACCATGCCACAAGCAGAGGAAAGTCCACCCGCGAAGGCAGGCTCATCCCAACCCGCACCACCATCCTCCGCCGATGAGGGAAAGGCGCAAGCCAATCCTGAAGAAGCGGAAGCCTCCCTCACAGGCTGGCTTCCGGACCTCGACGAGAACATGCAATGGGAACAGTGCCGGCTTGCCTCGGTGCCACCGGTGGTGATCCGCACGCAGGGCGATGCACTGGAAGCGGAAGCCGATGCCATGGAGCTGGAGCAGGACACCGAGCGGGTTCACCTCCAGGGCCGGGTGGTGCTGGAAGGCAGCGGCGCCCGCATCCATGCCAATGCGATCACCTACGAGAGTGAGCAACGGCACCTTCTCAGCGACCAGCCGCTGCTGATCGAATCGGGAGATCTCAGGCTGCTGGCCGGCGAGGGCGAGTTCTATCCCGGGGAACATCGTGGGCGCATGGACCAGGTGGAGTACCGGCTGCTGGAACCCCGCGCCAGGGGTACCGCCAGCGTGGTGGAACTGCAGGACCGGAAACACAGCCGCTTCGAGGAGCCCACTTTCACCACCTGCCCACCGGGAAACAACGGATTCGTGCTCCAGGCCAAAGAGATGGAGATCGACCGGGAAGAGATGGTCGGTCACTTCAAGGGGGCAAAGCTCAAGTTCCTGGGCATGCCCATCTTCTACGCTCCGAAACTCTCCATCCCGCTTACGGACGAGCGCCGCAGCGGCCTGCTGGTGCCATCGGTGGGCTACTCGTCGTCCAACGGATTCGACCTTGCGGTTCCCTACTATTTCAACCTGGCGCCCAACTACGATGCCACCGTCACTGCCCGCATCCTCAGCAAGCGGGGACTGCTCCTGGGCGGCGAATTCCGTTACCTTCAGCCCAGGCACAGGGGATCGCTCTTTGCCGAGATCCTGCCCAGCGACCGTCTCTACGATGGCAACGAGCCGCGCGGCGCTTTTCATGCCCAGAACCGCAGCAACCTCGGCCGGGGCCTGAGGGCTTCCCTGGATCTCAACTGGGTCTCCGACGACCAGTACCTGGAAGATCTGGGCCACAGCCTGGCGGTCACCAGTACCCGCCACCTGCGCAACCGCGCAGCACTCACCTGGAGCCGGCGCGACTGGGACCTGTTGGCCGAGGTGCGCCATTACAACACCCTCGACGAGACCATTCCCGCCGACGAGCGCCCCTACAGCCTGCTGCCGCGAGTCGCCTTCGACTGGAACAGCCACTCGCGCAACACACCGCTCTACTACGGGTTCAACGGGGAGTTCGCTCACTTCTACCGGAAAGACAGCACCACCGGACAGCGCGTGGACCTACAGCCGAAGATCAGCCTGCCCCTGCACCATGGCTGGTACTACGTGGAACCTGCCCTGAGCGCTCGTTACACCACCTACTCGCTGCAGGACCAGCTGCCCGGGTACGATTCCAGTCCGGACCGTGCCACCTACACCGCCAGCATCGACAGCGGGCTCTTCTTCGACCGGACGGTGAACTGGTTCGACCAGAGCCTGACCCACACGCTGGAGCCGCGCGCCTTCTACGTCTACACGCCCTACGAGAACCAGGACGACATCCCCCTGTTCGACACCAGTCTGCTCGACTTCACCTTCGACAACCTGTTCCGCGGCAACCGCTTCAACGGCCCCGACCGGGTAGGCGATGCCAACCAGCTGGCACTGGCACTCACCAGCCGCGTCATCAGCGATACCCATGGCCGGGAACTGTTGCGGGCCAGTATCGGTCAGATCTTCTACTTCGAAGACCTTCGCGTGCAGCTGGACCCGGATACCCCGCCCCTCGACAACGGCAGTTCCTCGGTCATCGCCGAGGTGGCCACGGAACTGTTCGAGAACTGGCTGCTGCGCGCCGGGGTGCAGGTGGATCCCCACAACGAGGAGCGCAAGCTCCGCCAGGGGCTGGCGCAGGCCACCTGGCACGGCGATGGCGGCGAGATCTTTCACGCCAGCTGGCGCCTGCGGGAAGATGCCCTGGAACAGACGGACCTGGCGGCCATCTGGCCCGTTTCGGAGAAGCTGAAACTGATCGGCAGGTGGTACTACTCGGTGGAAGAGAGCCGCACCCTGGAAGCCGTTGCCGGCGTGGAATACGGGGACTGCTGCTGGCGCCTGCGCACCGTGGTGCGGCGTTACCTGGACGGTCCGGGCGACGCGTATAATAACAGCCTGCTGCTGGAACTCGAACTCAACGGCCTCGGTGCCCTGGGTAACGATATCGACAAATTTCTCGACCGGACTATCTATGGTTACTGATCCGAAGCCGTTCTTCACCTTTCTGCTCACCCTGTTGCTGCTGTTCCTCTCCCTGCCCCTTTCGGCCGCGGAAGAGGATGGCGAACTGCTCGACCGGATCGTGGCCGTGGTCAACGACGACGTGGTGCTGGAGGACGAGTTCAACAAGGAACTCGCCAGCATCCACAAGAAGCTGGAGGAGATGGGTTCCCCCGCCATCCCGGAGCAGGAGGTACGCAAGCAGGCCCTGGAAAGGGTCATCCTGCGCAAGCTGCAGCTGCAGGAAGCGAAGAAGCTGGGCATCGACGTGGACGATCAGACCCTGCAGCAGGCCATCCTCTCCATTGCCGGGCGCAACGGCCTGACCCCGGCCGAAATGGATAAGGCCCTCGTGGAAGAGGGCATGTCACCCGAGGCCTACCGTGAGCAGCTGCGCGAGGAGATCATCCTGCAGCGACTGCGAAACCGCGAAGTGATCGGGCGCATCCAGGTGACCAAGGCGGAAGTGGACAACTACCTCGCCCACGCGGAACAGGGCGCCGGCGGGCGCACGGCCTACCACCTGCGCCACATTCTCATCGCCACCCCGGAAGGGGCCAGCAGCGAGCAGATTGCGGCCGCGCGGAAGAAGGCGGAGGAACTCGTGGCGCGACTGAAGAAGGGCGAGGATTTTGCTGCCCTGGCAAGCCGCTATTCACAGGGCCGCCAATCACTGGAGGGCGGCGATCTCGGCTGGATGGAGGCCGGCCAGGTTCCCACCCTCTTCGCCGGCGAGGTGGCCACCATGGACAAGGGCGATATCCGTGGCCCGCTGCAGACCTCCAGCGGATTCCACATCATCAAGCTGGAGGACTACAAGGGCGGTGAACGCAATGTGGTCAAGCAGACCCACGCCAGGCACATTCTCAAGCGTACCGACGAGGTGACCTCCGACCAGGACGCCAGGACCCGCCTCGAGCAGCTCTACCAGCGCATCGAGGGAGGCGAGGATTTTGCCGCGCTGGCCCGCGCCCACTCCGACGACAAGGCCTCCGCCATCAAGGGCGGCGACCTCGGCTGGGTGAGCCCCGGCAGCCTGGTACCCAAGTTCGAGGAGGTGATGGACAGTCTCGAGATCGGCGAGCTGAGCAAGCCTTTCCGCACCCAGTTCGGCTGGCACATCGTGCAGGTGCTGGAGCGCCGCGACAAGGACGTCACCAGCGAGCTCCGCCGGGACAAGGCCAAGCAGGCCATTCGCGATCGCAAGGCCGAGGAGGCCTTGCAGCTCTACCTGCGCAAGCTGCGCGACCAGGCCTTCGTCGAAACCCGCCTGGAAGGCATCGATTGACGCTTCTCTATACGCCGGGTGAACCTGCGGGCATCGGCCCCGACCTGATTCTCACGGCCGCAGCACAGGGCCTGGACGTACCTGTCCTGGTGATTGCAGACCCGGACATGCTCGAGGAGCGGGCCAGGCAGCTCGGGCTCGCCGTGACCCTCCAGGAAACGGATTCTCCCACCGCTTCGCCGGCCGGAGCGGGGAAACTATGGGTGCTCCCCATCGGGCTTCGCTCCGCCGCGGTTCCCGGCAGGCTGAACCCCGCCAACAGCAGCTACGTGCTGGAGACCCTGCGCAGGGCCACGGAACTCTGCCTCCAGCACCCCGCATCCGTTGCGCTGGTCACCGGCCCGGTGCACAAGGGGATCATCAACGATGCCGGAATTCCTTTCACGGGGCACACCGAGTTTCTCGCCGGGCTGACGGGGGGCCACCCGGTGATGATGCTCGCCTGCCCCGGGCTGCGGGTGGCGCTGGCCACCACCCACCTGCCCCTGCGGGAGGTCACCGATGCCATCACGCCGGCACGCCTGGAAAAGGTGTTGCGGATTCTCCATGCCGACCTGGGCAAACGGTTCGACATCGCCTCGCCCCAGATCCTGGTATGCGGGCTCAACCCCCACGCCGGCGAAGGCGGACACCTGGGCCACGAGGAGATGGAGATCATCGCCCCCCTTCTCGAAAGGCTGCGCGCGGAAGGCATGAAGCTGCTCGGCCCCCTGCCGGCGGACACCCTATTCACCCCGCGTTACCTGGAAAAGACCGATGCCGTGCTCGCCATGTACCACGACCAGGGACTGCCGGTGCTCAAGCACATGGGCTTCGGCAAAGCGGTGAACATCACCCTCGGGCTGCCCATCGTGCGCACCTCGGTGGATCATGGCACGGCCCTGGAACTGGCGGGAACGGGCCGGGCCGAAACCGGCAGCCTGTACGCCGCCCTGGAAACCGCCAGGCAGATGCTGAGCGGCCAATAGCCGCCCTTACAGGCCGGCTGCTTGCCAGATTCGGCAACAGCGGTTGGAAAGGCTGATGTCGGGCACGCTTCGCTTTGCCCGACCTACGCGACTTGCCAGATTCGGCACCAGGGTTTGGAAAGGCCGGTCGGGGATCTTCGACGGAACGCCGCAAGCGAGTCTTCGATCTCGTGAAAGATTTTGGGACATCCGAGTCCCCAAAATCGACTCGATCTTCGACAACTCATTGGTGCCCCGGCCGTCCTGGTCACCCGGCGTTCCGCCAC
>QNZQ01000072.1 GCA_003972985.1 Gammaproteobacteria bacterium | reverse complement strand
GATGACATCGGACAGCGGCAGGGATCATGGTAAATCCACTTCGATCATGGTGATTGAATTCAAGCATGATCTGAAGTGGACGTCCAGCAATTATCTAATAGTGCAGGTTTGTCAGTGGGTTATCGGATTAGATGACGTGGCCCTGCCTTTCCTGCCCAGGGTTACGTCATCTAGCTTGGGGCAGGGTGGTTACCTGCTCGGAAAACCGCCGTGAATACATCCCTGTAGGCTCGCTCTGCGTCGGCATCCCTGCCTCCGAAGTTTTCCGAACAGGTGCCCGCCCCGCTTTTCAATAGCTTACGTCATTAGATGACGTCGTCCTGCTTTCCTGCCGGGAAGCTACTCTTTGCCTGAGTATAGACGCCGGAGCTGTTCCTTCTCTTCCTCGGTCATGTCCGAGGGCCGCAGCTTGTTGCCGATTGCTCTTACCTGCTTCTGCCGTGCTTCTGCGGCAAGCTTCTCCAGGCAGCCGGTGAACTGCTCGGCTTCGTCGTCGAATACCATGAGCGGCGTGGCTGCGAGCTTGCCCAAATGGGGGCGGATGGTGTCGTCCTGCCAGTGTTCGAGAAGGATTGCAGTGGTGAAATGAGGGTTGTGTTGCAATGTTTCAAGGAGCTGCCGCAGGATCGTCACGCCCTGGCCGTCCAGTGTTTCCCAGCCGCCGGGTAAGTTCTCCAGCTGTGCCAGGCGGGGATACTGGAGCAGCAGCGCGATGGCGCGATGCAGCGGCTTCAGGGTTCCCGGCTGGTGCTGTGGTAACCGGTTCCGGCGTCTGTTCATGGGACGGTTCTGCCGCCTTTTGGTTCCCGACAGATCGGCCAGGCGTGCTTCCATCATTTCGCGGAAAACCCCCTGGGGCAGGCGCTCCAGGTGGGGTTGGGCAAGGCTCACCAGCCGGGCGCGCCCGTCCAGGGTGGTCATGTCCACCTCCCCGGCGAGCTTGTCGAAGAGGAAGTCGGACAGCGGCATGGCCTGCTCCACTCTTTGGGCAAAGGCCTCGGCGCCCTCGCTGCGCACCTGGGTATCGGGGTCCTCGCCCTCGGGCAGGAACAGGAAGCGTGCCTGGCGACTGTCGCGCAGCAGCGGCAGGGCCGTCTCCAGCGCCTTCCAGGCGGCGTCGCGGCCGGCGCGGTCCCCGTCGAAGCAGAACACCACTTCGGGGGTGATCCTGAAGAGTTTCTCCAGGTGGTCGGCGGTGGTGGCGGTGCCCAGGGTGGCCACCACGTTGCGGATGCCGAACTGGGCCAGGGCCACCACGTCCATGTAGCCCTCCACCACCAGCATGCGCGGGATCTTCTTCAGCGCTTGGCGCGCCTCGTAGAGGCCATAGAGCTCGCGTCCCTTGTGGAACACCGGCGTCTCGGGCGAGTTGAGGTACTTGGGCGTGTCGTCGCCCAGAATACGCCCGCCGAAACCCACCACCCGGCCGCGGCTGTCGCGGATGGGAAAGATGATGCGGTTGCGGAAACGGTCGTACTGCTTGCCCCTGCCTTCCGAGAGCAGGCCGGTGCGCTGCAGCAGTTCCCGCTCCTGCGGCGTTTTTCCCAGGCTGTTCAGCAGGTTGCTCCAGCCGGGCGGGGCATAGCCGATGCGGAAGGTGGCCGCGACCTCCCCGGAGAGCCCCCGTTCCTTCAGGTAGTGGGCGGCCTCGGGAGCGGTGGGGTGTTCGCGCAGCTGGCTTGCGAACCAGTTGGCGGCGCGTTCGAGGATCTCGTAGAGCGGGCGGTTGTCGGGCCCGGATTCGAAGGCGATCTCCCTGGGAAGCTCCAGCCCGACGCTGGTGGCCAGCTCCTCCACCGCCTCGGGAAAGCTGAGCCGGTCGTACTCCATGAGGAAACCGATGGCGCTGCCGTGGGCGCCGCAGCCGAAGCAGTGGTAGAACTGCTTGGCGGGACTGACGGTAAAGGAGGGGGTCTTCTCGTCGTGAAAGGGGCAGCAGGCCTTGTACTCGCTGCCGGCGCGCTGCAGGGGTACGCGCTGGTTGATGACATCGACCACATCCACTCGCGAGAGCAGGTTGTCGATGAATTCGGGAGGGATCTTTCCGGCCACTCGGAAAGTGTAGCAGAGGCGGTCAGCCGGCGAGTTTCTGCTTGATCCTGGCGCTCACGGTGCCCATGTCGGCGCGCCCCTGCAGTTTCGGCTTGAGCATGCCCATCACCTTGCCCATTTCCTTCATGGAGCTGGCGCCGGTGGCGGCGATGGCCTCGTCGATGAGGGCTTCGATCTCCGCCTCGCCCAGGGGCTCGGGGAGGTATTCCTGGATGACGCCGATCTCGAACTTTTCCTGATCGGCCAGCTCGGTGCGTCCTGCCTTCTCGTACTGTTCCACCGAGTCGCGGCGCTGTTTCACCATCTTGTCGAGGATGGCGGTGACGCGCTGGTCGTCGAGCTCGATGCGCTCGTCCACTTCCACCTGCTTGAGCGCGGCCAGGATCAGGCGGATGACGCCCAGGCGCGCCTTGTCGCCGCTCTTCATGGCGGCCTTCATGTCGGCGGTGATGCGCTCCTTGAGCGGGGACATGGGAGGAATCAGTACTGGCGTTCGAAGCGGCGGCTGTCGCGGGAGACCTTCTTCTGCCAGCGCTTCACGGCGGCGGCGGCCTTGCGCTTGCGCTCCCAGGTGGGCTTCTCGTAGTACTCGCGGCGGCGCACTTCGGCCAGGATTCCCGCTTTCTCGCAAGAGCGCTTGAAACGGCGCATGGCGACTTCAAAGGGTTCGTTGTCTTTTACGCGTACGCTAGGCATTGCTTCCTCTATCAAGATAAGTAAACTGGTTCGTTTCCCATGATCCAGCCGGGTCATGGGCAGCAAGGCGCGGGATTCTATCCCTTTCCGGAAGGATTTGCAATTTGAACGAAATCGATACGGTGCTGGGGATAGAGACCTCCTGCGACGAGACGGGCGTGGCGCTCTACTCGGGAAGCCGGGGGCTGCTCGCCCACGCGCTCCATTCGCAGGTGGCGCTGCATGCCGACTATGGCGGGGTGGTTCCCGAACTGGCCTCCCGCGACCACGTGCGCAAGCTGGCGCCGCTGATCCGGTCGGTGCTCGCCGAGGCGGGCCTCGAGGGCGGCGACATCCATGGCGTGGCCTACACCGCCGGCCCGGGGCTGGTGGGGGCCCTGCTCACCGGCGCGGCGGTGGCTCGCAGCCTCGCCTGGAGCTGGCAGGTGCCGGCGGTGGCCATCCACCACATGGAAGGTCACCTGCTCGCACCCATGCTCGAGGAAGCGCCGCCGTCGTTCCCATTCGTGGCCCTGCTGGTCTCCGGCGGGCACACCCTGCTGGTGCAGGTGGAGGGCGTGGGCCGCTACCGCCTGCTGGGGGAATCCCTGGACGATGCCGCCGGCGAGGCCTTCGACAAGACCGCAAAGCTGCTGGGCCTGGGTTATCCGGGTGGCCCGGCGCTGGCGGCGCTGGCGGAAAAAGGGGATCCAGGGCGTTTTCGTTTTCCCCGTCCCATGACAGACCGTCCCGGCCTCGACTTCAGCTTCAGCGGGCTCAAGACCTTTACCCTCACCACCTGGCAGCAGGCATCGAAGGGACTTTCCGGTGGGGAACTGGAGAAGCTGCGCGCTGACATCGCCCGCGCCTTCGAGGATGCCGTCGTGGATACCCTGGTGATCAAGTGCCGGCGCGCCGTGCGTGAGTCCGGAACCGGAACCCTGGTGCTGGCAGGCGGCGTGGCTGCCAACCGCCGGCTGCGCCGGCAGATGGACGTGATGATGCGCGGAGAGGGCGGGCAGACCTTCTACCCGCGCCTGGAATTCTGCACCGACAACGGCGCCATGATCGCTTTCGCCGGCTGGGAGAGGCTGAAAGCGGGTGAACGGGTCGGGCTGGCCTTCAATGCCAGGCCGCGCTGGTCGCTGATGGAGCTGCTTCCGCCGGGACGGTAACAGCGCGGGTCGAGCCCCGTAGGTTGGGCAAGGCGAAGCGTGCCCAACGGAACCGCCGGAGGATGTTGGGCACGCTTCGCTTTGCCCAACCTGCAAAGCTCAGGTGATGCGGAGAGGAAAGGTTCATTTGATCTTTCCTTCTTTGCCTTCCATGAGGTTCCGGATGTTGCTGCGATGCCGCCAGATGAGCAGCAGGGTGATGATCGCCTGCATGATCACCAGGTCGGGTTCCGGCCAGGTCAGCCACACCACCAGGGGTGCCAGCGACATGGAGACCAGTGCCGCCAGCGAAGAGATGTTCACCAGCCTGGCCACGACGAACCAGATGGCCGCTACGCAAAGCCCGATGGCCCAGTGTAGACCGAACTGAACCCCCAGCGCTGTGGCCACTCCCTTGCCGCCCTGGAAGCCGAAAAAGACGGGATAGAGGTGCCCGAGAAAGGCGGCCAGCCCGGTCAGGGCCAGGAACAGGGGCGGGACGTCCAGCGCATGGGCCGCCAGCATGGGGATCAGGCCCTTGAAGGCGTCTCCCAGCAGGGTGATGGCAGCGGCTTTCTTGCCACCGATGCGCAGCATGTTGGTGGCGCCAGGGTTGCCCGATCCCTGGGTGCGCGGATCCGGCAGGCCCATGCTGCGGGCCACGATGATGGCGCTGGAGAGAGAACCCAGCAGGTAGGCGCCGATGACGAGAAGATAGGGAAGCATGATCCTGGTCGGAAAGCGATGGAAGGGTGCTATGGTAAGCTATTGCACCGTTTCTTCTCCAGGGTTCGCCGGGAAATGGACATCATCTTTCTGCGCCAGCTCAGGCTGGAGGTGCTCATCGGTGTTCACGAGCACGAGCGCCAGGCTCCCCAGCCGCTCATCCTGGACCTGGAGATGTCGGCAGACGTGGCCCGGGCCGCGGCTACCGATCGCATCCAGGATGCGCTCGACTACAGTGCCGTGGCGGATGCGATCACGAACTATGCCCAGTCCACCGGGTTCGAGCTCATCGAGACCCTGGCGGAGCGCTGCGCGGAGCTGATCCTGGACAGGTTTCCCGTGCGCTGGCTGCGCCTTGCCCTGTACAAGCCCGGTGCCATCGAAAATGCGGATGCGGCCGGCCTGGTGATCGAGCGGGAGCGGCCCGTACGGTGACCCGCGCCTGGATCTCGGTGGGCAGCAACGTGGAGCCCGTGCGAAACGTGCGCGAGGCCATTGCCGCCCTGCGCCGCGAGTTCGGCGGCCTCGTCCTCTCGCCCGTTTACCGCACCCCGGCCGAAGGGTTCGAAGGCGATGATTTTCTCAACCTGGTGGTAGGGATCGATACCGACCTGCCGCCGGCGGAGATACGCGACCGACTGCACAGCCTGGAAGACCAGCAGGGGCGGGTGCGGGGAGCGGAGAAGTTCGCCTCCCGGACCCTGGACCTGGACCTGCTTACCTGGGGTGACCGGGTGGACGGGGAGCTGGGGCTGCCGCGCGACGAGATCCTGAAATATGCCTTCGTGCTCAGGCCCCTCGCCGAGGTGGCGCCTGCTGAACGCCACCCCGAGACAGGCGAGACCTATGCCGAGCTGTGGCGCCGCTTTCCCCACAAGCCCACCATGACGGAGGTGGTGTTGTAGGAGGCGCGTCCCCGCGCCGAATTATGAACATTCGCGACCGGGAGGTCGCTCCTACAGCAATGTTCCGTTTCAGCGCGGGGACGCGCCTCCTACTGCTGGATGCTCCGCCCCCCGTCCACGGCGATGATCTGTCCGGTGATGTACTCCGAGGTGGCGAGGAAGAGCACGGTGCGGGCGATGTTTTCCGGTCGGCCGGCCCGTGCCAGGGGAATGCGCGGCAGGGCATGGTGCTTGGATTTCTCGCCTGCCTCCCCTTCCGGCCAGAGTATGGCGCCGGGCGCCACGCCGTTCACCCGGACCTCGGGCGCCAGCTCCCGTGCCAGGGCCTTCACCATCATGGCGTTGGCCGCCTTGGCCATGCTGTAGATGGGATAGCCGAGGTTGGGCCGCTCGGCGTGGATGTCCACCATGTTGACGATACAGCCCAGGGTCTCGCGCAGTGCCGGCGCGGCCGCCTTGGAAAGGAAGAAAGGCGCCTTGGCGTTGACGCCGAAGAGGCTGTCCCACTGCGCCTCGGTGGCGCTCTCCACGGGCGTCGGGAAGTAATTGGAGGCGTTGTTGAGCAGGATGTCCAGCTGCCCGGTGGCCAGCAGGCACTCCTCCACGAGGCGGGAGAGGTAGGCGAAATCGAGCAGGTCCCCCTGCACCAGGGTCACGGAGCCGGGCCGCTGCGCCTCGAGTTCGGCCTGGAGCGCCTCGGCTTCGGCAGAGGAGCTGCGGTAGTGCACGATGACGTGGGCCCCCGCCGCATGCAGGAAACGGGTGCTCATGGCACCCAGGCGCGCCGCGCCGCCAGTTATGAGGGCAGTCTTTCCTTCCAGGGGATGAGGCTCGAGCATGGCGTTTGCGCGCTGCTGTTAGAATCCGGTGATCAGTCTAGCACGCGGATATTTCCATGAACGCCTTCCCGCTCACCCCCGCGCAGCAGAAGCAGCAGCTCGAGATGTTCGAGTACCTTGAGCGCGAGATGGCGCAGGCAGGGGGCGCCGTTCCCTTTCAGCGCTACATGGAGATCGCCCTCTATGCGCCGGGGCTCGGCTACTACGTGGCCGGTGCGAGCAAGTTTGGTCCCTCGGGCGATTTCGTCACCGCCCCGCACATCTCCCCCCTCTTCAGCCAGGCCCTAGCCAACCAGTGCGCCCAGGTGCTGGAACGGGTCGCGGGCGGTTCGATCCTGGAGTTCGGCGCGGGAACCGGGATCATGGTGGCGGATATCCTGTTGCGCCTGGAGCAGCTCGAAAGCCTGCCGGCGCAGTACCTGATCCTGGAGTTGAGCCCGGACCTGCGGGAACGCCAGGCCAGGACCATCGAAAACAAGGCGCCGCACTTCCTCTCCAGGGTCCGGTGGCTCGACGAACTGCCGGAAGGATTCCGCGGGGTCATGCTGGCCAACGAGGTGCTGGACGCCATGCCGGTGCACCGTTTTCGCAAGGGAGCGGATGGCGGAGTGGAAGCGCTGTGGGTGTCGCTGGCCAATGGCCGCTTGTCGGAACAGTGGCGGTCCGCTTCGGCCGAGGTCGCCGAGGCGGTGGGCGAGATCGAATCCGAACTGGGTGAGCTGGCGGAGGGTTATGTATCCGAGCTCAACCTGGCGCTGCGTCCCTGGCTGGCGTCGCTGGCGCACGGCCTGGAAGCAGGGGTGCTCCTGCTCATCGACTACGGGCACGAGAGGCGCACCTACTACCACCCCCAGCGCAGCATGGGAACCCTGCGCTGCCATTTCCGCCACCAGGCGGTCGGGGATCCGTTGCAGCTGCCGGGCCTGCAGGACATCACCGCCCATGTCGATTTCTCCGCCGTGGCGCAAGCCGGAAGGGCAGCCGGACTGGAACTGCTGGGCTACGACAACCAGGCCAATTTCCTGCTGGGATGTGGCATCGACCGGCTGCTGGCCGAATCGGGACCGGCGCACTACCCGGAACTGGCACAGGGCATCAAGCAGTTGCTGCTGCCCGGCGGCATGGGCGAGTCCTTCAAGGTGATGGGTCTGGGCAAGGGCTTTGCCGGGGATCTGGCAGGTTTCAGGGGCTGGGAAAGCGGTCGCTGAGGCCCGGGGAGAGTTCCGCGATGAATTCCCGCTGAAAGCCGATCCAGATCACCAGCGGTGACACCGCGGGCAGGATCAGGTAGCCGAACTGGTAGCCGAGCACCGTCAGTTCCTTCTGCAGCGGTGAAAACTCCAGGCTGGCCGAGACGGCCGGATCCATGTTGAACAGCAGTGTCTTGAGGATATCGAAACTCACCCCCCAGATCTGGACCGCCACCAGGATCGCGAATCCCGCGATCCAGCGGAACCATTTCTCCCTTTCCGTGCCGGGTGAGGCCAGCAGCAGGCCGGTGTAGAGGGGAATGCTGTAACCGTACATCAGGCTGTTCACGCTGAAGACCATTTCCGCCACCTGGCCCGGCGGTATCTCCAGTCCCAGCAGTTTCTCCGGGGTCAACCGGAGCACCACGTTCACCAGGTGCCCCTGGAACTCGACGTTGCGGATGATGTCGGGGAACAGGCCGGTCATGATCGCCTTCACCCCCAGCCAGGTGGGCACGCCGATGACGCCCCGCATGTAGTACCAGACCGCAAAGCAGACCGGCATCCAGAGCAGGACCTTGAGCAGGAAGATCTTTACGGGGCTAAGCTGCACGTGCTTCCCTGCGTGCGGGCAGAAAGCGCAGCCAGACGATGAAGACGATGAGCACGTCCAGCATGATCAGTGCCTGCCAGATGTAGAGGTGCGCCCATTCGAACGCGGTGTCGTTCCACTGCCCCAGGTAGAAGAGGGTGATGATGCGCAGCAGGTTCATGGACTGGATGGCCAGGAAACCCAGCCCAATGCCCATCAGTTTCAGCTTCCAGGGCGCTGGCATGGCCAGCATGGCGGCCACCAGCACGATGGTCGCCTCCACGCCGTTGCAGCCCGCCTCGATGGCCACGGCAAAGCCGCTGGGCTGGTCGCGGATCACGTTCCCGCTTGCCACCACGCCGGAATCGAAGAGCTTGATCAGCCAGGCACTCAGTGCCGCAATGGAATTGGTGAAGGGAATGACGATGGCCTGCTGCACGGGGCGGCTCAGTTCCGCGGCGAAGAGCACGCCCTGGATGACCAGGAATACGAGGAAGAATCTCAGCATCCGGGGATGGTAGCGAAGCCACCGCGGAAAATACAGGTGGCTCAGGCCGGCTCCCAGGACGACGTCATCTAATGACGTAAGCTATTGAAAAGCGGGGTGGGCACCTGATCGGAAAACTTCGGAGGCAAGGCACTGGAAATGTTCCCGACATTTCCAGCATTTCCTCCATCCCTGGAGGTCATGCGGACGTAGAGCCTACGATGCACAGGGATGTGCGAGTGCCGCGGGAGGCAGGATGCCGGAAGCGGCCAAGGATGTATTCACGGCGGTTTTCCGAGCAGGTGCCCGTCCTGCCCCAAATTAGATGACGTAGCCCTGGGCCGGCTCCATCGGGGTCCTGCAACGGCCCAGATGCTGACCTTCTCCACGCCCGCTCTTTTCAGCAGCCTGGCGATCTCCGTTGCGGTGGATCCGGTGGTCACCACGTCGTCGACGATGGCCACATGGCGAAGGTCGCCGTTCTGCTGGAAATGGAAGGCGTTGCGCAGGTTCTTCAGCCGTTCACGCCGGTTCAGTCCATGCTGGGGCGCGGTGGGGTGTCGCTTCGACAGGTGCCGGGTGGACCAGGGAATTTCCAGGGCACGCGAAAGGGAGCGGGTGATCTCGGCTGCATGGTTGAAGCCGCGCTCGCGCAGCTGCTGCGAGTGGAGGGGCACCGGCAGCAGCAGTTGCGGCATTTTCCGCTCGCTTTTGAGCGCCTGCGCCAACAGCAGCCCCAGGGTCCGGCCGGCCGCCAGCTTCCTTTGGAACTTGAGCAGCCGGATCAGCTCCGCCGTGTTCCCATGGTAGAGCCAGGGTGCCCGCAGCGTATCGAAAGGAGGTTTGCGGCGGGTGCATTGCCCGCAGAGACTTCCGGGTGGTGCGTCGGCAGTGAGTGGCAGGGCGCAACGGATGCAGGCGTGGCCGTTTTTCCTGAATCCGGCCTGGCAACCACTGCACAGGTCGATGCCGCCGGAGCCCGGCTGGTTGCACAGGATGCAGGTGGGCGGGAACAGCAGATCCGCCAGTCTCGTGGTGAAGTCGTAAACCATGGCTCCTCCCTGGAGTTGACAGCCGAGAATCCTTCTCTAACATGGTCGGGCTCCCATTCTATGCGAAAACCCCGACATGAATCCCGAGATACGTCACGACTGGAGCCAGGACGAGGTCCTGGCGCTGCTCGACCTGCCTTTCAACGACCTGCTGTACCGGGCGCAGGAGACCCACCGCGCCCACTTCGATCCGAACCGGGTGCAGGTGAGCACGCTGCTCTCCATAAAGACCGGCGCCTGCCCCGAGGATTGTGGCTACTGTTCCCAGAGCGCCCACCACGAGACCACCCTGGAGCGGGAACGGCTGCTGCCGCTGGAAGAGGTGCTGGCGGCGGCCCGGGCGGCGAAGGAGCAGGGCGCCACCCGCTTCTGCATGGGAGCGGCCTGGCGCAATCCCACCGACCGGAACCTGGAGACGGTGGCGGAGATGGTGCGCGGCGTGAAGGCGCTGGGAATGGAGACCTGCGTCACCCTGGGCATGCTCGACCGCGAGCAGGCGCAGCGCCTCAAGGCGGCGGGACTCGACTACTACAACCACAATCTCGACACCTCGCCCGAGTTCTATGGCGAGGTGATCACCACGCGCACCTACCAGGAACGGCTGGACACGCTCGACCACGTGCGCGAGGCGGGGCTCAACGTCTGTTCCGGGGGAATCCTGGGCATGGGCGAGAGCCGGCGGGACCGGGCTTCCATGCTCTGCCAGCTGGCCAACCTGCCCAGCCATCCCGAATCGGTACCCATCAACCTGCTGGTGCAGGTGGAGGGTACCCCGCTGTATGGCGTGGAGAAGCTCGACCCGCTGGAGTTCGTGCGCACCATCGCCACGGCGCGCATCATGATGCCGGCCTCCTACGTGCGGCTCTCCGCCGGCCGGCAGGAGATGAGCGACGAGATGCAGGTGCTGTGCTTCTTCGCCGGGGCCAATTCTCTTTTCTACGGTGACCGCCTGCTCACCACCGACAACGCCGAAACCGACCGGGACCTGCAGCTCTTCCGGCGCCTCGGGCTGCGCATGGAGCAGCACGTCCAGACCGAGAAGCCGCCGCAGGGGCGGGCTTGTCACCGTGTATAAAGCGCACAGGGCAGTTGGGATGTTCCCGGTCCGGCCGGCGGGACCGCTGCGAGAACGTCCCTGTGCGCTCGGTCTCGGCCATCCATGGCCCTGGACGCCCCGCCAGCCAGCCCGGAAACATCCCGGTTCCGGAGCCGGCGTCAATGGATGTTCATCTTTTTCCGAAATCCTTGGCAAGGAGTGCCGGGGGTTCGTTCATGGCCGACTCGCGGAGGCCTCCCGTCCGGCGGAAAAAGGCGGATGGCCGGAGCGTAGCGACTCCATCCGCCCCGCCGGACGGGAGAAAAGCCGCAGCGCCGGAGGCCGTGAACGAACCCGCGGCGCTATCCAACGCAGTTGCGGTGAAACCCCTTCGGCCTGAACTGGAAAGGCGCCGGCGTGCCAGCCTCTACCGGCG
Source organism: Gammaproteobacteria bacterium (assembly GCA_003972985.1). Lineage (GTDB taxonomy): Bacteria > Pseudomonadota > Gammaproteobacteria > Chromatiales > Chromatiaceae > Thiolapillus. Next base: position 2,944 of record QNZQ01000072.1, on the reverse strand, counting down.
CCGCCGGCTGCTCGGGACGCCCCAAGGGTCCGAGGTGGTGGTGGACGGTCGGCCCATGCTCAGTTTCTGCAGCAATGACTACCTGGGGCTGGCGGCGGATGCGCGTGTCGTCCAGGCCCTGCAGCAGGGGGCGGACCGCTGGGGCTGCGGCGCGGGTGCGGCGCATCTGGTCACCGGCCATACCGAGGCCCATCATGCGCTGGAGCAGGCGCTGGCGAAGTTCACCGGCCGGGAGCGGGCGCTGCTCTTCTCCAGCGGGTACCTGGCCAATCTGGCGGTGCTCTCCACCCTCACCGGGCGGGGCGACACGGTGATCGAGGATCGTCTCGATCACGCTTCCCTCATCGACGGCGCGCGGCTTTCCGGTGCCCGCCTGCGGCGCTATCCCCACAACGACCTGGCGCGGGCGGAACGGCTGTTGCGCGAAGCCAAGGGCGAGCGGCTACTGGCGGTGGATGGCGTCTTCAGCATGGACGGGGACCTGGCGCCGCTTCCCGAGCTGGCGCGGCTGTGCCGGGAACAGGAGGCTTGGCTGATGGTGGACGATGCCCACGGGCTGGGCGTGCTCGGCGAGCGGGGTGGGGGCAGCCTGGAATACCGGAGGCTGGACTCCCGGCAGGTACCCGTGCTCATGGGCACCCTGGGCAAGGCGCTGGGGACCGCCGGCGCCTTCGTCGCCGGTTCCGCAGAGCTGGTGGAAACCCTCATCCAGCAGGCGCGCACCTACATCTTCACCACGGCGGCGCCTGCCGCCCTTGCCGAGGCCACCCTGCGCAGCCTCGAACTGGTGGAGCAGGAGTCCTGGCGACGCGAGCGGTTGTGGGAGCTGGTGAGCAGTTTCCGGGCCGGAGCTGCCGCGCTGGGACTTCCCCTGGCGGATTCCCCGACGCCCATTCAGCCGCTGGTGGCGGGCAGCGCGCAGAAGGCGCTGGCCTGGAGCCGTCACCTCGAGGAGCAGGGAATCCTGGTGACCCCCATCCGTCCGCCCACCGTGCCCGAGGGGACGGCGCGGTTGCGCATCACCTTCACCGCCCTCCACGAGGACGCTCACCTGGAGCGCCTGTTGCAGGCGCTGGAGAGCCTGCCCCGATGAAACTGGCAGCCGAGACCATGGGGCAGGGCGCCGACCTGGTGCTCCTGCACGGCTGGGGGATGAACAGCATGGTCTGGGAGCCGCTGCTGCCACGGCTGCGGGAGCGGTTCCGCGTCACCCGGGTGGACCTGCCCGGCCACGGCGATTCACCCTGGGACTCCCGGCTCGTGACGCTGGAGCAGTGGGCACAGGCCCTGCTCGAAACCGTGCCGCCCCGCGCCCACTGGATGGGGTGGTCCCTGGGTGGCCTGGTGATGCAGCAGGCCGCATCCCTGGCGCCCGAGCGGGCAGAGGCGCTGGTGGGAATTGCCACCACCCCCAGCTTCGTGCGCCGGCAGGGCTGGGAGGCCGCCATGGAGCCGCAGCTGCTCGAGCAGTTCGCGGTGCAGCTGGAGCAGGACCATGCGGGCACCCTGAAGCGGTTTCTGGCGCTGCAGTTCCAGGGCGTAAAGCAAGGGCGGGCGCTGCAGCGGCAGGTGAGCACCCTGCTGGCATCGCGTCCCGCGCCCCGGCCCGGTGCGCTGCGTGCCGGGCTCCGGCTTCTGCAGGAGAGCGATCTGCGCAACGCGCTGAGCGGGCTGGAACCGCCCCTGCTCTGGATCCTCGGTGAAAGAGACCGGCTGGTGCCGCCCGCGCTTGCCGGACTTCTGCCCGAAAGGGCGCCACACCTGCAGGTGCGGCGGGTCCCCGGCGGCGGTCATGCGCCCTTTCTCTCGCATCCGGAGGAGGTGGCCGGGCTGGTCACCGATTTTCAGGCTCATGCCTGAAACCGGCATCGACAAGGCACGGGTGCGCCGCTCCTTCGGCCGCGCCGCTGACAGCTACGACGAGGTGGCGGTGCTGCAGCGCGTGGTGGGCGAGCGCATGCTGGAACGGCTCGATCTGGTGAAGCTGGTGCCGCAAACCGTGCTGGACCTGGGTTGCGGCACCGGCCTGCACACGGGCGCGCTGATGCAGCGCTACCCCAGGGCCCGGCTCCTGGCGCTGGACCTGGCCCTGCCCATGCTCTGGCGAACCCGCTGCCGGGGGCGCTGGCTGAAGCGTCCGCGCTGTCTCTGCGGCGACATGGAACGCCTGCCGCTGGCCGATGGCAGCCTGGACCTGGTCTGGTCCAACCTCGCCTTCCAGTGGAGCACCGAACCCCTGGCGCTCTACCGGGAATGCCGGCGGGTGCTGCGTCCCGGTGGGCTGCTCATGTTCACCACCTTCGGCCCCGATACCCTGAAGGAGCTGCGCCAGGCCTGGTCCGAGGTGGACCGCTTCGAGCACGTCAGCCGTTTCCTCGATATGCACGATCTGGGCGATCTGCTGATGCAGGCCGGTTTCGCCGCGCCGGTGATGGACGTGGACCGCATGACCCTCACCTACGCCAGCGTGGACGACCTGATGCGCGACCTCAAACAGCTTGGCGCCCACAATGCCGCCACCGGCCGGGAGCGCGCTCTTACCGGCAAGGCGAGGCTCGAAGCCATGCGCCGCGCCTACGAAAAGTTCCGCCGGCAGGGCGTGCTGCCCGCCAGCCATGAGGTGGTCTACGGACATGCATGGGCGCCGTCGGCGGGCTCCAGAGCAATCCCTTTTTCCGGGAATATACGCTAGGAGCCTTTCCACATAGCCTGCTGAGTTCGACGGGCTCCCGGCAATGGAGCACTTTGGAGCACAATGATGAATGGGTGACGGGTCGGGGCGTCAGAATACTTTACCGCGGATTCAACTCGCTAGTGCAACGGGTGGTTTGATCCCGAAGAATACCTGATTGGGTGTCTTGTACCCCAGGCATTTTCGAGGGCGATTGTTCAACTTGTCCATGATCTCCAGGACCTGCCTGTCCGTCAGTTTGTTGAAGTCGGT
>QNZQ01000108.1 GCA_003972985.1 Gammaproteobacteria bacterium | reverse complement strand
GCGTCGACCCAGGGACTGAAATTCCAGCTGTTTCGGTTTACACTCTGTATTCATAGGCCTCTTTCTCTTGTTGCCGGTAAGTGTTTGGTTGCCCTTGCTTTATGCAACAAAAAGAGGCCTATTTCTAGAGGGGTGGTGAGAAATCCGGGATAGCGACCCGACCCGGCATCACGGCGCCTGGCGATGCGTTCGGGATAGGCGAGGGAGAGCAGCGTGGCGGCGGAAAATGGTGCCGTAGCAGCGTCGAGGTGACGGGTGCGGCTGTGCAGCCGATCGCTCAGTTGCAGCAGCTGTCGCAGGCGGTGCGCGTCGAAATGGTGTCGGGGAGCGCTGCCTTGGCGCATGGCTTCCAGGGCATCGAGGCGCAGGCCGATGTCCACCGGGGAAAACGGTTGGTTCCCGCGCCGCCAGGGATCCCGGTCGGAGAGCAGGGCGGCCAGGTCGGCGGCCGTGGGGCTGTTCCGGCCACCCCGGATGAGCATGTGGGCCAAGCGCGGGTGAAGCCCGGTAACCGCCATCTCCCGTCCGTGGGGGGTGATCCGTCCTTCCCCGTCGAGGGCCTCCAGTTTCTCGAGCAGGGCCACGCCCTGCCGCCAGGCCGGTGCGGGCGGCGGATTGAGCCAGTGCAGCGAGCCGGGACCGGTTACGCCCCAGAGCGCCAGCTGCAGCACCAGGGGAGCCAGGTCGGCCTGCCGTATCTCGGCCGGGCGCTGGAACGGGCGGGAGCCGTGCTCGGTTTCCGTCCAGGCGCGGTAACAGGTGCCGGGACCCAGCCGTCCGGCGCGACCGGCACGCTGGCTTGCGGAGGCCTGCGGAATGGGCTGGGTGGTGAGCCGGCTCAGGCCGCTGTTGGGATCGAATACCGGCTTGCGCGCCAGCCCACTGTCAACGACGCTGGAGATGCCCTCGATGGTGAGGCTGGTCTCCGCCACGTCGGTGGCCAGGATCACGCGGCGGCGGTGCGCCGGTTGCGGGGTCAGTACCAGTGCCTGGCTGGCGGCGTCCATTTCGCCGTGCAGTTGGAAGAGATCCGCGGGGACCAACTCTTCCTTCAGTCTTGCCTCGAGGCGGTTGATCTCCCCCTTGCCCGGCAGAAAGACCAGGACGTCGCCCTCCTGTTCCCGGAGGGCGCGATGGATCAGCCTGTGCGTGGCGGGAAGGACCTCCCTGCCGGCGGAGCGGGAGAGGTGGTGCAGGGTGACGGGATGCAGGCCGCCATCGGAGACGATGGCCTTGCCGCCGATGAGATCGGCCACGGCCTGCTCGTCCAGGGTGGCCGACATCACCAGCAGCCGCAGCTCCTCACGCAGGGCGTCGCACACGTCCAGGCAGAGGCTCAGGCCCAGCTCCGAATCGAGCGACTGCTCGTGGAATTCGTCGAAGATGACCAGCCCCACGCCGGTGAGTTCCGGATCCTCCTGCAGCTTGCGGATGAAGAGCCCTTCGGTGAGCACCTCGATGCGTGTATGCGGGCCCACGCGGCGTTCCATGCGCATGCGGTAGCCCACGGTCTCGCCAGGCTTCTCCCCGAGCTGTCCGGCCATGTAGGCGGCGGCCATGCGTACCGCCGGGCGGCGCGGTTCCAGCATGAGGATCTTCTTTCCGGACAGCCAGGGCTGCTGCAGCAGTGCCAGCGGTACCCGCGTGGTCTTGCCCGAGCCCGGCGGAGAGGCGAGTACGGCGTGACTCTGTACCAGTGCCTCGAACAGCTCCGGCATGACGTGTTCGACGGGCAGCGGCATGGGCGGCGTTACTGGTGCGCTGTGAGGCGGGCGTAGAGCAGCGGCAGTTCCGCCGGCAGTTCGGTGGGGTCGTGGATCACCACGTAGCCGGTGCTGCCGAAGAGGTGAGGCAGGTAGTCGTTGCCCTTGGGGTCGATGGTGACGCAGAAGGGGTGGAAGCCGAGGTTGCGCGCTGCCTGGACGGCATGGCGGGTGTCCTCGATGCCGTAGCGTCCCTCGTACTGGTCCAGGTCGTTGGGCTTGCCGTCAGTGAGGATCAGCAGCAGGCGGCGTCCGGCGCCCTGCACCTTGAGCACTTCGGTGGCGTAGCGGATGCCGGCGCCCAGGCGGGTGTAGTAGCCCGGTTTGAGCGTGGCGATGCGGCCGCGCACCCGGCCGCTGTAGCGTTCGTCGAAATGCTTTATGAGGTGCATGCGGATGGGATCGCGCTTGCGCGAGGAGAAGCCGTAGATGCCGAACTGGTCACCGGTAGCGGCGAGGCTCTCGGCAAAGAGATAGAGGCTGTCCTGGATCACGTCGAGCACCCGGGCATGATCGCTGATCCAGGTGTCGGTGGAGAGAGAGAGGTCCGCCAGCAGCAGGCAGGCAAGATCCCGCGCGCCGGCACGCATCTCCCGGTAGAGATTGTCGGCGGGCACGTTGCAGCCGCTGGCACGGTCGGTGCGGTAACGCAGGTAGGCGTCCAGGTCCACCTCGGTGCCGTCGGGCCGGGCCTTGTACCAGGTGCGTGCGGGGGCCAGGGCCTGGAACTGGCTGCGCAGCCTCGTGGCCGTCTTCTTCAGCCGCTCGGGCAGGGGAATGGGCTCGGCGTCGGCGGCGATGAGCTCCACCACCCGGCAGTGGTCGGGAATCAGGCGCCGCTGTTTCCAGTGCCATTCGGGCAGCAGGAGGCCGTCGTCGAGGACGAGGTCGTCTTCGGATTCGGAGGGCAGGTCCAGGTCGAACTTGAGACGGGTCTTGGCCGCTTTCCCCTGGCGGGTGACGCTGATCTTGTCCAGGTCACGGGCCACTTCCTCGGCGCGCGTCTCGTCCTCCTCGTCGTCGGTGCCGCGGTCCACGTGTACGTGCTCGCCCCAGGAGAAGATGTTCTCCATGCGCACCGTGATGAGGCCGCGGTCGCTCTCGGGCTGGTCCGCCTGCTCGGTCTGCTTGCGTGGCACCTCTTCCAGCTCCCGGGACCGGCTGCGGTTGGCCTCCGGGTCGGCGGGCGGCTCCACCGCTGGCATCACCGTCGGTGCAGGCGGGTTGGGGTGAAGCCAGAGCGGTACCGGGGCAGGGGGGCGGGAAGCGGCGGGCAGGGTCTCCAGGCTACCAGGCTCGATGAGCGCCTCGCGGATCGCCAGCTCCTGCTGCCGCTCGTCGACCGGCAATTTCTGCGGGTGGGGACGCTGCTGCAGGTGGGCGCGGACCAGTTCCTGGTATCGGTTCCAAAGGCCGGGATAGCGCTCCAGGGCCGCGAGGGTGAGGCGCTGGTTGTGGCGGAACCAGGGATCGCTGTCACCGGGCTCTTCCATGGCGGCGAGCGCTGCCAGCCACAGGTAGAGGTTGCGGTTGAGGTTGAGGTCGGTGTCGGGGAAGATGTCGATGACCGGGGGAAGCCGCAGGGCGTTGTCGTCCCGCCAGGCGAGCTGGAACCTGCGGTGGGTGCCGGCCATGCGCTGCAGCAGGTTGCGGCGCACGTTCATGGAGGTGGCATCGGCGCCGGCGATCTCCAGGGCACTGTCTCCGCCCAGGGCACGGAACCAGATGCCCAGCAGGTGCTGGACCTGTTCCAGTCTCACCCCGGCATCGGGATGGCGTTCCTCGCTGTGACGGGTTATGAAGCGGTGCCACCAGCCGCCGACCTTCTCTTCGAGTTCGACCAGCTCCAGCAGGTCAGAAACACGCCGGGTCATTGCTTCTCCCGTCGATCTTGTGCTGGGCGCAGGAACCCTCCACCCACTGGATCAGGCCGGGCTTGCCCTTGCGCGCCTCCACCTGGGTGCAGGCAACGATGCACTCGGCGCACTGGGTGCAGGTGAACATCTTGCGCTTCAGGGTGCGTGGCTTGAGGCGGGCCGGGCAGGCGTTGTCGCAGGCGTTGTTGCAGTCCTGGCAGTCGGCCGCCTGGGTGCGGTTGAAGCCGATGGTCATGGCCTTGCGATTGCTCATCCAGGCCAGGCTCTGGAAGATGCCGACGGCACAGCCGAAGCGGCAGAAGAGATGGCGTGCGAAGGTGAATTCGATGGTGAGTACCACCGTCACGGCGACGATGAAACGGAGCTGATTGGGGGTGAGCTGACCGGTGAACAGGTTGTGATAGATCTCCTGGGGCGGAAGCAGGTAGGTGATGAAGGAGACCGCCCAGAGAAATGCGAAGCCGAAGATGGCGATGAAGGTGGGTATCCAGTACCAGCGGTTGCGCGGCCGCAGGCTGCCATCGGGGAGTTCACGCGGCAGCGGGTTCTTCTCCCACAGCGTGGGCTTGCCGCTGGCGCGGTTCATGAGCGCGTTCACCGTCTCCACCACCGAGAAGTGGGGGCATAGCCAGCCGCAGTAGAGTCGGCCCCAGCGCCAGGCGGTGTAGATGAGCAGGGCGCCGACCCCCAGAATCGGCAGAAAGGCTTTCCAGAACAGGTTCCACATCAGGTGGCCGAGGGAGATGAGCCCCAGGTGATACTCGGGAAAGCCCAGGGTCCAGTCCTGTCCGAAGAGGATGAGGTTGTTCTTCTCCAGGTCGAACCGGAAGATGTCCAGAGGTGGTGCCACCACGAACAGGGTGAAGAAGGCGATCTTCAGCAGCAGGCGCCGCTGGCGAAGAGTCAGCCCAAAGCGGGTCGAGGAGAGTGGAGCGGGCTGTGCCAGTTCGAAGGAGTCGTTCATGAGTTCAGAGGAACTTGCCCAGGAACGGGAAGCGGTAGCACTGGCCCGACATGGCCTTGGTCAGACCCAGCAGGCCGGGTACGGCAAAGGGCAGGATCACCAGCAGGGTGTAGGCTTCGAGTGCCACCAGGCTGTGGATGCTGACGAGGTTGTCGAGGCTCTGGTAGCCCCCCATCCAGTAAGCCACCAGGTTGATGATGACGAACAGTGCCGTGCTCAGCAGGGCCATGATCCAGGTCTGCTTCACGTGGCACTCCACCAGCAGGCGCGGACTGTTGCGGTGCCTGAAATAGAGGAAGCCGAGTACGATCAGGGGTAGCACGGGAAAGAGCAGGTTGAGCAGAAATAGACTTTCGGCAGCGATGGCCAGTCCCTTGCCGTCGGTTTTTTCTTCTGTCCGGGTCATGATTCAACCTCCGGGAAAGCTTATGGTGATGATTTCGGTGAGCGCCCTCAGGGTCTCCTCGTCGTCTGTGAGAGGCTCGGCCATGGCTGCCAGGCAGGCCTCCGCGGAATCCATGCCGCTGTTGATGAGGCGCGCGGCATAGATCAACAGCCGCGTGGAGGCGGCCTCCTCCAGGTCGTGATCCTTGAGTACCCGCAAGGACTCGGCCAGTTTTACCAGCGCTGCGGCCTGTTTCTCCCGGATGCCTGTCTCTTCGACGAGGATGCGCTGCTCCAGTTCCGCGTCGGGAAAATGGAAGCTCATGCCCACGAAGCGCTGGCGGGTGGAGGGTTTCATCCCCTTGAGCAGGTTTTGATAGCCCGGATTGTAGGAGACCACCAGCATGAACTCCGGCGGGGCCTTCAGGGTTTCGCCGGTGCGCTCGATGGGCAGGATGCGGCGGTCGTCGGTGAGGGGGTGGATCACCACGGTGGTGTCCTTGCGTGCCTCCACCACCTCGTCGAGGTAGCAGATGGCGCCTTCGCGCACCGCGCGGGTGAGGGGGCCGTCCACCCAGAAGGTGCCGGAATCGCCGATGAGGTGACGTCCGACCAGGTCCGCTGCAGTGAGGTCGTCGTGGCAGGAGACGGTATGCAGCGGGCGTCCCAGGCGTGCCGCCATGTGCTCGATGAAACGCGTCTTGCCGCAACCGGTGGGGCCCTTGATCATCACCGGCAGCTGGTTCTGCCAGGCGTGCTCGAAGAGGCTGATCTCGTTGCCCTGGGGCAGGTAGAAGGGCGGATTGGTGCTGTTCAAGTAGGGTTCCTCACAGAGTTTTCCAGAAGGCGGCGGTGATGAGACTGCCGATCAGCAGCAACCAGACGAAGATCACCCAGCGCCAGGGGCCGGCCACCTGCTTCAGGCCCATGAAATAGTCGCCGATGAGCTGTCCCTTGATCAGGGCGAAGCCAAGCACCGTGAAAGCGAATGCCCGCCCGGAGAGATTGTTCACACCGATGAACCAGGTGACGAACGTCAGGGAAAGCAGGAAGAGATAGACCCAGGTGCAGGGACGCAAAAACATTTTCTTGGTCGTCATGGCCAGTTACCTCATCACGTAGACGAGCGGGAACAGGATCATCCACACCAGGTCCACCATGTGCCAGTAGCTGGCGCCCGTTTCCACGCCGGTGTGCTCGGCAGCACTGTAGCCACCCTTGCGTGCCTTCAGTGCCACGGCCAGCAGGATCACCATGCCCAGGACCACGTGCAGGAAATGGAAGAAGGTGAGCGACAGGTAGAACATGTAGAAGGTGTTGGTGCTCAGGTCGATGCCAAGGGAGAAATGGTGCTTGTATTCCAGTCCCTTCACCACCAGGAACAGCAGTCCCATGCCCAGGGCTGCGAGCAGCCAGCGGAAGCAGCCCCGGCTGTCGTCGGCACGGATGTCGGCCACGGCGCGCACCACGAAGTAGGAACTGGTGATCAGTGCCAGGGTATTGATCAGTGCGGCGTTGCGATCCAGGGTGAGCTGGTAGGTATCGAACAGCTCCACGTTGTGGGCGCGGGTGAAGGCGTAGGCGGTGAAAAAGACACCGAACACCAGCAGCTCCGCCATGATGAAGATCCAGATCACCAGGTCCCCGGGTGGCCAGCGGTTTTTTTCCATACCGGTCATAGTGTTTCTCGAGCCCGAAATTGAACAAGGCGGATGATAGTTCATCCGCCTTGCAGGTTACATGGCAATTCGCAACCGGTACCGGAATGCCCGGTACCGGTGCTCAAGCCAGGGTCAGGTAGGCACCACTTCGCCTTCGATCGTGGCTTCGGGCTCCTTCGAGCCGACGAAGAAGCTGACGATGTAGATCAGCAGACCGGAGAGGAAGATGAAACCAGCGATCTCACGCAGTGCGTAAAACAACTGGATCTTCTCCTGCACCACCATGAAGGGCATGGGGTTGTCGGCGAAACGCTGCAGATACACCTGCAGGATGCCGGCACCGGTGAGGAACAGGGTGATGAACACGATGGAGATGGTCATCAGCCAGAAACCCCACATCTCCAAGACCTGCGACTTTGTGCTGTTGGCCGCTTCACGACCGCGCAGCATGGGCATGGCGTAGGAGATCATGGCCAGCACGATCATCACGTAGGCGCCATAGAAAGCCATGTGGCCGTGGGCTGCCGTGATCTGGGTGCCGTGGGTGTAGTAGTTCACCGGGGAGAGGGTGTGCAGGAAGCCCCAAACACCGGCACCGAGGAAGGCCATAACCGCAGTTCCCAGGGCCCACAGCACTGCTGCCTTGTTGGGATGATTGCGGCGGCGCTTGTTCACCATGTTGAAGGCGAACACGGTCATCATGAAGAAGGGAATCGGTTCCATGGCGGAGAAGATGGAGCCCCACCATTGCCAGAACGCCGGAGTACCAATCCAGTAGTAGTGGTGACCGGTACCGATGATGCCAGTGATCAGGACCATGGCGATGATCACGTAGAGCCACTTCTCAATCACCTCGCGGTCCACGCCGGTGGTCTTGATCAGGATGAAGGCGAGGATGGAGCCGAGGATCAGTTCCCAGACGCCCTCAACCCACAGATGCACGACCCACCACCAGTAGTACTTGTCGAGTACCACGTTTACGGGATTGTAGAAGGCGAAGAGGAAGAACACGGCCAGACCGGTCATGCCCATCAACAGGACCAGGTTGATGACGGTCTTGCGCCCCTTGAGGATGGTCAGCCCGATGTTGGCCAGGAAGGAGAGCGCCACGATGACGATACCGATCTTGGTGATGGTCGGCTGCTCGAGGAACTCGCGTCCCATGGTGGGCAGCAACTCGTTCTTGGTCAGCTCGGCCAGCTGGGCGTAGGGCACCAGCAGGTAACCGAGAATGGTGGCAGCGCCGGCGGTGAGGAAGATCCAGAACATCAGATTGGCCAGCCAGGGCATCACCAGATCGGTTTCCGCCTCCTCGGGCACCAGGTAGTAGGCTGCCCCCATGAAGCCGAACAGCAGCCAGACGATCAGCAGGTTGGTGTGGACCATGCGGGCCACGTTGAAAGGAATCTCGGGGAAGAGGAAATCACCCCAGATGTATTGCGCGCCGATGATCAGACCGAACAGGATCTGACCCACGAACAGCCCGATGGCTGCAATGAAGTATAGCTTTGCAACCTTCTGTGATTTGTATTTCATGATTATTGCTCCTGGAAAACCTGTTGGAATGAATCAGCCCTGAGTATTGGGCGGCCAGTTCCTGGCCGTCTTGATCTCGGAGACATACTTCAGGAACTCGGCTATCGCAGTGAGCTCCTCTTCGCTCAGGTTGAACTGGGGCATGCTGCGACGTCCGGGTACGCCATCCTTCGGACGGCTGGCAATGAAGCCCTTGATGGCGTCGGTGCTGCCGAAACGCTTGTAGACGTTGCCCAGTTCAGGTGCAAAATAGGCACCTTCACCCAGGAGGGTGTGGCAACCGATGCAGTCGTTCTCTTCCCACACCTGCTTGCCCTTGGCGATCATCTCGCCCTGTGGACCGGTCAGCGCGTTACGGTTGTCCAGCTCGGGTAGCGCGGAGTGGGTCTGGAAAGTCAGGGCCAGAAACAGGAGGAAGAAGAACGCCGTTCCCCCGTAGAATATGTTTCTCGCCATGGCTTTGGTAAATGCCTGTGCCATAACAGTTTTCTCCCTTGATGAAATTCAGGTAACGATACTGTGCCAGAATGCATAAAATGCGCTTTGACACAGGTCAATTGCTATAATCGATTTGGCCTTAATTCAGCCCCGGCAGGACCTTTCAGCCGTCAGGTCCGTGCACCGATTTTCTCCGGATACGCGAAAGAATGGAAGAAGAACTTAAAAAACATTACCTGTTTCAGCGTCTCACCGAGGAGCAGCTGAAGCGTGTGGCGTCGCGGTCGAAAATGGTGCAGTTGGCCGATGGCCAGTCCCTGTTTCAGCAGGGTGATCCGGCAACCCGCTTCTACCTGGTGGTACAGGGGCGCATCAAGCTCTTTCGCCTGGCCCCGGAAGGTAACGAGAAGGTGATCGAGCTGGTGGATGCCGGCAATATCTTTGCCGAGGCGCTCATGTTCCTCAATGCGCCGCGCTACCTGGTCGGTTCACAGGCGCTGGGTGAAACCACCGTGGTGAGTGTCGACGCGGAGGATTTTCTGACGCTGCTGCGCGACTCGGTGGAGCTCTGCCTGGCACTGCTGGCGGATATGAGCTTCCGCCTGCGTGCGCTCATCCGCGAGATCGACGACCTTTCGCTGCACAGCGCCACCTGCCGGGTTGCGGCATTCCTGCTGTCGCAGGCACCCGAAAATAGCGCCGAATTTGAGCTTGATGTCCCAAAACACGTCATTGCTTCCCGCCTTTCGGTGAAACCCGAAACCTTTTCCCGCATAATCAAGAACCTGAAATCCAGGGAAGTACTGGAGATCAGGGGGAGTCACGTTCGCCTTCTCGATCGCGATGCGCTGAAACAGGTCGCAGATGTCTGCGCCCTGCCCATCGACGCCACCTGATCCCGATTTTCCGGTTTTTTCCTGAAAAATCATTGTAGAGCCAAGAGGGATCAGGAGCCTTGCCCGTGCTGAAAGGAAAACTGCTGTTGCCGCTGCTGGGGGCGCTGCTCCTGGTGGGCTGCCAGACCAGCCCTCCCAAGCCAGAAGCGCAGGTCGTCGAGAAACCCCGGCCGGTGCAGCGTTCCCTGGAGCAACGGTGGCAGGATTCCGCCAACCGTAAGCAGGAGCTGGAAAGCCTGATTTCGCGCCTGCAGGGAGCGGAACTGCGAAAGCATGCACGCAAGGGAGCAGCCTCCCCGGCCACGCTGGAAAAGACCCTGGCGCGGCTGGAGCAGGCAAGGCGCTACACCCGGCAGGCACGCGATATCGTATCCGCGCTCTACGGCTACCGAAAGGCCGGCGGTGCTGCTTTCGAGACCCGCTGGGAGCAGGCATTGTGGAAGCGACTGGGTTCCTCCAGCAAAAGCGCGGACTCCACCCCGTCGGAAGTAAACGAACTCGACCTGCTGGCGGCCCGCCGTTCGCTGGCGGCGCAGATTGCCAAGGCGTGGTTCTACGAGAAAGGAGTGCGCCAGCTGCGTCAGCGTGCTGACGAAGTGCGCGATCTCTACCAGCAGGTCCTGGACCGTCACCGCACCAGCAAGCAGCTGGAGCGGGGAAACCATGACGGCCTGCTCGCCACGCGCAAGGAGCTGGCGCGCGTCGATGGTCGGGCCAGGCAGCTGCAAAGGGCCGAACGCCTGGCCCACAAGGCGCTGGTGGTGCTTACCGGAAACAAGGGCATCCGGGTGGAGCAGAAGGCTTCGGTCAAGCCAGTGCCGGGTGGTCTGCCCATGCGACTGCTGGCCAACCGCCCCGATGTGTATCGCAGCGCCTTCGCCCTGGTGGAAGGTGGCGCCGTGGCAGCGGAGCCCGCACAATTGCTGCCGGAACTCCCGCTCACATCGAAGGGCGGACGTCCAACGCGCACCCTGAGCAGATGGAGCCGGTACAAGCCGGAAAAACTGCAGGAAGCGCTGAACCTGCCTTCAGGCATGGAAGTACAAGGGGAAGAGCTGGAGGCCTTTTTGGAAACCCTGGTGCACGCACTCAGGGAGGTCCGGGGATTTCTGCATGTGGGCCGACAGCTGCTGGGGCAGCGCTCCAACCTGCAGAGTGCGCAGCAGGAGGCCCGTCGCCAGGTCAACAAGCTGCGTGCCCGGTACAGTGCACGTCGTGCCGACCTCACGGATATCCTGAAGGCACAGATCGAACTGGCCGAGATTGCGGGAAAGCTCGCCTATGTGCAGAACCGGGTCTTCGGCCAGCGTCTCGACAGTTACCTGGCCCTGGGCGGCAGTGGTTTCTGATCTGCTGTACCCGTTCCTTGCCTCTTTAAACGGTTGCGGTTGATCCAGATCAATTGAAATTCGGGCAGTTCCGACCCATCTACTAGCTGGAATTTCCACTACCCGATCCATAGAGGAGCAACACCATGGCAAAGAAAGCAAAGAACAAGGAAAAGGGCAAGGCCATCGCCAAGGCAGGCAAGACCGCGGCAGGCCCCCTGGCAAACTTCGAGAAACAGCTGGCCGACCTGGAGCGCCGTTTCGACGCACTGCTCGAGGGTAACTGGCTGCAACCCGCGCAGTGGGAGATGCCCACGTTGGCCGATTTCGACATGCAGATGCCGAGGGTGGATGTCCTGGACAAGGGCAAGAAGATCGTGGTTCGCGCGGAGCTTCCCGGTGTGAAAAAGGAAGATGTCGAAGTGACGGCCACGGATCGTTCCGTCACCATCAAGGCCTCGACGAAAGAGGAGAAGAAGGAAGAGCGCGAAAACTACGTCCAGCGGGAGATTGTTACCGGCAGCTACGTGCGTACCATTCCGCTGCCGGCCGAGGTGGACGGCACCAAGGCCAAGGCCAAGGTCAAGGATGGCATCCTGCATGTGATCTTGCCCAAGGCCGGCAAGGCGGGGACGAAGAAGGTCGAGGTGAAATAGCCTCCGATCCTTGGAAAAAAATCCTCTTCCGTATCGCAGGAAGGGACAGAGCAAAATCGGGAAAGCTGCGTAATCGGGAGGTTACGCAGCTTTCTTTTTGCCGAAGGGTGCTTCGCTTACTGGTAGCGCTTGAGAATGGCCTTGCGCGCCTTCTTGTACTCGTCCTCGGTGAGCAGGCCTTTCTTATAGCTCTCCTCCAGGTCCTGGAGTTCCTGTCCCATGGTGGTCGTGGTCACCGAAGACTGCACCTTGGCACCCCCGCCGCCACAGCCGCTGAGCAGAAGGAGGGTTGCGAAAAATGCGCTATAGAGCAGTGTCGTTTTCTTCATTACGGCGATTCCCCGCTCGAGGTTCCGGTTTGTCAACAAGCCGCAGATGTTACCACAGAGCGGGTTTTTCCTGCAGCACCACGGAGTGACACAACAGGATGACGTAAGCTATATGAAAAACGGGGCGGGTACCTGGTCGGAAAACTTCGGAGGCAGGGCACTGGAAATGTTCCCGACATTTCCAGCATTTCCTCCGTCCCTGGAGGTCATGCCGACGCAGAGCCTACGATGCACAGGGATGTGTGAGTGCCGCGGGAGGCAGGATGCCGGGAGCGGCCATGGATGTATTCACGGCGGTTTTTCGAGCAGGTGCCCGGCCTGCCCAACTTAGATCACGTCATCCGGGTGACACAGGGTCGGTCCTCAGTCGCTTTCCCTCTCCAGTGAACAACAGTGGGATTCGGGCCTGTGATCGCTGCCCAGGATGTAACCGGTGACCGGGTTCGGCCGGAAGGTGGTGCAACCCTTGAGTCCCAGCCGGTGGGCCTCCCGGTAGAGATCGCGGAACCGTTCGAAGGGATAGTCGGGCGGGATATTGATGGTCTTGGAAATGGCATTGTCCACGTGCTTCTGCAGGGCGGCCTGCATGCGCAGGTGGTGCTCGGGCTGCAGCGCCTCGACGGTGACGAAGGCATCCGGTGCCGGTTCACCGGGATGCTCCGATTGCCACAGTTGCCAAGCGTAGTCCGGCAGCTGGTAGTCGTGGTAGCGCCCGTCGGAGCCCAGCATGCGTCGCTGCTGCACCCGGGAAAAGACGGGTTCGATGCCGCTGCTCAGGTTGTTGGCCAGCAGGCTGATGGTGCCCGTGGGGGCGATGGCGTTGAGATGACTGTTGCGGATGCCATGGCTGGCGATCTGCTTGCGGATCGCGGCGGGCAGGGAGCGGATGAAGGGCCGTTCCATGTAGGCCGGTTTCTCCAGCCAGGGAAAGGCGCCCTTTTCCCGCGCCAGCCCGGTGGAGGCGTCGTAGGCGGCTTCGCAGATGTGCTGCATGATGCGCTCCGCCTCGCGCACCCCGGTGTCGCTGTCGTAGCGCAATCCCAGCAGGATCAGCGCATCGGCCAGGCAGGTGAGACCGAGGCCGATGCGCCGGCTTCCCCGCGCCTGCGCCTGCTGTGCTTCCAGGGGAAAGCGGGAGAGGTCGATGACGTCGTCCATGAAGCGCACCGCATCCCTAACCGTGGCCTCGATGGCCTGCAGGTCGAGACTGGCCCTGGTGGTGAAAGGATGCTCGACGAACCGCACCAGGTTGATGGAGCCCAGGTCGCAGGCACCGTAGGGGGGCAGGGGGATCTCGCCGCAGGGATTGGTGGCGCTGATTCGCTCGCGGTAGCCCAGGTTGTTCAGTTCGTTGATACGGTCGATGAAGAGCACCCCGGGTTCGGCGTGATCGTAGGTGGCCTCCATGAGCCGTTGCCACAGTGCGCGGGCACTCAGGCGCCGCACCACCCAGCAGGGTATGGGGCTGTCGTGGCCGCTCCAGAGCCGCTCGACGATGTCTACCTCGCCGGATGTTGCATCGGAAACGAGCGGAAAGCAGAGCGGCCACTCCTCATCGGCTTCCACGGCGGCGACGAAGGCGTCCGTCACCTGGGCGGAGAGATTGAAGCAGCGCAGTTCGCCGGGCTGCTGCTTGGCAGTGATGAACTCCTCGATGTCGGGATGATCGCAGCGCAGCGTGGCCATCATGGCGCCGCGGCGGTTGCCGGTGGAGAGCAGCGTCTGGCACATGGCATCCCAGATGCGCATGAAGGAGACGGGTCCCGAGGCGATGGTGCCGGTCTCGCGTGCAGGCGTTCCCCTGGGGCGCAGGGTGGAGAAGTCGTAGCCCACGCCGCCACCCTGCTGCATGGTGAGCGCGCCCTCTTTCAGCGCCTGGAAGATGCCGTCCATGGAGTCTTCGATGACGCCCATGACGAAGCAGTTGAACAGCGTCACCCTGCGCTTCGTGCCCGCGCCGGCGAGGATGCGGCCGCCGGGCAGGAAACAGAAGTCCTCGAGCAGGTCCAGGAAGCGCTGCTCCCAGCGACTCGCCTCTTTCTCCTCCACGGCGGCCACGGCACGGGCTACCCGCTGCCAGGTGTCGGCGATGGAGTTCTCGTCCCGGTAGCGGTACTTCTCTTCCCAGATCCGGCGCGAAACCGGGTTGAGAAAAGGGCTCTTCACCAAATCAGGTGGGTAACAGTTGCTGGCTGATGGCCTCTGGGTAGAGATCGAGTCCGCCAAGGTGGAAGTAAATGGCGTTGGCAAAGCGCTCCTTGTTGCGGAAGCCATGGCTCCGAACCTTGATCGCCTTGATGCGG
>QNZQ01000147.1 GCA_003972985.1 Gammaproteobacteria bacterium | reverse complement strand
TTGAGCTTGAGCATGTCGCCGAGGATCACCTTCACCACTTCGCGGATGTCGGTGTTCTCGAAATTCAGGGTGATCTCCTTCTTATCATCGAAGGTGGGGAGCTTGGCGGTCTCGGGGTGCTTCAGCGGTTTCTCGTCGATGAACCGGCCGCTGCCCTTGACCTGCCACCCGGCTCCCGCAGCAGCGGTCTGCGCCGGCTCTTTCAATGTGCGCTTGATGGAACGGGAGAGCTCAGTGCCCGGCTCCACGTTCACCGCACCGCTCACTTCGTTGACCGGCGCCGGCGCGTCCGAAGCCGGGGAGTTCCAGCAGGCTCTCGCAGCCGGCGAGCAGCACCACCAGGGCGATCAGCGCCCCCCTGGCCATTCCCCGATCCAACAGACGCAGCACGATGCTCACGTTATCGTTCCAACCCGCCCACAGACAAATCAAACGCGAACTCTAACATATCACCCTATGTCAGCGGAATTGATCAGGGCTCGCCGGGCGACGCGGAGGCGGGCGACCTCGAAATCGCCCGCTACGGTTTGCGCGGCCGAACTCCCTGCTTGGCGACGACCGCCCTTTTCCCCGTGACCGACTGGCTCCTGGACGCCTGCCGTCTCCCTGCCGGTTTCCGCGACGGCTTCACCCGCCCGCCCTTCGGCACGTAGGGCTTGTAGCTCCTCAGCAGCACCTCCTTGCGCTCCGAACCGCTGCCGAGGACCAGCCTGTCCTGGTGAATCTCTTCCACCCGCCAGCCTTCGATCTCCGCGCCCGGCTCGAGGCGCTGGATATCCTTTTTTCCCTTCAAGGTGACCAGCGCAAAGAGCTCCTTGCCGACCCCCACCACGGCCTTCAGCTCGACCTTGGGCGGAGCACCGGCCTTGCCCGACCGGGGCGCCGGAGCGTCGGTCAGCGGCGCCGCTCCCTCCTCGGGCGGCCTCCGCTCCTTGAAAAAGAGCGGACGCTGCACGATCTCGGGGGGGACATCCGATGGCACGAACCCCGGCATGCGACCGATGCTGTCGAGCAGTTCCGTGACCGCTTCTGCCGGACCCTGCGACGGTGGTGCCGGCTGGATCCGCGGGACCTTTACCGGCATCGACACCAGCGCCGCCAGCACGATCAGCAGGAGAAGGCCGAAGGCCAGGTAGGCTTTTTTCACGGCGACACCTCCGCGAGATAGCCGACCACCCTGAAATTGGCGTCCAGGCTGTAGCCTTCCACGCGGTTCTTCCTGCGCCCCCTCACCGTGCGCCGGCTGCGGATGGAGAGGTCTTCGACGGTCATCACCGGCCGGCTCGCTTCGAGCGCCAGCAATACCCTGGCAAGCGATTCCACGTCCCCCTTCATGCGCACCCTGATCTCGATCGGCTGCAGCTGGCCGGTTTCATGGCCGGCCAGGTTCTGCGTGCTCACCAGGGTGCCGCCGGCCTTCTCCACCGCCTCTTTCACGAACTGCTGCATGCGCGCCGCGGCCAGCTCGGTGTTGCCGGCCTCGATGAAGTAGCCGCCTGCCTTCAACTGCTTGCGCAGACTGCCGAGGCGGGCCTTCAGCTCACCGCGGCTGTCGAGCAGGGTTCGGTACCTGGCGATCCGCTGCGCAACCTCGCTGGCCGTCTCCCGGTAGCTGTTCCACTGCAACCACCACGGCACCAGCACCAGTGCGGGGAGCAGTACGAGCAGCAGGAGCAGGCCGGAGAGATAGAGGCCACAGTGGGCTTTTCCCTGTGCCGTGGTGCTTTCAGCCATCGGCCCCTGCTCCATTCGTCTTTCCGGCAGGCGCCGGCTTTTCGTTCAGCGTGTCACGGGGAAACGGCGTCCTGATCTGCGCTTCCAGCTGGAACAGCTCCTTGCCCCGCTGCTGGGTGACCGGGGAGAGGAAATGCGGTTCGTCGAAGGCCGGGGAACGCTCCAGCAGCCCGATGAGCGCGGAAGCCTGCCCGGAGAGCCCGCGCACGACCAGCCGCTTGCCCTTGATATCCAGCTGCTGCAGGTAGGTGTCGTCCGGCAACAGGCGGGTCAGCACCTGCAGCACCTCCAGCGGCGGGGGCACCGACTGCCAGTGATCGCGGATCTTCTCCAGCTCGGTCAACTGCTGCTGCAGGCGCTCGCGCAGCTTGAGCACCTGGCCGGCCTGGTGACGCAGCCCCTGTTCCTCCCGCTGAAGCCCGGCGACCACTTTCTGCGCCTGCCACAGCGGCAGCAGCAGCACCGCGGCCAGCAGCAGCAAGAGGACGAGGGCCGGCAGTGCCTTGAGGGCCATGCGCCCGAAGTCGGGTCGGGCGCGCAGTTCCGGCGGCAGCAGGTTGAAGGCCTCCCCGTCTACGCCGCCGGTCATGCGGTCCAGCTGGATGTGGGCCTGCCGCAGCCCGTCCAGCCAGGGCTGGACCCGCTTGCGGGGCACCAGGGCCACCTCCACGCCAAGCAGGTCGCTTTCCGAACCCCTTTCGGCCAGCTCCCGGTAGTCGAACAGCACCTGGTCCGCCTGGAAGGGGGTGATCCGGTCGATTTCGAAACCGATCACCTGCTTCAGGTTTTCACGCGCGGCTACCGGCAAGGACATCTTGCGACGCAGCACCCAGGCTGCCGGCAGTTCCAGCACCAGCGGATATTCCCGGGCATTCAGCAGGGCCGCCAGGGTGGTGTCCGTAGCCAGGGAATCCAGCTCGACCTCGTGCAGCCGGTGCCCATCGCGCCACAGAACGGCCTTGCTGCCGCGCTCCCCGATCTTCAGGATATAGGGCGCGGCCTTCGAGCCGATGCGGTTGCGCCACCGCTCCGGCAGGCAGGCCACCAGCTCCTGGCGAAAACGGGCCAGCCGGGAGTTCAGGGCAGCGGCCAAGGGTCAGTCCTCTTCCCCGTCCGGAGCTGCCGCCGTGCCCAGCGCCGAGATCGTTCCCCAGCTGCGGCGCAACACGGGATAGCCGTGGTTGGTGCGGATCTGTATGTCGATGACGGACTCCCCCTGTACCACGACCTCGCCGGGCATCTCCACCCGCGCAAAGAGCCGGAAGCGGCTGCCGGTCGCGTTGCTGAAAAAGGCGGCACCCGCAGGTGGTGGCGGAACCGGCGCGCCCTCCTGCAGCGCCTGTCGACGCTCCAGCAGGTACTGGTCCAGGAGTGCAGGGTCCAGGTCCGGTATGGCCTGCAGCACCGCCCGGGATGCGAATGCGGGATTGACTGTACGTTGCCGGGCATTCACGGTCAACAAGGGCGCCAGCTTTTTGTAGAGCCCTGCCGATACACCCTGCACCTGCTGCAGCTCCTCCACCGAGAGGAAACGGCCGTCGCCGGCCCCAACGGGCCGTCCCGCCTCCAGGTAGGCGTCGTCCTCGGCGCCCTGGGGCCGCGTTCCGTCATCGGCATCGCGCCAGTCGAGGATGGCGTCGCGCACGGCAATGGCCCGTTCCTCTTCCAGGCCCACGCTCTGCAGGAGCTCCAGCAGCAGCGATTCATCGGCCTGGTTCAGGTCGATGCGGGCGGTTTCGGGCACGGCGCCGATCCAGATGCGGTGTCCCGCGAACGACCAGGGATGAAGCATCCCGTCGGCAGGCCAGGCGTTCTCCTCCACCGGCTTGTTGCGATTGTCGAGTTGCAGCATCATGAAATTGAGCCCGGCATCGACCAGTGCACGCCCTTCCCTCTCCAGCTTCTGGTTGCTCACCATGGCCACGCCGGAGCGCTGGGTCATGCTCATGGCCCCGGCGATCACGCCCAGCAGCACCACTACCCAGAGAACCAGTACCAGCGCGATACCCTTTTCCCGCTGCATCTTCAGTTTCCCGGGAGCTCGAAGATCATTTCAGGCCACTTCCCCTTTGCATCCTCTACCTCCATGCGCACCAGCATGGGCAGTTGCCGACGCTGTTGCCAGTCGTCACTCCACTGCGCCTGTTCATCGGTCGGGGCCGGCAATCCGTAGTAGGAGAACCGTGCCGTCTTGATTTCGTCCACCAGCACCGATTCACTGTACCAGGCACGGAGTTCCGGGTGCTCCTTCTGTTCACGGTAGGGGCCATCCTCGGAAAGCGGCCGCCACTCCGGCAGTTCCGACTCTCCGCTCAGCACCTCGGGATGGTAGAGCCAGCGACGCAGCAGCAGCTGCTCCTTTCCCGCCTTGCGCACCTTCTGCAGGCGAATGATATAGAGACCGCCACTGCCCAGGTACGCCGGCATGGGACTGACGAACTCCACCGCTCCGCGCTCTCCCTCGAAAAAGAAGTGGGCGCCGCTCGACGAAGGGATGGGCGCGCTCAGATTGCGCGCGTTCCTGAAGCGGTCGGAAAGGTACTGCCAGGCGAGGCTGATGGTGGTATCCCTGTCGAGGCGGGCCTCGCTCGCATCCCAGGCGAGGCTGCCGAATCGCAGCGCACCGAACAGCAGCACCACCATCAGGCCGATGAGCGCCAGGGAGATGAGCAGTTCCAGCAGGGTGAAACCTCTTTGGTCCGAGCTCATTTGCGCCTCAGCCGAAGCGTCTGCAGCCGGAAGTGCCGTTTCCGGCTTCCCTCTTCCCAGCTGACCTCCACCAGTACCTCGAGCGGCTCGAAGGTCTGTGGCAGATCCTCGACCTCTGTGTAGGGAGAGACCTCCACGCGCCAGCGGAAATCACCCTCCCTGCCCGACCGGCTGCCCGTCTCCAGCGGCGTTTTGGCCGCGGCCTCGGCAAGCCTCGACTCGGCAAGGATCATTGCACGGCCGTAGTTTCCCGACGTACCCAGGTTGCGCAGGCTGCCGCCGAAGGCCTGGTAGAGGATCCCCAGGGAGATGGCCAGGACGGCGAAGGCCACCAGCACCTCGAGCAGCGAAAAGCCCTGTTGCCGACGAGACTTCAACTCTCGGGCTCCAGCTGCAGAATGCGTACCTTGCCGGTGAGCCAGTCCACGTCCACGCCGAAGGCGCGCTTACCGTTGCTGAGGGTGATGCGCCCTCCCGTGGAGCCACCTTGTGGAAAGAAGCGGATACCGCCCCGCTTTTCGCCCAGCAGTTCGCTTTCAACCGTGAACAGGTCGATCTTCAATGACTCGGGTATCGGGTAATCGCGCTTGCGGTCACCCACGCGGAAACGGTGTTTTTCGAGATCGATCACAAGACTCGTTTCCTGGCGTCGGGTCAGCGCCTGGTTGCGTGCGCTGCGCAGCCCCGCTGCCAGTTGCCGTGCCGCCGATTTCAACTGCGCCCCGGGCAGGGCACTGGAGATCATGGGCGGCACCACCGTCATCAAGATGGCAGCAATGACCAGCACCACGATCAGCTCCAGCAGCGTGAAACCGTGCTGGGAGCCTGTTGGACCCCGGGGCATCAATCCCAGCTGGTGATGTCCCGGTTGTCGCCCTCGCCGCCCGGCTGACCATCCGCCCCGTAGGAGACGATATCGAAGTCACCGTGTTCGCCGGGGAAGCGGTAGACATAGTCGTTGCCCCAGGGATCCTTGGGCAGTTTCCTCTTTTTCAGGTAGGGGCCGTTCCAGTTGCTGCCACTGCTCTCCACCAGGGCACTCAGCTCCTTGGGGTAGTTGCCCAGGTCCAGCCGGTACATGTCCAGCGCCGCCGAAAGGTCCTCGATCTGCACCTTCGCCGCCTTGGACTTGGACGAGCCCAGCGCATCCATCACCTTGGGTCCCACCAGTCCCGCCAGCATGGCGAGGATGGCCAGCACCACCAGCAGTTCGATGAGCGTGAAGCCCTTGTTCAAATGTCGTTTACTTCTATTCATAGGATCCTGGATTCTCTTGAAATGTATCTGAGTGACAACGAAGCCGGTTCGATCAGGCGGCGTCGGTTTGCGAGGATTTGAGCCGGTAGTCGGGGCAAAGTTTCTGATACAGATATTCTGGAGCAAGGTCAGCGCCATTCGGCCACACCAGCGTACCGAGCTCCTGGTCGAGCTTCAGGGACTCGAACAGTTGCTGGTCTCGTAGCGGCTCGAACATCTCGCCCCACAAGTCCGGCTCGAGATCGATCTGGCCCGAAACCCCATCCGAAAACTTCAGCCAGATACGATATCCGCCCTCGAGTTTGAAATCCACGACTCTAGGTATCATGCTTCACATCCAAAAAATCTGCTGATCTCCGGCAAGCTCCAACCTCCACAGCGATCAGAACGCCAGCTGATTGGCGCTCAGCACCGCCATCAGGATGGAGACGATTATACCCGCCACGATGATGCCGAGGCCGACGATGAGCGCAGGCTCCAGCAGGGTGAGCATGCGCTTGACGCTGGCCCGCACTTCGCCGTCGAAGACGTCCGCCACCTTGTTGAGCATGGGCTCGAGGTTGCCCGATTCCTCGCCCACCTTGATCATCTGC
Source organism: Gammaproteobacteria bacterium (assembly GCA_003972985.1). Taxonomy (GTDB): domain Bacteria; phylum Pseudomonadota; class Gammaproteobacteria; order Chromatiales; family Chromatiaceae; genus Thiolapillus. The sequence continues at coordinate 8,193 of QNZQ01000147.1, read as the reverse complement.
AGCGCCAGGGGCGGAAGCACCTGCTGCTCGATGAGCGGATCGGCCAGCCCCTTGCCCAGCTTGAGACTGTCCGTGGCCTCTTCCACCGATTGGGCAATGACGCTGTTGCCTATGACATCCTTGACCAGGTTTAGTGCCGCGAGCAGCGGCAGGCCGTTGTGCAGGAGCGTGGCCAGGGTACGGGCAAAGCGCGCCGTCTCCACCTTGGCGATGAGATCACCCAGCAGCGGCCACCTCAGCAGCCGGGCATCCCACTGCTGCTTCACCCCGGGCCGGGAAAAATAGCTCTGCAGCCAGGCCACCAGCAGGAACGCGCCGGCGAGGATGGCCCACCAGTAACCTCGCAGCGCATTCCCCACCGCGACGACGATCTGGGTGGGAAGGGGCAGTGCCTGGCCCATGTCCTCGAACATCTGGCTGAACTGGGGCACCACGAACACCAGCAGCCCGACCACCGAGAGCCCGGCCACCACCAGCAGGATGATGGGATAGACCAGCGCCGCGCGGATGCTCTCGCGCAGTTCCTGGGAGCGCTCCAGGTAGTCGGCGAGGCGTTCCAGCACGTCGTGCAGCACACCACCCGCTTCGCCCGCCTTCACCATGCTGATGTAGAGTGAGCCGAAGGTCTTTCCCTGTGCCTCGAGGGCCGAGGAGAGGGTGTCACCTCCCTGGACCTTTTCCCGGATGCCGGCGATCATCTGCGCCAGGGCCTCGTCGTCGGAGAGCTCCGCGAGGATCTGCAGGGCGCGGTCGAGGGTCATGCCCGCCCCGAGGAGGGTGGCCAGTTCGCGCGTGAAGTGGAGCACCTGCTCCTGGCCGATGCGGGGTCCCTTGCGGCTGAAGAGTCCCCTCAGCCCCCCGCCGGCGCGCCCGGTGCGGATGGGCAGCAGGCCGTCCTGCTGCAGCTGGCGCACCAGGGCGGCTTCGTCGGCGGCCTCGAGTTCGCCTTCCACCACTTCGCCCGAAGGGCGGACGGCCTTGTAGTGGAACAGGGGCATCAGGTGATCCGTTGGGCATTTTTCGGCGTTCTGTTGGGCACGTCACTACGCTCCTTTGCCCAACCCACCACTGGATTCCGGCCTGCGCCGGAATGACGATCAGGGAAAACCACCATCACTCCTCCGCCACCCGCGCCACCTCTTCGAGGGTGGTGAGCCCCACCGCGGCCTTGCGCAGGCCATCGCGGTGCAGGGTGGCCATGCCGTCGGCGATGGCCGCCTGCTGGATCTCGCCCGCATTGGCGTGCTGCATCACCAGGCGGCGGATGTCGTCGTTCATCACCAGCACCTCGGTGAGCGCCAGGCGCCCGTGATAGCCGCTGCCGCCGCAGGCTTCGCACCCCACCGCGCGGTGCAGCCGCACCCTGCCGTCTTCGCCGGCGAACTCCTGCAGCTCCAGTTCCTCGACCAGCTCCGGCAGCGGCTCGTAGGCTTCGGCGCAGCGGTCACAGAGCCGCCGCACCAGCCGCTGGGCGACGATACCGTTGATGGTGGAGGTGATCAGGTAGTCCTCCACACCCATGTCCAGCAGCCGGGTCACGCCACCGGCCGCGTCGTTGGTGTGCAGGGTGGAGAGCACCAGGTGACCGGTGAGGGCCGACTGCACCGCGATGCGTGCCGTCTCCAGGTCGCGCATCTCCCCCACCATGATGATGTCGGGGTCCTGGCGCACGATGGAGCGCAGGGCGCTGGCGAAGGTGAGATCGATCTGCGGCTTCACCTGGATCTGGTTGATGCCGGCGATCTGGTATTCCACCGGGTCCTCCACGGTGATGATCTTCTTCTCGGCGGTGTTGAGGCGGCTCAAGGCGGTGTAGAGGGTGGTGGACTTGCCGCTCCCGGTGGGGCCGGTGACCAGCACGATGCCGTGGGGCATTTCCAGGATGTGCTTGAAACGTTCCAGCGGCTCGCCGTCGAAACCCAGGAAACCGAAATCGAATTTCACGCTCTCCTTGTCCAGCAGCCGGATTACCACGCTTTCACCGAAGAGGGTGGGCACGGTGGAGACGCGCAGGTCCAGCTCCTTGCCCTGCACCCGCAGGCTGATGCGCCCGTCCTGGGGCAGGCGCCGCTCGGCGATGTTGAGCTTGGCCATGAGCTTGATGCGCGAGATCACCGCCGCGGTGGAACTCGAGGGGGGCGCCTCCACCTCGGTGAGCACGCCGTCCACGCGGTAGCGCACCTTGAGCTGCTCCTCGAAGGGCTCCACGTGGATGTCCGAAGCGCGCGACTCCACCGCGCGCTGGATGATGAGATTCACCAGGCGGATGACCGGCGCCTCGGATGCGAGGTCCTTGAGGGTCTCCACGTCCGCCTCGCCTTCGCCGCCTTCCTCCAGCCCCTCCACGATCTCGCCCATGGCGCTGCGCCCGGCGCCGTAGAGCTTTTCGATGGCGTTGTCGATCTCGGAAGGCAGTCCTACTACCGGCACCACCTCGTGGCCGGTGGCCGCCTGCATGGCGTCGATGGCGAAACGGTCGGTGGGGTCGGCCATGGCGAGGTAGAGCCGCTCCTCCTCGAGGTAGAGCGGCAGCACCCGCGAGTCCTTGAGGAACCGCTGGGAGACCGACTCCTCGAAGAGCGCCACCTCGGGCAGTTCATCGCCATCGACCTGCTGCAGGCCCAGCACCTCGGAGAAAGCCCGGGCGAGGTCCTTCTCCGCCACCAGCCCCAGCTTGAGCAGCATGTTCCAGACGGAGACGCCGCTCTCGGCCGCCAGGCGTCCGGCACGCACGTAATCCTGCGCCATGAGCCGCCCTTCCGACTCCAGCAGGCGTGCGATCTGCCCGTTCTCGTCAGGCAGGTCGGCCTCCAGGAGTTCGTTCAGGTTTTCCGCGGCTTCACTCATCGTTTTCCTGTTCGTTGGCCAGGCGACAGCCCTGCTGTGCCGGGTTGGTGGTACGCTCGGGAACCAGCTGGTCCAGTATCTCTTCGAGCATCCTGCAATCATAGCGGCTGCAGGCCCTTTCTGCCGTGTCCAGTGCACGGTTCAATTCTTCCCAGGAGACGGTACGGTGACGCGCCAGCAGGATCTTCTCGTGCGCGGTGGGCAGCAGCGCCTCCTTTTCGTGGAAGAGCTCCTCGAAGAGCTTCTCGCCGGGACGCAGGCCCGTGTATTCTATCTCGATATCCTCGCCGGGCTTCTTGCCCGAGAGACGGATCATCTGCTCGGCCAGGTACTGGATGCGGATCGGCCTGCCCATGTCGAGGACGAAGATCTCACCGCCCTCCCCCAGCACGCTGGCCTGCATGATCAGCTGGCACGCCTCGCGGGTGGTCATGAAGTAACGCTCCATGCCCGGATCGGTAACCGTCACCGGACCGCCCCGCTCGATCTGCTCCCGGAACAGCGGCACCACGCTGCCGGTGGAGCCCAGCACGTTGCCGAAACGCACGGTGATGAAGTTGGTGAGGGAACGGGCGTCGAGGTTCTGGCAGTAGATCTCCGCGGCCCGCTTGGTGGTGCCCATCACGTTTGCCGGGTTCACCGCCTTGTCGCTGGAGATGAGCACGAACTCCTCGGCGCCCCAGTGGTCGGCTGCCAGCGCCACGTTGCGGGTACCCAGGATGTTGTTGCGCACCGCCTCGCGCACGTGCTGCTCGAGCAGGGGCACGTGCTTGTAGGCGGCCGCATGGAACACCACCCGAGGGCGGTAGCGATCGAAGATACGCTCCATGATACCCGTCTCGGTGATGTCCACCAGCAGCGGCACCACGTGCAGGCCCGGCACCTGTTCGCTCAGCTCCCGCTCGATGCGGAACAGGTTGTATTCGCTGTTTTCCACCAGCACCAGGGAGTCGATGGGCAGGCTCGCCAGCTGCCGGCACAGTTCCGAGCCGATGGAGCCGCCGGCGCCCGTCACCAGCACCGAGCGTCCCGCCAGCCCGGCCTCGATGGCGTGCCAGTCGAGCGCCACGGGATCGCGACCGAGCAGGTCGTCGATCTGCACCTCGCGCACCTGGTCGATGCGCACGTTGCCCGACATCAGTTCCTTGAGTGGCGGCAGGGTACGGAAGGGCAGGCCGGTCTGCTCCACCTGTTCCACGATCTGCTGCATCTGCCGCTTGGTGGCCGAGGGCACTGCCAGCAGGACGAGATCCACCGCCAGCCTGCGACAGATCTCGGGCAGCTGTTCGCAGCGCCCCATCACCCGGATACCGTGGATATCACGCCCCTGCTTGCCCGGATCGTCGTCGACGAAGGCCACCGGCAGCCAGGCCTGCCCCTCATCGCGCAGCAGATCCCGCGCCAGCATTTCGCCTGCCCGGCCGGCCCCCACGATGAGCACCCGCTGCCCCGTGCTGTTCCGCCCGCGCTGGTCCTTGATGAAGCGATAGACCATGCGCGGCACGCTCAGGAACACCATCAGCAGGATGGCGTAGAGCAGCGGCACCGAGCGGGGCACGCCGGCGAAGTCCCGGAACAGCCAGATCAGCAGCGTCACCGCCAGGGTACCCGCCAGTACCGCCTTGCCGATGCGGATCATGTCGGGCAGGGAGGCGAAGCGCCAGACCCCGCGGTAGAGCCCGAACAGCCAGAAGATCACGGCCTGCACGGGCACCACCAGCAGCAGCATGTAGAGCCCCTGCTGCAGAAACCACTGCGGCACCGCCTCCAGGTTGAAGCGCAACAGGTAGGCGCCCAGCCAGGCCAGCGGGATCATGAGCACGTCGTGGAGGAAGGCCATGCTCCGGTTGAGCAGTCGGTCCGCGAACCTTTTCATGCCCGGTTACCCACCTTGCGCTCGATGGCCGGGATCAGCAGCAGGAACAGGATCGCCCAGCCGCTCAGCACGCCCCACTGCACCGCTACCGGCGCATCCAAGGCAACCAGCGCGGAAAGGGCACACGCCAGCATCAGCAGGTAGGCCCAGAGCACCGTGCGCCGGTGGGACCAGCCGCTGCGCACCAGTTTCTGGTAGAGATGGCCGCAGTGGGGTTTCCACACGGGCTCACCCCGGAGCAGGCGTCGTACCAGCGTATAGGTGGCATCCACCACGAAGGGGGCAAAGACCAGCAGCCCGATCCAGAGCGGAAAGAGCCCTTCCCTGTCGGCCCAGACCAGGAATCCTGCCGCCAGGAACCCGAGCACGGGCGCGCCGGCGTCGCCCATGAAGATGCGCGCAGGGGGAAAATTGAAGCGCAGAAAGCCGGCAGCGGCACCCGCCACCACCAGCGCAAGAAAGGTATAGCTGCCATCACCAGCAAGCTGCCCAAGCAGCGCCAGGGTACCGAAGCCGATCACGGTCATGCCGCCGGCAAAACCGTCCATGCCGTCCATGAAGTTGTAGAGGTTGGTCATCCAGAGAAACAGCAGAAAACTGAAAACAGGACCGAGAACGGAGGGCAATGGCCATTGCAGCCCGGGCAAGCGCAGGTAGTGAAGCGAAAAACCTGCCAGGATCATCAACAGGGCCACGAGAACCTGTACCGGCAGGCGCTTCCAGGGCGAGAGGTCGTACAGATCGTCCCATACGCCCAGAATACCCAGAACCGCCGCGCCGCCACTCATCCATATTATGACCTGCAACAGGGGTACTGCGTTCCCCGCCACGCCGAGCCACCAGCCGGCCAGCAGGGCAACGAGAATGGCCACACCGCCGCTGCGCGGCATGGCCTGCTGGTGCAGCGAACGGTGATCCGGGTGGTCCAGTACGTGAAAGCGCGAAGCGGGATCGATGAACCTCCGGCACAGCCAGGCCGACAGCAGCGCGGCACCAGCGACAATGAACCAGCGGATCATCCTATTAACCCGGCACCATGGTGCCGGGTTAATACTGCCCGCAGGGGCAAAAGACCGCCCGGAAGGCGGTCTTTCCTCGCGCCGGGAAAGCGCTCAGTGGAGGTCGTAACCACGCTCTTCGTGAAGCACGATATCCAGGCCTTCCTGCTCCTGGTCGGGCTCCACCCGCAAGCCGCTGGTGACCACGGATACCACCTTGAGGATTCCCCAGGTCATGACGATGGTGAAGCCGAGCGTGGCAGCGATGCCGATGAGCTGGACCCAGACCTGCTGGCCCATGCTGTCGATGCCGTCGGCAAAACCGTAGCCACTGAAGACCCCCAGGCTGGTGGCCGAGAAGATCCCCGCCATGAGCGTGCCGAGCATGCCGCCAACGCCGTGCACGGGAAACACGTCCAGCGAATCGTCGATCCTGAGCACCCGCTTGAGGAACATGGTGGCGCTGAAGCAGATGCCACCGGCCAGCAGGCCGATGACGAGGGCGCCACCGGGACCCACGAAGCCCGAGGCCGGCGTGATGGTGCCCAGTCCCGCCACCATGCCGGTGACCAGGCCCAGGGCGCTGGGCTTGCCGAAACGCACCCATTCGATGGCCATCCAGGTTATGGCGCCCGTGGCTGCCGAGATGTGCGTCACCAGCATGGCCATGGCAGCATCTCCGTTGGCCGCCAGGGCACTGCCCCCGTTGAAGCCGAACCAGCCCACCCACAGCATGCCCGCACCGCTCACGGTCATGGTCATGTTGTGCGGCATCATGGGGCTTTCGGGAAAACCGCGCCGCGGCCCCATCACCATGGCCGCCACCAGCGCGGCTGCGCCGGCAGTGATATGCACCACGGTTCCCCCGGCAAAATCGTAGAGCCCCATGCTGCCCAGCCAGCCGCCACCCCAGACCCAGTGGGTGATCGGTACGTAGACCAGCATCAGCCAGAGTGCGCTGAACAGGAGCATGGAGGAGAACTTCATGCGCTCGGCAAAACCGCCCACCACCAGCGCCGGGGTGATGATGGCGAAGGTCATCTGGAAGAGCATGAAGATCGATTCCGGGATCTCCCCGCTGAGCGTCTCCTTGCCCACGCCCGCCATCAGCACCTTGCTGAAATCACCGATCCAGGCGTTGCCTTCGCCGAAGGCCAGGCTGTAGCCGGCGATGAGCCAGAGGATGGACGCGAGCCCGGCAATGGCAAAGCACTGCATGAGCACCGAGAGCACGTTCTTGCTGCGCACCAGGCCGCCGTAGAAGAGCGCCAGGCCCGGCAGGGTCATGAAGAGCACCAGTGCCGTGGAGGTGAGGATCCAGGCGGTGCTGCCGGTATTGAGGGACGCCTCGGCCGCAGAGCCGCTGGAAACGAGAAAAACAGAAAGGAGCAGGAACAGGGTGAACTGGCTGAATTTCATTGGAAAACACACGGAATTGCCAAAAAACCCGCAAATGATACACAAAAAAAAGCCGGCATACACGATATGCCGGCACAACTTGTTTACCAAAGGGAGTAAATGTAATGGTTCGAAAACCAGCGAGGCTGTTGAACTCGCACTACATGAGACCGGGCATGCGCGAAAAAGTTGCAACGGATTTCACAAAAGCAGAAGCCGCCCGAAAGGGCGGCTCCTGAACATGGTAGCTAGGGGCGGATTCGAACCGCCGACCCCAGCATTATGAGTGCTGTGCTCTAACCAACTGAGCTACCTAGCCATGAGGGGCGGGAAAGATACCGCCAGCTTCCCCTGTTGTCAAATCAACACCTCTTCCAATGACACATGAATCTGGCACCCTCTCGGGGTCCGAGCGGTCGATCAAAATTGCTCTCTACAGGGTGCCGGTCCACCGGGGCGATCTAGGCGGCATCAAGGACATCTACCGCATCAACCCCGTCGACGAGGTCATCCGGTTCCAGCTTATGGTTCATTTGGAACGCCTCCCGGAATTCTTCCTGCTGACGATGCTCAAACCCAACCTGCACAGGAGTTTGCAGTATCCATACCACGATGATCTGATAAACTTCTGTCATTCACCTCGGTAAAATCAATCCCCGCGATTGCCGGCCTGTCATGAATACTTCACGCGCCTCCACGCAAGGCACCAAAGACAAGTGGATTGCCTTCATGCAGAAAGGAACTCGGCACTATCAGTCGGGTCAATTCCCGGATGCCACGATAGCCTTTTCGCAAGCCATCCGAATTCTACCTTCCCAGCCGGAAGGCTGGGTCAACCTCGGTGCCGCGCTTGCCCAACTTGACCAGCACAGTAAAGCGGTTTCCGCCATCGAGTCTGCCATTCGGCTGAACCCGAATCTCATGCCGCTTGGATTCAACTCGTAAGTGCAACTCGATCTAGAGCGGGAGGGTAAGCTGCGGTAGCATCACGGCTTACTCAATCCACCAAGAGAGAGGAGCACGATGAGAGGCTACACGCAGCTTACCCGAGATGAACGATACCAGATCTATGCG
>QNZQ01000224.1 GCA_003972985.1 Gammaproteobacteria bacterium | reverse complement strand
GGTCTCCCATATGACTGGACGCCGCGTTCGGATGCTCCCTTGGGATCCCCTTTGGCGCCTTCGGCACGTCGGGTATCCCGTGTCGCCTCGCGGCTACCGGGGACTACCCGCCTTCGCTTCGCTCTCCATGGCGGGCAGCGGATGGTGGTGAATGGATGATATTTTAAGACAGAACAATGAGTTAGGCGCTAAGTTAATGACATTGAGCGTAACCTCAGGCGGTACAGACCGCCGTCATGTTCCATGCCGTCGATGAGGATCTCGTTCCCCTCGCCGCTGAGCCGGGCCGAATCCACCGATACCCGGGAATCGTCTTTCAGGTAGCCGGTGGCAAACCGCACCACGCGGAAGTTCACGGTTCTCTCCAGTTCATTGCCCATGGCGTCCCTGGCCACCAGCCGGTACCGGTGCGATCCGGCCGAGAGACCACCGTAGGCAAAAGCGAACGCGAATCCGGAGCGTTCCGGATCGGGATACTCGGGATAGGCGCGGGCCACGTCCTTGCGCGAGGCTTCGTGCTGCAACTCGCCCTTGTACTTTCCGTCCAGGTAGAGCGACAACGACGCCAGTTCATGGAGCGAGACCACCCACCCGCGAAAGGTGCTGATACCCGACTTGATGCCGTTTTCCGCAGGCTCCTCCACGGCGAGGACGATGGGAGGGACGCCATCGGGAACCGTGCTGCCGTAGAGCGCGGCGGCCCCGGCGATGTCGTCCTGCTGCAGGTGGTACAGATCCCCCACGTAGGGAGCCATGATGGCCGTTTCCCTGCGCTCGTGATCCAGCCCCAGGACGTGGCCCAGTTCGTGCAGGGCCACCCTGCGAAAGTCGGCGGCCCGCCGCTCGGGACCATCGTAGATGTCCCACTCTTCCCGCTCATTGAAGAAGATGTCCGTCTCCGTGGTGGTCCTGGTATCGCCGAATTCGCTGTAGGTCATGGTCAGTCCCAGGGTGCCCGCCCCGAAGCTGGTGATCTCCGGATTCCCCCAGGCATCGGTGGTACAGATCACCGAGGTGAATGCTGCCCCGTTCCGGTAACCGTCTTCGGGGTACTTGGACAGGATGCCCGCGCAGGGATGGGAGGGACGGGCGGTATCGATTTCGAAATCGAAAGCGGTCTTGCTGTTCCACTCCTGGGCCGCCTCGCGGAACGCGTCGATCCAGCGGTCTCCAGAGGGACTGCGCTCTTCCCCCAGCAGCACCAGCATCGGGTGGATCGTGGCGGCCGCCTCCGGCCACCGGGTGCCCATGAGTACGTAGCTCCGGGAGGCCGATGACAGCAGGAACAGGCAGACCGCCAGCAGCAGGGTTTTCCTCACTGTAGCATCCCCCGGATGCGTGCCTTGAAATCATCCGGTGTCATGGGCATCTCCAGGGGCTTGCGTGGCCGCACTTCCACCCCGGCAGCGCCACCACCCCGGCTTATCCCCTGCGCCCCGGCAGGTTCCAGGCCGAAAACCGGTTTGCCATCGAGAGTTCTGACCATGGAGCGGCTGGTGCCCTGTTCACGATCGACCAGGTAGTGTCCCTGGTGCCATCCCACCAGCGGGTTCACCAACGGCCGGGAGAGGCTCTCGACGAAATAGATGCCCTGTTCACCCAATTCCGGGATGTGCAGGTCGCTCACCCGCAGGGCGACACCATCGGCCACCCCGCCAAGAAAAGAGAGTGTCACCCGGTCACTATCCAGGTTGCCCTTGATCACCTCGTCCACTTCGAAAGTGACCTCGGTGCGCAGGGTACGGCTGTTGGGCACATGCACCACGCGCCTGGCGATCACCCTTCCCTCGAACACCAGTTCCGCCCGTGAAGCGATCTCGTCCATGTCCATCTGCCGGATGGAAGAGGCACCCACCAACAGCGGCAGGAGCAGCAGGGCCATCACGGCAAGTCTTGAAAGCATGAGCATTTTCCCGGTCCACATGAAAAAAGGGCTGGCCAAGGGTGCAGCCAGCCCTTGATGGAGAGTGTACACCTATCAGTGTTCCGACATCTCCAGCATGAGTTTGTTCAAGCGGCGTACGAAACTGGCGGGATCGTCGAGCTGCCCACCCTCTGCCAGCAGCGCCTGGTCATAGAGCACCCTGGCCAGGTCGGAGAAGCGCTCATCGTCCTTCTCCTGCTCCATGCGCGCCACCAGCGGATGCTCCACGTTGAGTTCCAGGATGGGCGTGGGCATGGGCGCATCCTGTCCCAGCTGCTTGAGCACCCGCGCCAGGTTCTGGCTCATGTCGTACTCGTCCACCACCAGGCAGGCGGGCGAATCCACCAGCCGGCTGGAGACGCGCACCTCTTTCACGCTGTCGCCAAGTGCTTCCTTCACCCGCTCGAGCAGGGGCTTGTGCGCCTCGGCGGCCTTTTCGGCTTCCTCCTTCTGCTCCTTGTCCTCCAGCTCGCCCAGGTCGAGCTGACCCTTGGCCACCGAGCGGAAGGGCTTGCCCTTGTACTCGGTGAGATGGGACATGAGCCACTCGTCCACCCGGTCGGTGAGCAGCAGCACCTCGATGTCGTGCTTCTTGAACACCTCCAGGTGCGGGCTGTTGCGCGCCGCGGCCAGGGTATCGGCGGTGATGTAGTAGATCTTCTCCTGCTTCTCGGGCATGCGCTCGAGGTACTCGTCCAGCGACACCGTCTGCTCGTCACCCTCCGACTTGGTGGTGGCGAAGCGCAGCAGGCCGGCGATGCGCTCGCGGTTGGCGAAGTCCTCCGCCGGACCTTCCTTGAGCACCTTGCCGAACTCGCTCCAGAAGGTCCTGTACTTGTCCGGTTCGTTCTTCGCCAGGTTCTCCAGCAGGCCGAGGATGCGCTTCACGTTGGCGGCGCGGATGCTGTCGATCACCTTGTTGTGCTGCAACAGCTCGCGCGAGACGTTGAGCGGCAGGTCGTCCGAATCCACCACGCCCTTCACGAAGCGCAGGTAGTGGGGCATGAGCTTGTCCGCCTCGTCCATGATGAACACGCGCCGCACGTAGAGCTTGACGCCGTGCTTCTGCTCGCGGTCCCACAGGTCCCAGGGCGCCTTCGAGGGGATGTAGAGCAGCGAGGTGTACTCGTGCTTGCCCTCCACGCGGTTGTGGGTCCAGGCCAGCGGATCCTCGAAGTCGTGACTGATGGACTTGTAGAACTCCTTGTACTCCTCTTCGGAGATCTCGGACTTGTTGCGCATCCACAGCGCTACGCCCTTGTTCACCTGCTCCCACTCGGTCTCTTCCTTCTCTTCGTCCGCGGACTCCTTGGGCATCTCGATGGGGATGGGCAGGTGGTCGGAGAACTTGTGGATGATCTGGCGCAGCCGCCAAGCATCGAGAAACTCCTTTTCCTCCTCGCGCAGGTGCAGGGTCACCTCGGTGCCCCGTCCCTCCTTTTCCACCGTCTCGATGGTGTAACTGCCCTCGCCCGTGGACTCCCAGCGCACGCCGTGCTCCTTGCCGAAGCCGGCGCGGCGCGTGGTGAGCGTCACCCGGTCGGCCACGATGAAGGCGGAATAGAAGCCCACGCCGAACTGGCCGATGAGCTGGGCATCGGCATCCTCGTTGCCGGTCATCTTCTCCAGGAACTTGCGGGTGCCCGAACTGGCAATGGTACCGATGGTCTCCATCACCTCGTCACGGGTCATGCCGATGCCGTTGTCCGCCACGGTCACCGTACCGGCATCCCGGTCCACCCAGATGCGGATTCTCAGGTTGGGATCGTCCTCGTAGAGGGCGTCGTCGGAAAGGGCCTCGAAGCGCAGCTTCTCGATGGCATCCGATGCGTTGGAGATCAGCTCGCGCAAAAAGATCTCCTTGTTGCTGTACAGCGAGCGTATCACCAGGTTGAGCACCTGGCTCACCTCGGCCTGGAACTCCAGGGTCTCTTTGTGGGTATCGACACTCATCGTAGGTTTTTCTCCTGTGGTTGAGGAAATCGGCTTCAACCTGCGTACATTTGGGGGAGCTGCGAAAATTTCAACTGCCGGCGCCAAAAAGGGCCGGTTTCTGCCATACTCCGGGGACAGGTTGCCGTTTTCCGATCCATGCCGAAATCCAAGAGCACGCTACTGTTTTTGCTGATCCTGCTGCCCACCCTCACGGTGCCGGCCCCCTTCTGCCCGCTGGGTTCGGGCGAGCGACGCCACAAGCCCCGTCATCCGCCACCCGGGGCCTTCATGCCGCCTCGTCATTACAGCCCGCGAATAATGCTGCCGCCACCTCCCCCAGAACCCATCACCGATGAAAGCGGCTATCTCGGCCGCAAGGCACCACAGGCGACGCCAGCACCCACATCCATCCCTTGGCGGCCAGAGAAATAGGTCATCATTCCCACACGCATTGAACGTGTGCCTTGCGACACCAGCGGCTAGAATAGCGCCAACTCATTCCAAAGCTGAAACCGCTCCAGGAGAAATTCCGTGCAAGAAAGAGAAGTGGACGTAGCCATCATCGGCTCGGGAACCGCCGGCCTCAATGCCATGGGGCGGGTGCGACGCGCCAAGAAATCCTTCGTATTGATCAACGGCGGCGAAGCGGGCACCACCTGCGCGCGCGTGGGCTGCATGCCCTCCAAGGTGATCATCCAGGTGGCGGAGGATTTTCACCGCCGCACGCTCTACCCGCGCATGGGCATCGAGGGCGGCGAACAGCTCTCGGTGAACATCCCCGAGGTGATGGAACATGTACGCGAGCTGCGCGACACCTTCGTGGACCGGGTGCTCTCCAACAGCACCGATCACCTGAGCGAAGAGGAGTTCATCGAGCAGTATGCCCGCTTCCTGGAGCCGACCCTGCTGGAGCTGGAAGACGGCACCCGCATCCGTGCCGGTCGGGTCGTCATCGCCACTGGCTCCACCCCCGTCGTGCCCGAAGCCTGGAAGGCCTTCGGCGACCGCGTCGTCACCACCGACGACTTCTTCGAGCTGGAGGATCTGCCAGAATCCATGGCGGTGGTGGGCCTTGGCGTCGTCGGCCTGGAACTGGGCCAGGCCATCGCCCGCCTCGGCGTCGAGACCACCGGCTTCGACCTGGCCGAGCGCATCGGCGGCGCCTCGGACCCCAAGGTGGTGGAAGCAGCCCTGGACGTCATCGGCAAGGAGTTCCCCCTGCACCTCGGCCACCCGGTGGAGATCAGCGAGGAAGAGGACGGTCGTCTGCGCGTCACCGCCGGGGAGCAGAGCGTGGTGGTGGACAAGGTACTGGCCAGCATGGGCCGCCGTCCCAACATCGACCGGCTCGATATCGAAAACCTGGGCATCGAACGGGACGAGCGCGGTCTGCTGCCCTACAACCCCAACACCATGCAGGTGGCGGACCTGCCCATCTTTCTCGCCGGGGACGTGGACGGTACCCGTCCCATTCTTCACGAGGCCGGCGACGAGGGCAAGATTGCCGGCTACAACGCCGCCCACTACCCGGACATCCGTGCCTTCAAACGCAAAGTGCGGCTCTCCATCACCTTCTGCGATCCCAACATCGTCAGCGTGGGCATGCGCTACGAGGAACTGGACCCGGAGAGCACCGCCATCGGTGAAATGAAGATCGCCCCCGTGGGACGGGCGCTGATCATGGGCCGCAACCGCGGCACCATCCGCGTCTACGCCGACAAGGGGAGCGGCCGTCTGCTGGGCGCCGAGATGTGTACGCCACGTGGCGAAAACCTGGGACACCTCCTCGCCTGGTGCCTGCGCCACGAGGTCACCGTGGGCCATCTCATCCAGATGCCCTTCTATCACCCGGTGATGGAAGAGGCCCTGCAGGCGGCGCTCACCGCGCTCTACCACCAGGTGGAGGCCAAGAACTACAGCCCCGTTTCCGAACTGGAGCCTCTTGAGGAATCTACTTGAATTTCTTCTTCCAAGAAGCTGATCGACAAGGATAATTCATATGCCATACTTTGTATTCGAGATCAACATCCAGCCCGACTCGGGCGCCAAGCTGCTCACCCACCTCGACACCTATCCCAAGTACCGGGATGCCAAGACGAGGGTGAAAGCGGAACGCGAGGCCAACCCGGAGACCGAAAGCCGCCAGGTGCGCCTGGTCTTCGCCAAGAACCAGACCGAAGCGGAGAAACTGCTCACCACCCCGCGCGAAGGCATGCCCATCATCAACGAGGACTGACGATCACAACCCCGCAAGCCAGAGCCGCAAGGTGAGCCCGGCCCAGGTGGCGTAACCCACGGTGGCGTAGCGGATGTGCCCACGCCCATCGAGCACGAAGCTCACCGGCACCCCGCTCACCCTCCAGCGGCGGGCCAGTTGGCCCGCCTCGTCTGCCAGGACAGGAAAGGAGAGCCCTTCCTCTTCCATGAACCGGCGTATCTCTTCGGCATCCCCCGACTGCATGGCCACAGTGATCACCGGCCACTCGCGTGCCAAAGACTGGATGGTGCCCTGCTCCAGCCTGCAAACCGGGCACCAGGCGGCCCAGAAGTGAACCAGCAACGGTTTGCCCCTGAAATTCACCCTGTCGATGGTCCTTCCGTCCAGCAGGGTCCCCGTCAGGGCCGGGGCCTCGCCCGCCGGCAGGTTGCGCGTCTGCCAGAGATGGATGGCTCCCAGCAGAAGCACTACCAGGACGGCTTCCGCCAACCAACGTTTCCAGCGTCCGGCTCTCTTTTCCGCACGATTGCTCAATGAAACCCCTCGTTTCCATTCTCATGCCTTTCCGGGACGCCGAAGCCACCCTGGATGAAGCCCTGCAGAGCATCCTCGACCAGGACGAGAGCCGCTGGGAATTGGTGGCGGTGGACGATCACAGCGGGGACGGCTCCGCCGCCCTGGTTCGGGCGCTCGCCGCCCGGGACCACCGCGTGCGCCTCTACCCCAACCCAGAAAAAGGGCTGGTCAGCGCCCTCAACCACGGATTGCGCCAATGCAGAGGACCCCTGGTTGCACGCATGGACGCCGACGACCGGATGCGGCCTCAGCGCCTTTCCACACACCTGGCCCATTTCCGTACAACCCCACGCCTCACCCTCTCCGCCACCCAGGTGAGCCTGTTTCCCGAAACCGCCATCCAGGCCGGCTACCGGGAATACGTCCGCTGGCAGAACGCCTGTCTGACCCCGGAACAGATCGCCCGTGAGCTCTACGTGGAGGCGCCCTTCGCACACCCCAGCATCGCCTTTCGCCGAGAGGCCGTCCTCGATCTGGGAGGCTACCACGAAGGGCCCTTCCCCGAGGACTACGAGCTGTGGCTGCGCCTGTTTCATTCGGGTCACCGCATGGAGAAACTGCCGCAGGTGCTGCTGGAGTGGCGGGAGAGCCCCAACCGCCTCTCCCGCACCGATCCCCGCTGTTCCCGCAGCGCTTTCGACCGGCTCAGGGCCCGCTACCTGGCGAGAGACCCGCGGCTGCTCGAGCGCCGCGACGATTTCGTCATCTGGGGCGCAGGCCGCAAGACCCGCCGCCGCTGCGATCACCTGTTGCAACAGGGCTTCCATCCCCGCGCCTGGATCGACATCGACCCGCGCAAGATCGGCAACCGCATCGGTGAAACACCCGTGGTGGGGCCGGAATGGCTGGAGGTGAACGGACGCCCTTTCGTGCTGGTGTACGTGGCCAACCACGGGGCACGCGAGGAGATCATGGAGGTGCTGGAGGAAATGGGTTACCGGCCGGGAAAGGATTGCCTGGCCGTGGGCTGAAGACTACTGGAAAGCCACCAGCCCCTTGCTCATGAATTCCTTTACCTTTTTAAGGTAAGTTATTGTTTCTTTATAAGGAGGGATGGTGCGACCGTACTTGTCCACAGCCCCCTCTCCGGCATTGTAGGCCGCCACCGCCAGCTCCACGTCACCCTGGTAGCGGTCCAGCAGGAAACGCAGGTATTTGGCGCCCCCTTCGATGTTCTGCATGGGGTCCCAGGGATCGTCCACACCCAGCCGCTCGGCCGTGGCCGGCATAAGCTGCATCAGCCCCATGGCCCCCTTGGGCGAAAGCGCTTTCTCCCGGTAGGCCGACTCAGCCAGGATCACCGCGTGGATGAGGTCGGGATCCAGGCCGTGGCGTTGGGCAACGGTGTTGATATAGGGCGACAGCTGGTGGATTCTCTTTTTCAGCCTGGGCAGCGCAGGTGCCCGGCCCCCGCTCTGAGGCTCGGCGTAGCTGAAGCGGAAACGCTTGAGCAGCGACATGCCGCGAGCGACGCGTGGATTGTCGGTGAGCAGGATGCGTCCCTCGGCATCCTCGAACTTGTAGATATCCGACCATGCGGGCTGGCTGGCCAGCGCCAAACCCAGCACCAGGCCGCAGGCCAACCCAGCCGGGCCAAACCTGCGGATACCCGGTTCTTTCAGCTCAGTTCGCACCACAGCACTTCTTGTACTTCTTGCCGCTGCCACAGGGACAGGGGTCGTTGCGCCCCACCTTGGGCGTCTCCCGCTTCACGGTCTCCGGCTTGGGCAGCTTGCCATCCACGTAATACCAGGTCCCCTTGAGCCTGCGGAACAGGCTGATCTCGTGGTGCCGTTTCAGCTCGCCGTTCTCCTTATAGGTGGCGATGAACTCCACGGTGCCCTCCTCGTCGCCTTCCCCGCCGGCCTCGGAGGCGACGATCTCCAGCCCCAACCACTCGGCGTTGTCGGCCCAGCGGCGGGTCGCCGGCTCATCCCAGTCGTGGCGGTGATCCGGGTGCAGGCTTTCACCCAGGAAGCCGATGTCGTGTGCCTGATAGGCGGAATAACGGGCGCGCATCAACGCCTCGGCGGTGGTGGCGGGCTGCTCTCCGGACAACACCGGCCCACAGCATTCCTCGAATTCACGGCCGGAACCGCAATAGCAGAGCGACATCGAGATTCCCTTGTAGATAGCTGCAATGACTGGAAATTATACGGGTTACACCAGCGATGGAACAGAACTTCGTCACAACCCACAGGACGATACCCTGTCACAACCCAAGTTCGTTCCAGCGCTTGCGGATACGCTTCACGGAGACGGGAACCGCTGTTTTCACCTCCTGGGCGAAGAGCGAGATGCGCAGCTCCTCGATGAGCCAGCGAATCTCCTCCAGGCGCTCGTCCACCACCCACTTTTCGCAGGCGGCCTGCCAACGCTCGAGCCACGCCTCCTGGACCTGCTGCAGTTCGCGGATCCAGCGCTGGTCGCGCCCGGGATCGAGGGGCAGCTTCTCCAGCCGCAGGGCCAGCGCCCGCAGGTAGCGGGGATAGTGGCGCAGCCGTTCCCAGGGCACCGCCTGCAGGAAACCGCGGAACACCAAGCGGTCGAGCTGCCCCTGCATGTCCTGTGTCGAGGCGAGCCAGTTGATCTGGGTGAGAACGGAGAGCCGCTTGCGGATGGCCTGGTACTGGCCGAGGATGTTGGAAACCAGTTCATGCACCTCCTGACTCACGGCATGCAATCGCGGGCGGCCTGCCCGCAGTGCTGCATCGAAGGCCATCTCGTCGCGGATTTCGTCGGCTTCATCGAGGAAGGCCCGATCGATGACGAGAGCGATGAGTTCGTCTTCCAGGTCACGGTGGGCGGCAGGCGCGTTCTTCAGGGGAGGCGACGGGGCCTTGGCATATTGGAGGCGGAGCATTTTGAGCGTGGCGTCAGGAGCGATTCCGGATTCTTGTCGGGCTGAAGCCCGACCTACGGGGGAAACGGGCTGTTGCAACCGCCGGCGCAATTCGCGTATTTCGGCGGGCAACGCCAGCAGAATCAGGCGCCGCAGCCCGGCGCGGTGCCGGAGGCGCGCTTCGGCCCGGGAACCGAGCACCTCGATGGCCACGCTGTCCCCCTTGTCCACCAGGGCGGACCAGCCGGTGAGCCGTATGCCTTGCGCCTGGGTCTCCACCTGCTCGGGCAGCTCGCCGAAATCCCAGCGGGTGATGCCTTCCCGGCCCAGGGGGTGGACCCCGGGGCCTGCGGGCTCTGCCGCGGCGACATCGCCGTGACGTTGCTGCAGGGCAATCAGATCCCGTCCCGCGCCCAGGGTCTTGCCGGTGCCGTCCACCACGCGCACCCGCATTTTCAGGTGGTCGGGAAGCGCGTCCAGATCCCAGGCATCCTCGGGCACCTGAACGCCGGTGAGTTCCCGGAGCACCCGCCCCAGCGCCTGTACCAGGGGCGTATCGCCGGGGGTGAGCCGCGCCCGCGCCTGGCGGGCGTGATCGGGAGCAGGCACGAACTGCTTGCGCAAGGACTTGGGCAGGCTCCTGATGAGCGCCACCAGCTTCTCCTCGAGCATTCCCGGCACCAGCCAGTCGAGGCGACCAGGGCTGATCTGGCGGATCACCGCCGCGGGCACCACCAGGGTCACACCGTCGGCGCGGTGCCCCGGTTCGAAGCGGTATTCCAGCGGCAGCGTCATGCCGTGCAGGGTCAACTCCTTGGGATACTGGGCCTCGGCGGTAACCTCCCGCGCGAGCACGTCCTCCAGGCGCATGTGCAGCAGCTTCGGCTGCTTGCGGGTGGCCTTGCGCAACCACTTCTCGAATTGAGGCTGGCTGTAGATCCCTTCCGGGATACGCTGGTCGTAGAATTCGTAGATGCGTTCCTCGTCCACCAGCAGATCGGGACGGCGGGTACGCGCTTCGAGATCCTGGACGTGTTCGATGAGCTCGCGGTTGTGCCGCCAGAAGGGAGCACGGCTGTGGAAATCGCCTTCCACCAGGGCGAAACGGATGAAGATCTCGCGCGACTGTTTCGGATCGATGGGGCCGAAATTGACCCGTCGCCTTGGAACCAGGGTGAGCCCGAAGAGCGTGACCTTCTCGTAGGCGCCCACCTGGCCACGCCTGGCCTGCCAGTGAGGCTCGGAATAGCTGTGCTTCACCAAGTGCCCCGCCAGCGACTCCACCCACTCGGGCTGGATGCGGGCGCAGGTACGGGCGTAGAGCCTGGTCGTCTCCACCAGCTCTGCCGCCATGAGCCACTTGGGTTGCTTCTCGAACAGGCCGGAACCGGGGAACAGGTGAAACTGGCTGTTGCGCGCGCCGAGGTAACCCTTGCCCTTGCCGCCCTGGCGGAAGCCCACATGGCTGAGCAGCCCGGACAGAAGGGCCCGGTGGATGGTTTCGTAACCGGGATCCTCCTGGTTGTCGCGGTAGCCCATTTCGTGCAGCTGCACGCGCAGCTGGCGGTGGATGTCGTGCCACTCCTGCACCCGCGTCCAGGAGAGGAAATGGTCGCGGCACAGCCGTCGGAACTTGCGCTGCGTGAGGTGACGCCGCTTCTCCTCGAGAAAGTTCCACAGGGAGAGGAAACCGAGGAAGTCGGACTCCTCGTTGCGGAACAGGTCGTGGGCCTCGTCCGCCTGCTGCTGCTTGTCCATGGGCCGGTCACGCGGATCCTGCACCGAGAGCGCCGCCGCGATCACCAGCACCTCGCGCAGGCAGCCGGTGTGAGCCGCTTCCAACAGCATGCGCCCGATGCGCGGGTCCACGGGCAGCCGCGCCAGCCTGCGCCCCAGCTGGGTGACCTTGCCCAGGCCGTCCACGGCGCCGATCTCCTCGAGCACGCGGTAACCGTCCTTCACCTGGCGGCTGTCGGGCGGATCCACGAAGGGGAAGCGCTGGATGTCGCCGAAGCCCAGCACCTTCATCTGCAAGATCACCGCCGCCAGGTTGGTGCGCAGGATCTCCGCCTCGGTGAATTCCGGCCGCGATTCGTAGTCCTCCTCCGAATAGAGGCGGATGCACACCCCCTCGGCCACACGCCCGCAGCGCCCCTTGCGCTGGTCGGCGGAAGCCCTGGAGATGCGCTCCACCGGCAGCCGCTGGATCTTGCTGCGGGCGCTGTAGCGGCTGATGCGCGCGTAGCCGGCATCGATGACGTAACGGATGCCGGGTACGGTGAGCGAGGTCTCCGCCACGTTGGTGGAGAGGACGATGCGCCGCTGGCCGGAAGGACGGAAGATCCTGCCCTGCTCCGCCGGGCTCAGGCGGGCGTAGAGCGGCAGCACCTCGGTGACCTGGAGCCGGTGCTTGCGCAGGCTCTCGGCGGTTTCGCGGATCTCCCGTTCGCCGGAGAGGAACACCAGGATGTCTCCCCGGTCGATGGCGGAGAGCTCGTCCACCGCCTCCAGGATCGCCTGCTGCATGGGATCGCCGCGCTCGTCGCTCTCCTCCTGTGGCGGGCGGTAGCGAACCTCCACCGGGTAGGTGCGGCCGGAGACCTCGCTCACAGGCGCGTCCCCGAAGTGACGGGAGAACTTCTCCGGGTCGATGGTGGCCGAGGTGACGATGAGCTTGAGATCGGGGCGTTTCGGCAGGAGCTGCTTCAGGTAGCCCAGCAGGAAATCGATGTTGAGGCTGCGCTCGTGGGCCTCGTCGAGAATGATGGTGTCGTATTCGTTGAGCCACCGGTCCTGCTGGATCTCCGCCAGCAGCATGCCGTCGGTGAGCAGCTTGACGTGGGTGCCCTCGCCCACCCGGTCGTGAAAGCGCACCTTGTAGCCCACGGCGCTGCCCAGCTCGGTGCCCAGCTCGCTGGAGATGCGGCTGGCCAGGCTGCGGGCGGCGATGCGCCGCGGCTGGGTGTGGGCGATGCGGCCGAAGACGCCACGGCCCAGCGACAGGCAGATCTTGGGCAGCTGGGTGGACTTCCCGGAGCCGGTCTCGCCACACAGGATGACCACCTGGTTCTGCCCGATGAGCGAGCGGATCTCCTCCAGCCTGGCGGTGATGGGCAGTTCCGCGGGAAACTCGGGTTGCGGCAGGGTCTCACGGCGGCGCCTGGCCAGGGCCGCCGAGCGTTCGATCTCCCGCTCCACCACCGCCAGCGCCTCCTCCGGCGCATGCCCCTTGCGCGCGCGGCGGGCAATGGCGCGCAGGCGCCGTCGCAGGGGATGGCGGTCGGCCAGCATGCACTGGTCGAGGAGGGAGAAATACTTCTGGGGAACAGGGGTCAATTCGATTGCTTGATGATAGGGAACACAGTGCGCCGCGGTCTGCGGCCCGGGCGTCGCCTCAACACCAGTCGGGGATGTCCAGCTTGCGCTCCAGCAATTCCTGCACGTTGGCCGCAATGGCGCGGTAGCCCACGTTGCCATAGAGGCGCTGGCGTCCCTCGTTCATGAGAAAGGTGGGGCTGCCTTCGATCATGCGCTCCTTGTGTTCTTCGATGTCCAGTGCCATTTCGGCGAACGCGTTGCCGTTGGCGATCTCGCGCTCCACCGCCTCCACCGGAATGTTCAGCTGCTCGAGGTGGCGGTGCAGCACCGCCTTGTCCGCGATGTTCTCCAGGTCGCGGAAGAAACCCAGGCGCAGGTTCCACACCAAGGTTTCGAACAGCGTCTTCTCCCCATGCTCCCCGGTCGGCAGTTCATCACGCCTCTCCAGCAGCTGCACCGCCTTCAGCACCAGGTGAACCGGCAGCGAAGAGGCGGGCCTGGCGTCGAGCCAGATGCGCGGATGAATCTCCACATGGGGAAAGTTCGTGGCCAGTTCAAGTACGTGACGCGAATAGCCTTCGTAGCCCCCCTCTTCCCAGCCTTCTCCGATGCGGGTCTCGCAGCAGCCGAACAGGGGAATGAACTTGTAGTGGAGTTCGATACGCTCACCGAACTCCCGCTTCAGCTCGTCCACCTTGATCTGACCGAAATAGGCCCAGACGCAGAGGGCGTCGGTGTAATAGTCGATGACGATGGGACTTTGGTTTTCGGTCATGGTTCACAGGTAAGTGGATGGAGGGATCGGCGAAAACATAACATGATAGGATTGGCGGCGTCAGCCATGTCCAACAAGGAGGATTCAATGGGAACCGCCACCATCGTCATTCTGGTGATCATCGCCGCCGTGGTGCTCTACGTCATCGGCATCTACAACAAGCTGGTCACGCTCAAGAACCGCTACAAGAACGCCTTTGCCCAGATCGAAGTGCAGCTCAAGCGCCGCTACGACCTGATCCCCAACCTGGTGGAGACCGCCAAGGGCTACATGAAGCACGAGCGGGAGACCCTGGAAGCGGTGATCAATGCCAGGAACGCCGCCGCCAATGCGCTGGCCAAGGCCGCCGCCGAACCGGGCAATCCCGAAGCGATGGGCGCCCTCGCCGGCGCCGAACAGCAGCTCGCCGGCGCCATGTCCCGCTTCAACATGGTGATGGAGGCCTATCCCGACCTCAAGGCCAACCAGAACATGATGCAGCTCAGCGAAGAACTCATCAGCACCGAGAACAAGGTGGCCTTCGCAAGCGAGTCTTCGATCTCGTGAAACGCGGATTCAACTCGCTAGTGCAACGGGTGGTTTGATCCCGAAGAATACCTGATTGGGTGTCTTGTACCCCAGGCATTTTCGAGGGCGATTGTTCAACTTGTCCATGATCTCCAGGACCTGCCTGTCCGTCAGTTTGTTGAAGTCGGT
>QNZQ01000076.1 GCA_003972985.1 Gammaproteobacteria bacterium | reverse complement strand
GGAGGAAGCCATTATGAAATTTATCGACACACACAATGAGAGTGGAAAACCTTTTGTTTGGACAAAAACTACGGAAGAGATTTTGTTAAAAGTTGGGCGTGCGCGAACAACGCTTACAAATCTTCATACTATTTAATACACTACACTAGTATCCTGCACCAGGAGGTGAGCAGCCGCGTGGATCGGGTGCTGCAGGAATCCCTGGATGAATGTGACGAGTGCCGTGCACTGTTACCGGTAGATTGGAAGATCGCCGACGATACCGTGGTGCAGCCGGACAACCTGGTGGTCTGCGGTGAGATTCGCGGGGACTACCTGACCCGAACACCGGCTCTCATCTTCGAAGTGCTGTCCAAATCGACGGCTTCGAAGGACACCGGCACGAAATTCACCCTGTACGAAAGAGAAGGCGTGCTGCACTACGTGATCGTCGATCCCGAGGAACGCCTGGCCAAGGTCTACAGCCTGCACGAAGGGCGTCTCATCAAGACACTGGATGCCACGCACGAGTCCTTTCTGTTCGACCTGGGCCCCTGCACCATCGACTTCGACTTCTCCAAGATCTGGACTTGAGCTTACGCCTTCTTCTCATCTGCCTGCTGGCTCTGCTGACGCCCCTTTCGCCGGCGACGACGCCACCCGAGGTGCGCATCGGCGTACTCAGCCACCGGGGCGACGAGGCCACGCTAAAGAACTGGTCCCCCACGGCGGACTACCTGAGCCGCGAGATCCCCGAGTACCGCTTCGTCATCGTGCCCCTGAACTTCCGCGAGATCGAGCCGGCAGTACGGGACCAGACGGTGGATTTCCTGCTGGTCAATCCCGGCATCTACGTGAACATGGAGGTACGCTACCGCATCACCCGTATCGCCACCCTCAACAACCTGCTCAACGGCCAGCCGCTGAACATCTTCGGCGGCGTCATCTTCACGCGGGCGGACAACGACGCCATCCGTGAGCTGGAGCAGATCAGGGGGCAGCGTTTCATGGCGGTGGACCGCACCTCGCTGGGCGGGTTCGAGATGGCCTGGCAGGCACTCAGCGGCGTCGGCATCGACCCCAACGAGGACACCAGGCTCAGCTTTGGCGGCACCCACGATGCCGTGGTACGCGCCGTGCTGGAGGGGCGCGCCGACGCAGGCACGGTGCGCACCGGCATCCTCGAGGCCATGACCATCGACGGCGCCTCCCCCCTCGACCGGGTACGCGTTCTCGGGGAGCGCTGGAGCGACGAGCACCCCTTCCACCACAGCACCCGCCTCTATCCCGAATGGCCCTTCAGCAAGCTGCAGCACACCACCAACCGGCTGGCCCGGCGCGTGGCCATCGCCCTGTTGCGCATGTCCTCGCTGGAACCGGCGGCCCAGTGGGGCGACTATGCCGGCTGGACCATTCCCCTGGAATACCAGCCGGTGCACGACCTGCTCAAGGAACTGCACCTCCCCCCCTACGATCAGCCGGAGCAGTTCACCCTGGCGGATGCCATCCGCAAGTACTGGTACTGGCTGCTCACCGCGCTGGCCTTCCTGGCGGTGATGGCGGTGATGACCACCTGGGTGGCGCGACTCAACCGGGCACTGGAGCGTTCCAAGGGGCTGCTGGAGCGGCAGCACAACCTGATTCTCGACTCGGTGGGTGATGGCATCTATGGTGTGGACCTGCAGGGAAACGCCACCTTCTTCAACAGGGCCGCCGAGGCCATCACCGGCTGGAAAGCGCAAGATCTCATCGGCCAGAACCAGCACGAGAAACTCCACCATACCCATGCCGACGGCACGCCGCACCTTCCCGAGGAGTGCCCCGTCTACCACACCTTTCGCGACGGCCAGCCGCGGTTCGTCCAGGAAGACCTGTTCTGGCGCAAGGACGGCAGCAGCTTCCCCGTGGAGTACAGCAGCACGCCGCTGCGCGACGAGAAGGGGCACATCGTTGGCAGCGTGGTGGTGTTCCGCGACATCAGCACGCGCAAGAAGGCCGAGGAGGCGGCGCGCCAGTACCAGGCCGAGCTGGCCCACGTGGCCCGGCTGAGCACCATGGGCGAGATGGCCTCGGGCATGGCTCACGAGCTCAACCAGCCGCTCACCGCCATCGCCACCAATGCCGACGCCTGCATCCGCCTGCTGGAAGCCGACCCGGATGCCCGCGACCGCATCATCGACGTGCTGGAGACCATCGGCACCCAGTCGCGTCGCGCTGGCAGCATCATCCAGCAGCTGCGCCAGTTCGTGCGCAAGGAGGAGCCGCAGCTTACCTGGGTGGACATCAACCAGCTCATCGAGGAGGTGTTGATGCTGGTGCAGCCGGAAATCGACCGGGCGGGCATCGGCGTGGTTCGCGATCTCGAACCAAACCTCGCCAGGGTCCGTGCACAGCGCATCCAGATCGACCAGGTGATCCTCAACCTGGTGCGCAACGCCATCGAGGCGATGAACGACAGCCGGGTGACGACCCGCAGCCTCACCCTGCGCACCCGCAACCAGGACGGCCACAGCGTGCTGGTGTCGGTGGAGGACACCGGGCCGGGCCTGGACGAGTCGGTCCGGGACAAGCTCTTCGACCCCTTCGTCACCAGCAAGCCCCAGGGGATGGGGCTCGGCCTTTCCATCAGCCTGGGCATCATCGATGCGCACAAGGGCAAGCTCTACTATGATGGAGGTACCGAAGGTGCCATCTTCCGTTTCATCATTCCCGTTTCCCAGTCCGATGCCAGCTGACGCAACCGTTTTCATCGTGGACGACGACCTCGAGGTACGCCAGGCACTGGCGCTGCTGCTCGAATCGGTGGGACTCCCCGCCGAGACTTTCGGTTCCGCCGATGAATTCCTGCAGCGGTTCGATCCCGAGCGCCCTGGCTGCCTGGTACTGGACGTGCGCATGCCCGGCATGAGCGGCCTCGAACTGCAGTCGCGCCTCGCTGACGCAACCATTCATCCGCCGGTGATCATCATCACCGGCCACGGCGACGTGCCCATGGCAGTACGTGCCGTGCAGGCCGGTGCCGTGGACTTCATCGAGAAACCCTTCAACGACCAGGCGCTGCTCGACAGCGTGCACCGCGCGCTGGAGCAGGACGCCCGCCGGCGTGGCCAGGTGCGCGAACTCGCCGGCATCAGGCAACGGCTCGATTCGCTCACGCCGCGCGAAAGGGAAGTGATGAAACTGGTGGTGAGCGGACTGCGCAACAAGATGATCGCCGCGGAACTCGATGTCAGCCAGTCCACGGTGGAGGCGCACCGGGCGCGGGTGATGGAGAAGATGCAGGCGCGCACCCTTTCCGACCTGATGCGCATGGTGCTCTCCCTCGAGGAACCCATCGCGTAGGCCTCCTGGGCATTCGCGGCGGGGGCGCCGCTCCTACATGCTAGGGAAAACCCCAATGCCTTTTCCCATATCTGCCAATTTTCCCCGGTTTCCTTTCCCGGCATACTCGGATCCGACCTGGGCAGTTTCCCAACAACAAGACCAACGCCCCGGTCGATGCCTTCAATTTTTCAACCCGGCACATGCGCCCCTCGAGAGGCGAACCCTGTACAGGCGGCCATGTGCAATTCAGTCCCTGGAGGATGTAATGACAAGACTCAACCACAGGTTTTCCGGTCTGGCCGGTTCCCTGGTCCTGGCGGCAGGACTGGTGATCACCGCCCAGGCCGCGGCTGCGGAAGATGCCGTGGCTGCCGGCAAGAAGCTCGCCTTCGACCGCAAGAAGGGCAACTGCCTGGCCTGCCACCACATCGAGGGCGGCTCCCTGATGGGCAACATCGCCCCGCCCCTGGTGGCCATGAAGTCCCGTTTCCCGGACAAGGCCAAGCTGCGGACCCAGATCTTCGATCCCACCAAGGCCAATCCCCGCTCCATCATGCCTCCCTTCGGCAAGCACCGGATCCTCTCCGACAAGGAAATCGATCTGGTCACCGAATTCATCTACAGTCTCTGAACCACCGGATGCAAGAGGACAGAAACATGAAAAAGATCGTAACCCTGTTGCTTTCCGCCGGTCTGGTGGCAACGGCAACACAGGCCTTCTCGAGTCCCCAGGAGGACCTGCAGAAATTCCGCACCTACTTCGAACAGAAGTTTCCCGGCATGAAACTGGACGACTTCGGCAACGGCTCCTACGCCCTGGACGAGAGCAAGCGCATCCAGTGGGAATCCATGGAAGAGTTTCCTCCCTACGACGAGTTCGTGGACAAAGGCCGCGAGATCTGGGAGAAGCCCTTCAAGAACGGCAAGAGCTTCGCTTCCTGCTTCGGCAGTGATCCTTCCAAGGTTCGCGTCAAGTACCCCCACTGGGACAGCAAGACCCAGCAGGTGGTCACCCTCGAAGGCGACATCAACAAGTGCCTGAAGGAGAACGGTGAGAAACCCTTCGGCTGGAAGAAAGGCCCCATCGCCTGGCTGAGCGCCTTCTTCGGTTACGAGGCCCGCGGTCAGAAGATCAACGTCAAGATCCCCAACGATCCCAAGGCGCTGGAAGCCTACGAGCACGGCAGGCACTTCTTCTACGCCAAGCGCGGCCAGCTGAACATGGCCTGCGCCGACTGCCACGTGAAATATCCGGGCCATTTCATCCGCGGCAACCTACTCAGTACCGCCCTGGGTCAAACCACCCACTTCCCAGTGTACCGTGCCAAGTGGGCCAAGAAGAGCAAGGACGGCGACGGCATGGGCACCCTGCACCGTCGCTACGGTGGCTGCAACAAGCAGGTGCGCGCGCGTCCCTTCAAGGCGCAGAGCAAGGTCTATCGTGATCTGGAGTTCTTTCACCAGTACATGTCCAACGGCCTGACAATCAACGCTCCGGGCTACCGCGAGTGATGCAGAGGAGAGAGCAACGATGAAAAAATTGATCATGACACTGGGGTTGGCTCTGCTCATTGCAGGCTGCAACGCCACCACGCCTTCCAAGCCCATGAGCCTCAAGGAGCAGTACGAAGCGAAACTGGCCGCCACCCAGGCCGCCGTGGAAAAGGCGGCGTCCGTGGAAGGCGAGTGGCGCGACATCCGCTGGAAGAAATCCAAGAAGAAATACCTGCCCAGCGCCATCAAGGCCGCCGAAGCCGGTGACTACGAAAAGGCGCTCAAGCTGTTGGATATCGCAGAATTCCAGGCGAAGATGGGCTACCAGCAGGCCATGGCCGAAAAGAACGCCGGCCCCCACCTGTATGGCATGTAACGGCCATCCATTTCCGACATATCAAGATTAGGAGAAAAAGCACATGAAGCTGAACCAGAAACGCCGTGTATTCCTCAAGGGATCAGTGGCTGCCAGCACCGTGGGCCTCGCCGTCGGCGCCGGCCTGCTCACCCCCGCCACCGTTCTCGCCGCATGGAACGAGAGTGCCTTCCACGCCAAGAGCGTGGACGAGGCCATCAAGGCCGCCGCGGGAGCCCCCGTGACCGAGCCTTCCGACAAGATCACCATCAAGGCCCCGGACATCGCCGAGAACGGCGCCGTGGTTCCTGTATCCGTGGTCGCCGACATGGACGGTGTCGATTCCATCACCCTGCTGGTGGAGAAGAACGCCACTCCGCTGTCTGCCATCTTCCACCTGCCCAAGGGCACCCTGCCCGACGTCTCCACCCGCGTAAAGATGGGCAAGACCGGCGATGTCATCGCCGTGGTCAAGGCGGGCGGCAAGCTCTATTCGGCACGCAAGGGCGTAAAGGTCACCATCGGCGGCTGCGGCGGCTGATCAACAGAACGAGGAAATTCCAAAATGGCTAAGACAATCAAGATCCGCGCGAAGGTCAAGGACGGCATCACCACCGTCAAGTCCCTCATCACCCACCCCATGGAGACCGGCCTGCGCAAGAATAAAAAGACCGGTGAGCTGATTCCCGCGCACTTCATCCAGGAAGTGATCGTGAAGCACAACGGCAAGGAGGTGATCAACTGCGAATGGGGCGGTTCCATCTCCAAGAACCCCTACCTGGCATTCAAGTTCAAGGGTGGCAAGAAAGACGACACCATCGAACTGAGCTGGAAGGACAACAAGGGCCAGAGCGACTCGGTAACCGCCAAGATCCGCTGATGTGTACCTGCTGCCCCGTTCCGGTTCGACTCCGGGGCGGGGCCCTGTTTCGAATCCCCGTTTGCACTCCATCCACCGGACTCCTGAACCATGACCATTTCTAGACGAGAATTCCTCCGGCTGCTGGGCCTGGCCGGGGCCGCAGGGCTGCTGCCTGCGTCCGCTTTCGCCGCCGCACGCAAGCCTTCGGATCTGTACGAGATACCCAAGTTCGGCAACGTTACCCTGCTGCACATGACTGACTGCCATGCGCAGCTCAATCCCATCTATTTCCGGGAGCCCAGCGTCAACCTGGGCATCGGTGCGGCCAAGGGCCGCCCGCCCCACCTGGTGGGCAAGGCCTTTCTCGACTATTTCGACATTCCCGCCGGTGGCATCGAGGCCCACGCCTTCACCTATCTCGATTTCGAGAACGCCGCCCGCAAGTATGGCAAGGTGGGTGGCTTTGCCCACCTGGCGACCCTGGTGAAGCGGCTGCGTGCCGAGCGCGGCGACGGCAACAGCCTGCTGCTGGATGGCGGCGACACCTGGCAGGGCTCCGGCACTGCCTACTGGACCCGCGGCAAGGACATGGTCGGCGCCTGCAACCTGCTGGGCGTGGATGTGATGACCGGGCACTGGGAGTTCACCTATCTGGAGAAGGAGATCATCCAGAACATCGGCGAGTTCAAGGGCGAGTTCGTGGCGCAGAACATCAGCGTTAACGAGGATGCCCTCTTCGACTACGCCTTTGCCGACTTCCCCGGCTTCGACGAGGACAGCGGACTGGCCTTCAAGCCCTACACCGTGAAGATACTCAACGGCATGAAGGTGGTGGTCATCGGCCAGGCCTTCCCCTACACGCCCATCGCCAACCCCCAGCGCTTCATTCCCGACTGGACCTTCGGCATCCAGGACCAGCGCATGCAGTCCATCGTCAACCGGGTACGCGAGACCGAGAAGCCGGACCTGGTGGTGGTGCTCTCCCACAACGGCATGGACGTGGACCTGAAGATGGCCTCGCGCGTGAGCGGTATCGACGTCATCTTCGGCGGCCATACCCACGACGGCGTACCCAAGCCCTCGGTCGTCAGCAACAAGGGCGGCAAGACCCTGGTCACCAACGCCGGATCCAACGGCAAGTTCCTCGGAGTCATGGACCTGGAGGTGAGCAAGGGCCGGCTCAAGGACTACCGCTACCGCCTGGTGCCGGTGTTCGCCAACCTGCTGCCCGCCGACAAGGAGATGCAGACCTATGTCGACAAGGTCCGCGCGCCCTACAAGGAGAAGCTGGAACGCAAGCTGGCCGTGGCCGAGGAGACCCTCTACCGCCGCGGCAACTTCAACGGTACCTTCGACCAGGTGATCTGCGACGCCCTCACCACGGTGAAGGATGCGCAGATCTCCCTCTCCCCCGGCTTCCGCTGGGGCACTACGGTACTGCCGGGACAGGAGATCACCATGGACCATGTCATGGACCAGACCTGCATCACCTACCCCGAGACCTACCGCCGCGAGATGACCGGCGAAGAGATCAAGCTGATCCTGGAAGACGTCTGCGACAACCTCTTCAATCCCGACCCCTACTACCAGCAAGGCGGCGACATGGTGCGCGTGGGCGGTCTCGACTACGTCTGCAACCCCACCGAGACCATGGGCAAGCGCATCACCGACATGCGGCTGAACGACGGCACGCCCATCGACGCCAAGAAGAAATACGTGGTCGCCGGCTGGGCCACCGTAGGCTCCAAGTCGCCGGGCGCCCCCATCTGGGACGTGGTCTCGGAGTACCTGGAACGCCAGGGCACCATAAAGATCAAGAAGCTCAATACCCCCAAGCTGGTGGGCGTGAAAGGCAACCCCGGATTCGGCAGCTGAAAACCCCTTTATCCCTCCCCTCCTTCGGGATTCAAGCGCCTTCGGGCGCTTTTTTTGCCTGCCGCAACCAGAACGACGTCATCCAAAACTGCAAGTTATTGAAAAGCAGGGTGGGTGCCTGATCGGAAAACTTCGGAGGCAGGGCACTGGAAATGTTCCCGACATTTCCAGCATTTCCTCCATCCCTGGAGGTCATGCCGACGTAGAGCCTACAGGGATGTATTCATGGCGGTTTTCCGAGCAGGTGCCCCCCCTGCCCAAGTCGGATGACGGCACCTTGCGGCCGGGGCGACCGGATTCGGCAGTTGTCCCGTGGGGCTGTAGAATAGTCGTCCTTCAAATATCTCCAGCAACGGCTCGATGCCTCTCGTCAACGGTCTGAAATTCGACAACCTTCGGGGTGACTTCTACGGCGGCCTCACCGCTGCCGTGGTGGCCCTGCCCCTTGCACTCGCCATGGGAGTCGCTTCCGGTGCCGGGCCTGTCGCCGGTGTCTATGGCGCCATCCTGGTGGGATTCTTTGCGGCCATTTTCGGTGGCACCCCCGCCCAGGTGTCCGGCCCTACCGGACCCATGACCGTAGTGATGGCCGCCATCTTCACCCAGTACACCGGCCTGTTTCCCGACGACCCGGCCCACGGCGTGGCGCTGGCCTTCACCGTGGTGATCATGGGCGGGCTGTTCCAGGTGCTGTTCGGTCTGCTCAGGGTTGGCAAGTTCATCGAACTGGTTCCCCACCCCGTGGTTTCCGGTTTCATGAGCGGCATCGGGGTCATCATCATCCTGCTCCAGCTGCCGCCGCTGCTCGGATACGCTGCGCAACCGGGTGCGCTCTCCTCGGTAATGGCGCTGCCGGAGGCCTTCCGGCAGCTGGTACCCCAGGCACTGATGCTGGGCGCCATCACCCTGGTCATCGTCTACCTGATGCCGGCCCGGCTCAACCGGATCATGCCTTCGCCGCTGGTCGCCCTCATCGTGGGTACCCTGATCTACCTGCTGTTCCTTACCGGCAGCGATGTCCTGACCCTCGGCGAGATCCCCACCGGCCTGCCTCGACCCACCCTGCCCACCTACGACCTGGAACTGCTTCCGGAGATGATCCAGTCCGCCCTCACCCTGGCGGCACTGGGTTCCATCGATTCTCTGCTCACCTCGCTGGTGGCGGACAATCTCACGCGCACCTACCATGACTCCGACCGGGAACTCATCGGCCAGGGCATCGGCAACACCATCGCCGGGTTCTTCGGCGGGCTGCCGGGAGCCGGCGCCACCATGCGCACGGTGGTGAACATCAAGGCCGGCGGCAAGACCCCCATCTCGGGAGCCCTGCACGCCGTGGTACTGCTGCTCATCATCCTGGGTGCAGGGAGCGTGGCGAGCCACATCCCCAACGCGGTGCTGGCCGGCATACTCATCAAGGTCGGCACCGACATCATCGACTGGGACTACCTGAAGCGGGTCCCGGTGGCACCGCGGGCCGGTGTGATCATGATGCTGGTGGTGCTGCTGATGACGGTCTTCGTTGACCTGATCATGGCCGTTGCCGTGGGCATGGCCATGGCCGGCATGGTGTTCATGAAACGCATGGTCGACCTGCAACTGGAGAGCATTCACGCCATCCGCGAAGTGGACGAGGACACACCGCTGACGCCGGAGGAGGCACGGATCATCGAGGCCGCCAGGGGCCGTATCCTGCTGTTCCACCTGGGCGGCCCCATGAGCTTCGGTGCAGCCAAGGGCATCGTGCGCAACCTGGCCCGTTTCGACGAATACGACGTTCTCGTCCTGGAACTCACGGACGTGCCGCAGATCGACTTCACCGCCACCCGGGCGTTGTACGACATCGTGCACGATGCCAGGGAGGTGGGGCGCGAGGTGATCCTGGTGGGGTGCCGGCCCCAGGTGTGCCAGATGCTGAAGAAACTGGAGGTAACCGACCAGGTTCCGGACGATCACCTGGTCGAGCAGCGTTTAGAGGCGCTGCGCCTGGCCCAGTCACTGCTCGAAGGTCGAAACCGCAATGAATGAATCCCGCAGAAGCGGCGAGGCGATGCCATGAAGCTCTTCGTGGAGCGCCTCACCGTCATGGATTTCTCCTTTCTCCACGCCCGCCGTGGCCTGGTGGGCGAAAGCTGGTGGCTGGACATCGTCCTGGAAGGGGGGCTGGACGAACAGGGCATGGTGCTCGATTTCGGCGAAGTGAAGCGCCGGCTCAAGCAGCTGGTGGACGAGCACTTCGATCACCGGCTGCTGGTGCCCGCGGACCACGAAGGACTGGAGCTTCGCGAGCGTGAGTTGCGCTTCCATACCGAAACCGGGGAACGGGTACGCCACCTGGGGCCAGCCGAATCGGTGCAGTTCATCCCGGGAAGAGAGGTGACACCGGAACATACCGTGCAGGCCATCGCGGCGATGCTGGCACCGCGCCTTCCACCCAACGTCGAGAACGTCGAGCTGCGCCTCTACCCGGAGAAGATCGAGGGCGCCTGGTACCGCTACAGCCACGGCCTGAAGCAGCACTGCGGCAACTGCCAGCGCATCGCCCACGGCCACCGTTCACGCATCGAAATCCACCGCGACGGAGTGCGGGCCCCGGCACTGGAACAGCTCTGGGCGGAGCGTTTCCAGGACATCTACATCGGCACCGAAGCGGACATGGTGGCCATCACGCAGTACAACGACCGCACCTGCTTCCGTTTCGCCTACGAGGCGGAACAGGGGCGATTCGAGCTGGAACTGCCCGCCGACCGCTGCTATCTCATCGATACCGAATCCACGGTGGAAAACATCGCCCGGCACATCCGCGAGCGGCTGGAGGCGACCCATCCCGGCAGCCATTTCCGCGTGCGTGCCTTCGAGGGCATCGGCAAGGGGGCCATCAGCGAAAGCGCTGACAGGTGACCGAACCCTTCGCGGCGGGGGCGCCGCTCCTACGCCACCCGTAGGAGGCCCGTCCCCGGGCCGAACTATTTACCACGGCACAACAGAAGGCCCGCCGGGCCTAGTCGTAATCCCGGTCCTTCCACTGCCGCAGCGTCCTGAACACCTCGCGGTGTCCGTGCAGCGGCTTCCCCGCCCAGGCTTCGGCGGCGGCGATCACGGTGGGTTCCCCGGTTCGCAGGAAGGGATTGGTGGCCAGTTCCAGCGCGAGGGTGGACGGTAGGGTGGGTGCGCCGTGTTCGCGCCTTTCCCGCTCCATCTTCTCCCGAGCCAGCAGCGCCTGATTGTCCGGTTCCACCCACTTGGCGAATCCGAGGTTGGCCAGGGTGTACTCGTGGGCACAGTAGACGAGCGTCTCGGAAGGAAGACTGGCGATGCGCCGAAGCGAGTCGCTGAGCTGCTCGTAGGTGCCACTGAAGACGCGGCCGCAGCCCCCGGCGAAGAGGGTATCGCCGCAGAAGAGCACACCTTCGCCCGAGTAGGCCAGGTGGCCCTCGGTGTGGCCCGGCACCTCCATGATGCGAAAGGCCGCGTCCAGCGGCTCCAGCACCACCTGGTCACCTTCGCTTAGGCGCTGGTCGAGCCCGGACACCGGCTCGTGGACCGGACCATACACCCGGGCCCCTGGCCAGCGCGCCTTGAGCGCGCCAACGCCGCCCACGTGATCGCCGTGCTTGTGTGTCACCAGTATGGCATCGAGTTCGAGCCCTTCCGTTTCCAGCCGCTCCATCACCGGATCCTCGTCGCCGGGGTCGACCACGGCGCAGGCGGGGTTGCCCGGCCGGTGCAGCAGCCAGATGTAATTGTCTTCGAAGGCGGGAATGGGGGTGATCTCGAGCACGGCTATTTTCCGTAGAGTGCTGCCGGATCGATGAGTACCTCGCCGGTCACCACCACCCGGTCACCTTCGACCTTGCTGAAAAAACAGCTCCTGCGGCCCGTATGGCAAGCCGGGCCGGTCTGGTCCACCTCAAGCAGCAGGGTGTCGCCGTCACAGTCGAAGCGGAGCGCCTTGAGTTCCTGCACCTGGCCGGAAGACTCCCCCTTGCGCCACAGCTGCTGCCGCGAGCGCGAGAAGTAGCAGACCCGCCCGGTGGCCAGGGTCTCGTCCAGCGCCTCGCGGTTCATCCAGGCCAGCATCAGCACCTCTCGGGTGTCGTGCTGCTGGGCAATGGCCGGGAGCAGGCCATCGGCGTTCCACGGCAGGGCCGCCAACACCTGCTCCAGGGGAAGCCCCTCACCCACTGCCATGGATTCGAGCTGCTTCCACACGCCGGTCACTTCAGCAGCCCGGCTTTCTTCATGTCACCCAGCACCAGGCCGGCAATCTGGCGCACCACCTTCTCCGGCGCCTTCGGATTGAAACTCTCCAGGCTTCCCGCCCATACCAGCTTCCGGTCCTGCACGGAGAAGACGCGCGTCTCGAGCCGCGCGATGGTGTCGGTGCGCACGTAGCCCGGCGTGGTGACAGGCACCATGGCCTGGTAGTAACCGTAATAGCCATAGCCTGCATACCCGGCAGGCACCCATTCGGTACGCGGCGGCACCCGGGTCTGCTCCTTGTCCAGCGACTTGAGACTGGTGATGAGCACACCGTCCGCCCCGGCCTTCTTCACCACCGCTTCCAGCTTCTGCTCATCGTCCACGTCCTTCAGGTTCTGAATATAGACATAGCTGGCCACGCCCTGGTCACCCCTGGCTTCGAGCTCCTTCACGAACTGGTCCTCGAACATGCGCCGCATCAGGTCGTCCTGGAATGCACCGATCACCAGCAGCTTCTGCAGCGGCGGCCCGGCATAGTCGCTTTCGTGCCAGCGGGTGATCAGCTTGGTGGGGGTGGCACAGGCCTGCAGCAACAGCAGGGCGAGCAGTGGCAGTATGAACTGGATGGCGCGCTTCATGTAGACATTCCTCGAGCATGGATGATGTTCATTATCACAGATTTACCCGTCGGTGCTCACCTGTTTCCGGAGAAGAACGCCGACCGAGGGTATAATCGGCAGCAACTGTCACCAGCCTGTAACCTGCCATGCGTATATTCCGCCTCACCTTCCACAACCAGGGCAAGGTCTACCAGCTGCACGCGGAAGAGGTTTCGCAGGGCGAACTCTACGGTTTCATCGAGATCCGGGGCCTGCTGTTCAACGAACACACCTCGGTGGTCATCGATCCAGCGGAAGAGCGCCTGAAGGACGAGTTCGGCGACACCAGCCGCGTGATGATTCCCCTGCACGCGGTGATCCGCATCGACGAGGTGGAAAAGCGCGGCCAGAACATGATCTTCGACGTGGGTGACCAGGGTAACGTGACCCACTTCCCCAGCTTCGGACCCGGCCCCGGAAAAAAATAGTCATGCCCAACACACCCCTGCAGGAGCGCATTCTGCGCCAGCGAACCATGCTCCACAACATGCTCCTGGACCCCATGCGTCGGGCGGCACGGCGCTGCGCGCGGGTGTGGAACGATAAGGAACTGCTGGATACGGCGCTGATGAAGGGCATACGCCAGATTCCCTACTGCACCTACCTCTACGCCACCAAGCTGGACGGCATCCAGATCAGCGCCAACGCCTCCCAGACCGGTCTCATCGAGGAGGACTTCGGCCGCGACCGCTCCCGGCGTCCCTATTTCCTCGAGCTGAACCCCGACAGGGAGATGATTCTCTCCGAAGCCTACATCAGCCAGCGCGCCAACCGGCCATCGGTGACCGCCATGCAGAAGGTGTACGTGGACGGTGAACACGTAGGCTACCTGGGCGGGGATTTCGACCTGCGCGACCTGCCCATCACCAAGGACATGTACTCGGAGCCGGGCCGCTGGCGCCAGATCAAGGGCGACCCGGCGATCCGCGCCCAGGTGTTCCAGCAGTGCCGCGTCCAGAGCCGCCTGGACGACAACATCGACCTGGTGCTGCCGGTACTGGAGGAGCTGGTCACCGAGCACGGCGTCTACCAGCTCGAGGTCCACTTCTCCAGCAA
Source organism: Gammaproteobacteria bacterium (assembly GCA_003972985.1). Taxonomy (GTDB): domain Bacteria; phylum Pseudomonadota; class Gammaproteobacteria; order Chromatiales; family Chromatiaceae; genus Thiolapillus. The sequence goes on along the minus strand of QNZQ01000076.1, from coordinate 530 downwards.
CCGCGCCACCGTCTGGTTCATGGACGACCCCTACCGCTACCAGCTCATCGAGATCGACGACCTCACCGATCCCGACATCTGCCTCGCCTATGCCCACCACCCCTACCCGAAGGACGCCCTGATCCCACGCGAGGATATCCGCCCCATCCTGGATACCTTCCGCCAGCTCCGTTTCGCCGACGACACCATCTACCTGCGCGCCGGCTCCATCAACCTGTTCAACGGCATCGTGGGACTCAACTTCTCCTGCGACGGCTCCCACTACATCCCCCACAACGAGTTCCTGGCCCGTGACTCGGCCTTCTGGGGCGAAGTCTGAGCCCCAAGACGCCATCATCTAAAGCCGCAAATTATTGATAAAGTAGGGTGGGCGCCTGATCGGAACCCGGCTTATTCACTGAGTGAGTGATAAATAAGGAGGCGTGTTCCCCTATTCGTTGTAAAATCAGGATCTTGAGTCAAGACAAACAACGGACAAGGAAACACGCCATGGGTGAAACGCTACCGCTATTTACGCCGCTGTTCAACAA
>QNZQ01000015.1 GCA_003972985.1 Gammaproteobacteria bacterium | reverse complement strand
ACGTGGACGATGACTTGCCCTTGGGGCATATCAACCTCCACATCGGCGACTCGCCAAGGTGCCTGAATACCCAATATCCGGGTGTATAGATCAATGTCTCTCATGCTGCCCTACGCTAAACTACCCACTCGATCAGGGGAAGAGCCATTAAAGTAATAGTGGCTGTCGCTTAACATATCAGGTTCTCCGGAATGGCTCTTTGTGACGCAACTCTATACCGTGCTGTGATCAGGTACGAGCCTCAGCCGATGGTCAGGACATGGGTAGGCACTGGCAATAACCGGCATCTCGGCCCCTCGTAGCCGTCCTGGCCGCTACCGTGCGGGTCATGATCCACGTCCTTGCGATCCTGTATCCAGTCTACCGCCTGGACTGGATACAGGATCTTGAAGCCTCAGTCGAAATACCATGCGATGCCGGTCATTCCCACTCGATGGTTGCCGGCGGTTTGCTGGAGATGTCGTAGGCCACGCGGGAGACACCGCTCACCTCGTTGATGATCCGGCTGGAGACCTTTTCCAGGAATTCCCAGGGCAGGTGGCCGATGTGGGCGGTCATGAAGTCCACGGTTTTCACCGCACGCAGGGTGATGACATACTCGTAGCGACGGGCATCCCCCACCACGCCCACTGACTTCACCGGCAGGAAGACGGCGAAGGCCTGGCTCACCTCGTCGTAGAGGCCGAAGTTGTGCAGCTCCTCGATGTAGATGTGATCGGCCAGGCGCAGGATGTCGGCATACTTCTTCTTCACTTCCCCGAGGATGCGCACGCCCAGGCCGGGGCCGGGGAAGGGGTGGCGGTAGACCATCTCGGAGGGCAGGCCCAGCTTGACACCGATCTCGCGCACCTCGTCCTTGAACAGTTCGCGCAGGGGCTCCACCAGCTGCAGCTTCATGTAGTCGGGAAGCCCACCCACGTTGTGGTGGGACTTGATCACGTGTGCTTTCCCCGAAGCAGCGCCGGCGGACTCGATGACGTCGGGATAGATGGTGCCCTGGGCTAGGAAGTCCACCTCCTCGATCCTGGCCGCTTCCTCCTCGAAGATGTGGATGAACAGGTTGCCGATGATCTTGCGCTTCTGCTCGGGATCGGTGACGCCCTTGAGGCCGTCAAGAAAACGCTTCTCCGCATCCACGCGGATCACCTTCACGCCCATGTGCCTGGCGAAGGTGGCCATCACCTGGTCACCCTCCCGGTAGCGCAGCAGGCCGTTGTCCACGAAGATGCAGGTGAGCCGGTCACCGATGGCCTTGTGCAGCAGCGCCGCCACCACCGAGGAGTCCACGCCACCGGAGAGGCCCAGCAACACCTTGCCTTCGCCCACCTGTTCACGGATGGAAGCGATGCTGTCCTCGATGATGTTGTCCGGCGTCCAGAGCGACTCACAGCCGCAGATCTCGTGGATGAAACGGCCGATGATGCGCTTGCCCTGTGGAGTGTGGGTCACCTCGGGATGGAACTGGAGACCGTAGAAACCCCTGCTTTCATCGGCGATGCCGGCCAGGGGGGCGTTGTCCGTTTCGGCGATGACGGTAAAACCCGGCGGCAGCTCCTCCACCCGGTCGCCGTGGCTCATCCACACATCCAGCAGGCCGTAACCCTCGGGGCTGACATGGTCCTCGATGTCGCGCAGCAGCTTCGAATGGCCCCGCGCCCGTACCTGGGCATAGCCGTATTCGTGCTTCTCGGCGCTGGCCACCTTGCCACCGAGCTGGGCGGCCATGGTCTGCATGCCGTAGCAGATACCCAGCACCGGCACGCCCAGCTCGAAGACCAGCTGGGGCGCCCGGGGCGGATTCTCGTCGGTGACCGTTTCCGGACCACCGGAGAGAATGATTCCCTTGGGTTTCTGCTCGCGGATAGCGGTTTCACAGTTGTCCCAGGGCCAGATCTCACAGTAGACACCGGCTTCGCGCACCCGGCGGGCAATGAGCTGGGTGTACTGGGAGCCGAAATCGACGATGATGATGCGGTGGTCGTGGATGTTGGTGGTCATGTCTGCACCGGTTCGTTTGGGCGTTCTATTGGCCATGCCCATCGTGGATGTTGGGCACACTTCGTTTTGCCCAACCTACAGGGGCGTCCGCGATGTTCGCGGGGGATCAATCCCGCCGGTAATTGGGCGCTTCCTTGGTGATCTGCACGTCATGGACGTGGGATTCACGCATGCCGGCGCCGGTGACGCGGATGAACTCGGGCTTGGTGCGCATCTCGTCGATGCTGGCGCAGCCAGTGTAGCCCATGCTCGCACGCACGCCGCCCATGAGCTGGGTGATGACGTTCACCAGCGGCCCCTTGTAAGGCACCCGCCCCTCGATGCCCTCAGGCACCAGCTTTTCCGCTTCCTTGGTCTCTTCCTGGAAATAGCGGTCGGACGAGCCGTGGGCCGCCGCCATGGCGCCCAGGGAACCCATGCCCCGGTAGGACTTGTAGGAGCGCCCCTGGAAGATCTCCACCTCGCCCGGTGACTCGTCGGTACCGGCAAAGAGACCGCCCACCATCACCGAGTGGGCGCCCGCGGCGATCACCTTGGCGATGTCGCCCGAGTAGCGCAGGCCACCGTCGGCGATGACGGGCACGTCGGTATTCTTCAGCGCCTTGGTGACGTTGGAGACGGCCGTCACCTGGGGCATGCCCACGCCGGCCACGATGCGAGTGGTGCAGATGGAGCCGGGGCCGATGCCCACCTTCACGGCGTCCGCGCCCGCCTCCACCAGGTCCAGTGCCGCGGCACCGGTGGCGATATTGCCCCCGATCACCTGTACCTCGGGATAGTGCTTCTTCACCCAGGCGACCCGCTCCAGCACGCCCCGGGAATGGCCGTGGGCGGTGTCCACCACGATCACGTCCACCTCGGCTTCCACCAGCGCCGCCACCCGGTCATCGGTGCCTTCACCGACACCCACGGCAGCACCCACGCGCAGTCGCTCCTGGGAATCGCGGGCCGCCTCGGGGTAGTCCTTGGCCTTCTGGATATCCTTCACCGTGATCATGCCGCGTAGTTCGAAAGCATCGTTCACCACCAGGATCTTCTCGATCCGGTGCTCGGCCAGCTTGGCGATCACCTCTTCACGCGGGGCCCCTTCCTTCACCGTCACCAGCCGCTCCTTCGGCGTCATGATGGAAGAGACCGGTTCGTCGCGGCGGGTCTCGAAACGCAGGTCGCGGGCAGTGACGATTCCCACCAAGTTCTTGCCGTCCACCACGGGCACGCCGGAGATACCGTTGGCGCGGGTGAGTTCCATCACGTCGGCAATACTGGTATCGGGAGAGACCGTGATGGGATCCTTGATGACCCCGCTCTCGTAGCGCTTCACCTTGCGCACCTGGGCCGCCTGTTCCTCCGCGGTCATGTTCTTGTGGATGATGCCAATGCCGCCGTAGAGCGCCATGGCGATGGCCAGCCGCGCTTCGGTCACCGTATCCATGGCGGCAGAGACCAGGGGAATGTTCAACTGGATGCCGCGCGTGAGGCGGGTGGACAGGGAAACGTCCTTGGGCAGCACCTCGGAGCGTGCCGGCACCAGCAGCACGTCGTCGAAGGTGAGAGCTTCCTCGTTCTGGAAAAATCGCATGTGTCTCGTCCGGGTAGTGGGGCCTGGAAGGTGAATCGGCGAATTATATGAAATTTGGAGGCTTCACGCTAAACTGAAAGCCCTCCCCGCCAACATCGATCTCCCCCGTGACCGATACCTCGACAACCCGCGACATCTACAGCGTATCCCGCCTCAACAGCGAGATCCGCAGGGTGCTGGAGACCAGCTTTCCCCTGGTCTGGGTGGAGGGCGAGATCTCCAACCTGGTGACGCCGCGCTCGGGCCACAGCTACTTCAGCCTCAAGGATCCCTATGCCCAAGTACGCTGCGCCCTGTTCCGCAACCGGCGCCAGCTGCTGCGCTTCCAGCCGAAGGATGGCGACAAAGTGCTGGTGCGCGCCCGTGTCAGCCTCTACGAGGCACGGGGGGAGTTCCAGCTCATCGTCGAGCACATGGAACCTTCGGGCGAAGGGGCCCTGCTGCGCGCCTTCGAGGAACTGAAGGCCAGGCTCGAGAAGGAAGGGCTCTTCGACAGCCGCCGCAAGAAACCGATCCCGGAATTTCCCCGCTGCGTGGGTATCGTCACCTCGCCTACCGGCGCAGCGTTGCGCGACATCCTGCAGATCATGGCGCGGCGCTGGCCCGGCATGCCGGTGATCGTCTATCCCACGCTGGTGCAGGGCGACTCCGCGCCCCGGGAGATCGCCCAGGCCCTGGAACTGGCCGACGCTCGGGGTGAATGCGATCTCCTGATCCTGGCGCGCGGCGGCGGTTCCCTGGAAGACCTGGCCGCCTTCAACGACGAAGGGCTGGCCCGCACCATCGCCGGGCTGAAGACGCCGCTCATCAGCGCCGTGGGACACGAAATCGACTTCACCATCGCCGACTTCGTCGCCGACCGGCGCGCACCCACGCCATCGGCAGCTGCAGAACTGGCCACGCCTGACCGGGAACACCTGCTGCACCGGCTGGCAGTGCTCCAAGGACGCCTCGGAAAGGCAATGGAACGGCTGTTGCAACGCAAGCGCGTGCAACTCGACCATGCCCGCCACAAGCTGCGGCTGCTCCATCCTCGGCAGAGACTGGAGCAGCGGCTGCAGCTCGTCGATGACCTCGAGCGCAGGCTGTCACAGGCCGTGCGGCGCCTGATCCAGTCGAAAACACAGCAGTTGCAGCAACTGCAGGGGCGCCTGAGGCTGCAGTCGCCGGAAAGAAGCCTTGCACTCCTGAGACAGCGCCTGAAGGACAATGAACGGCGCCTGCACCAGCTCATGCAGAACCGGCTGGCGAAGGATGCCTCCCGGCTGGGAACCCTCTCCCGTGCACTGCATGCCGTCAGCCCCCTGCAGACCCTGGTCCGGGGTTACTCCATCACAAGCGACGCCGAGTCGGGCAGGGTGATCACGGATGCCTCGAGCGTGGAACCGGGGCAGACCATCCACACCCGCCTGGCCCGGGGCAGCCTGCTCTCGCGAGTGCAGAAGGTGGAGGAATAGTTAAAATTCTAGTGGCGTGTCCGGGCGAGCAGCCCGAGAATGATACCGGCCACCAGCGACACCCCGCCCACCAGGGCAGTCTTCAACGCCAGCACCTTGAAGGTGTCGAGCGTCAGCAGATCGAGCACCAGCAGGATCGCGCCGCCCGCAATGACCATGACCACGATGGCCAGGACGATTTTCACAGTGGCGATCAGCCCCCAGCCGGGCCTGGGGGTTTCATTCATCTTTTCGGGCATGTCGCTTTTCCTCCAGTAGCGCTGGAAGGCACCGGCAGACCTTTCATGCGATAGAACTCCTCGCGGAAAGAAGCCAGGCGATCCGCTGCGATGGCCGCGCGCAGCCCGGCCATCAGTTGCTGGTAGTAATAGAGGTTGTGAATGGTGGCCAGCCGCGCACCGAGAATCTCGTTGCAGCGCTGCAGGTGACGCAGGTAGGCACGGCTGTAATTGCGGCAGGTGTAGCAGTCACAATGGGGATCCACCGGGCCGGTATCCTTTTCGTAGCGGGCATTGCGGATGCGCACCACCCCTTCGTGGGTAAAGAGATGGCCGTTGCGGGCATTGCGGGTGGGCAGCACGCAGTCGAACATGTCGATCCCCCGCCATGCCGCCTCCACGATGTCCGCCGGCGTTCCCACACCCATGAGGTAGCGGGGCTTGTCAGGAGGCAGCCGCTCGGCGAGGAAATCGAGCACCCGCCAGCGGTCCTCCGGCGGTTCGCCTACCGAGAGACCGCCCACCGCGTACCCGTCGAAACCGATCTCCATCAGTCCTTCCAGGGAACGCGCGCGCAGGTCGGTGTAGACCCCACCCTGCACGATGCCGAACAGCGCCGCCGGGTTGTCGCCGTGGGCCTCCTTGCTGCGCTTGGCCCAGCGCAGGGAGAGTTCCATGGAGCGCCGGGCCTCTTCTTCCGTTGCCGGGTAAGGCGTGCATTCATCGAAGATCATGACGATGTCCGAGCCCAGCTCGCGCTGGATCCGCATGGACTCCTCCGGCCCCATGAAGACCCTGGAGCCGTTCACGGGCGAACGGAAATGGACCCCCTCCTCGGTGATCTTGCGCATCTGCCCCAGGCTGTAGACCTGGAAGCCGCCCGAATCGGTAAGAATGGGCCGCTGCCAGTGAGTGAAATCGTGCAGATCGCCGTGCGCGCGGATCACCTCGGTTCCGGGCCTGAGCCAGAGGTGGAAGGTGTTGCCGAGGATGATCTGCGCCCCCATCCCTTCCAGCTCCTCCGGCGTCATGGCCTTCACGGTGCCATAGGTTCCCACGGGCATGAAGACCGGCGTATCGATTCTGCCGCGCGAAAACTCGAGGATCGCCCTCCGGGAAAACCCTGATTCGTGACTCAATTCAAATTTCAAGACAATCCAGCCAAAACCTATTTATTTGTTTACATTCAGAAAGTTATCAACCATCCAAGGAATTTTTTGCTGTTTCGACAGCCGTGTCCGACAAAAGCTTTGACGATTGTCAATGTGCTTGGAGGGACAATATCAGAGAATGCCCATGTACTGAAAATCAGTACACTCCTCCATCCTCCTTTGGTGGAACTTTTGGCGCGGCACCCCCTGCCGCGCCTTTTTTCATCTGGCGCTGCAGAAACATGGCGTCCCCATAGCTGAAAAAACGGTATCGCTCGCGCACGGCATGGCGATAGGCCTCCATCACCGCCTCGTAACCGGCGAAGGCACATACCAGCATCAGCAGCGTCGATTCGGGCAGGTGGAAGTTGGTCACCATGGCGTCGACCACCCGGAATTCGTACCCCGGGGTTATGAAGAGCCGCGTCTCTCCCTCGTAGGGACGAAGCTCGCCGCTACTGGCCGCCGTTTCCAGGCTGCGCACGCTGGTGGTTCCCACGGCGATCACGCGGCCGCCACGGCGACGGGTCTCGGCCACGGCTTCGCACACGGATTCATCCACGCTGAGCCATTCAGCGTGCATCCGGTGCTCGGAGAGTTCTTCCACCCTTACCGGCTGAAAGGTGCCCGCCCCAACGTGCAGCGTCACCCTCGCCTGCCGCACACCGAGCGTTTCCAGTTCCCGCAGCAGCGCCTCGTCGAAATGGAGCCCCGCCGTTGGCGCCGCTACCGACCCCTCCTTTTCGGCATAGATGGTCTGGTAGCGACTTTCGTCGAAGAGCTCATCGTCCCGCCGGATATAGGGAGGGAGCGGCATATGGCCATGTACCGCCATCAACTCGCTGAAATCACCCTCGGCAAGCGAGAGCAGGAACATCTCCTCTTCTCGACCTTCCACCGCGATCTCGAAATCACCGATGTAGATACGCCCCCCCTGGCGTGGAGTCTTGCTGGCTCTGAGCTGGGCCAGTGCCCGGTTGCCTGCAAGCAGGCGTTCCACGAGGATCTCCACCTTGCCACCGGTTTTCTTGTGGCCGAAGAGGCGCGCTTTCATCACCCGCGTGTCGTTGAACACCAGCAGGTCATCCGGGCCCTGCAGCTTCGGCAGGTCGGTGAAATACCGGTCCGCAATACCGCCGCGCTCGTCCAGCACCAGCAGGCGGCTGGCGCTGCGCCGCTCTGCCGGGTACTGTGCGATCAGTTCCCGCGGCAGATCGAAGCTGAAATCGGATTTGTGCATGGCCGAGGATTCTACTCCAGCACGATGGCGAATACTTGCTACCGCCGACGAAGTCGCTATACTTCCTCTCCTCGCTGCCGAGGTGGCGGAATTGGTAGACGCAGTGGATTCAAAATCCACCGGCCTCACGGCCTTGCGGGTTCAAGTCCCGCCCTCGGTACCAGACTCGGGAATGGACGATTCCCGCTTTTTCACTCCTCCGGTTCGAGCTTCAGTGCTGCAGAGTTGATGCAGTAACGCAGCCCGGTGGGTTCGGGTCCGTCGGGAAAAACATGGCCCAGGTGTGCACCGCAGGCTGCACAGTGCACTTCCACTCTGAGCATGCCGTGGCTGCGGTCTTGCGACGTCTCCACTGCCGAATCGGAGATAGACTGGAAATAGCTGGGCCAGCCTGTTCCGGAATCGAACTTGGCGCTGGAGTGGAACAGCGGTGCGCCGCAGCAGACGCAGCGGTAGGTTCCGGGCGTCTTGGTATCCCAGTATTTGCCGCTGAAGGGCGCCTCGGTTCCCTGCTCGCAGCAGACCGCGTACTGTTCATCGTCCAGAAGCTTGCGCAGCGCCTCCTTGCTCAGCACCCGTCGTTCACTCATATCCGGTCTCCTCTGCCGAAAGATTTCATTGTCGCATGGCGAACGGTCTTCGATACTACTCAACTGTCATGAATCCGCGGAAAATCCTGGTAAAACTACTCTTCGCCCTGGCGGCGCTGTCGGTCTTCGTCTTCAGCTACTACCTGGGCAACCGCTATGCCCGTCCGGGCCACGATTCCCTCCAGGCCTTCGTGCTTCCCGAACCCCAGAAGATCACGCCTTTCAGACTGGTGGACAAGGAAGGCAGAATCTTCGACGAGAATTCCTTCGAAGGTTACTGGAACTTCGTGATGGCAGGCGACCTGGAGGACGAAAAGTGCCGCTCACTCCTGGTTCGCTACGTGCTCGCCTGGAACTACCTGGCCGCCGACCCAAAGCTGCAGAAGAAGACCCGGGTGGTGTTTCTCAACATGACCGACCCGCCCTTGACTGCCGAGCAGTTGAAGGCGGGGATCGATTTCTTCAACCCGGCCTTTACCGCGCTGGATGGCCCCGACCCCGAACGCAGGAAGCTGGCTCGCCAGCTGGGCATTTCCAAGGCAGCGCTGGACCGGGGAACCGAGTGTGATTCACAGAACAGCGTGGTGGCGCTTATCAATCCGGATGGCTATCTGCTAGCATTGTTCACCGCGGTGACCGATCCCGCGGTGATCGCCAAAGATCTACGTTTCTTCCAGTAAGATGCCTCCATGACGCCAGGCTACAAGGACAGATTCCTGACCAACCTGCTGCGCGTGCTGCCCCAGCACGCCCTCTCCGGCCTCATGTACCGGGCCACGCGCGTCACCTGGAAGCCGTTCAAGAACGTGCTCATCCAGGAGGTGGTGAACCGCTATGCCGTGGACATGTTCGAGGCCGAGAACCCACGCCCGACGAGTTACGCCAGCTTCAACGCCTTCTTCACCCGCTCACTGAAACCCGATGCCCGTCCCGTCGCCGCAGAACCCGATGCAGTGGCCAGCCCGGCGGATGGCAAGATCAACCAGGCGGGTTACATCCACGATGGCAAGCTGTTGCAGGCCAAGGGGCATGACTTCAGCCTGCTGCAGCTGCTCGGCGGCAGCTATAACCTGAGCAGTGACTTCGCGGAAGGGGGCTATGCCACCATCTATCTCTCGCCCCGCGACTACCACCGGGTGCACATGCCGGTCACCGGCAGGCTGCGGGAGATGATCTTCGTGCCGGGCACCCTGTTCAGCGTCAGCGAAGCCACCACCCAGCTGGTTCCCGGACTCTTCGCCCGCAACGAGCGGCTGATCTGCATCTTCGACACCGCCGCCGGTCCCATGGCGGTGATCCTCGTGGGCGCCATCTTCGTCGGCAGCATGGAAACGGTATGGGCCGGCGAGGTGCGGGGGCCTGCTGGCGAACCGACCACCTGGCTCTACAGCGGGGAGGAACGTATCGTTCTGAGAAAGGGTGAGGAGATGGGGCGTTTCAACATGGGTTCCACCGTCATCACCCTCTTCGGCAGGAACAGGGTGACCTGGGATCCGGCGCTGCAGCCCGGCGTCCGCGTGCGCATGGGACAGAAGATCGGGCGCCTCAGGCTTGCGCAAGGGGAAAGCTGAGCACTTCCGAAAGACTGGACGCTCCCGTCGCGAGCATCAGCAGGCGATCGAGACCAAGGGCCACGCCGGAACAGTCGGGCAGGCCCTGTTCGAGCGCCGCGATGAAATGGCGATCCACCGGCAACACCTGCTGCCCCTTCCGTTGCCGATCGAGATTGTCCACCTCGAATCGCGCCAGCTGTTCCACGGGATCCGAGAGCTCGTGGAAGCCATTGGCCAGCTCCACTCCGTCCACGTAGAGTTCGAAGCGGCAGGCCAGCCGCGGATCCCGTGGATTCAGGCGCGCCAGGGAAGCCTGGCTGGCAGGATAGTCGTGGACGAAGGTGAGCTTCTCCCGGCCCAGTTCCGGCTCGACCACCATGCTCATGAGCAGATCGAGCCACTGGTCGCGGTCCTCCAGTCCCTTTACCTCGAGCCCGTGAGCTGCTGCCGTGGCCTGCAGCGTCTCTGGCGTTACGCTGAGCGGATCCCAGCCGAACCGCTCCTGGAACAGGCTGCAGTAGCTCCTCTTTTCCAGGTCCCGTTCCTCGCCGAGGCAGTGGTTCACCAGCTCACCCACCTCTTCCATCAGGCGATGGTGATCGAAGCCCAGGCGATACCATTCGAGAAGAGTGAACTCGGGATTGTGGCGCGGCCCCAGTTCACCCTGGCGGAAGACCGGCATGACTTGGTAGATGTCGCCACTGCCGGCGGCCAGCAGCCGCTTCATGTGGAACTCGGGGGAAGTCTGGAGAAAGAGCGTCAGGCCATCGTCCGCACCAGGCCCATGGTAACGGGTCTGGAAGGGCTCGATGGCCGGATCGGTCCCCCCGGCGGAACCCAGCACCGGCGTGGTCACCTCGAGCACGCCACGCTGGCGGAAGAAGGCGCGCACCTCTTCCAGCAGTGCAGCGCGCCGGGAGAGCCTTTCCCGGAGGGTGCTCAATCCTTGACGCGACTGACGTACTCCCCGCTGCGGGTGTCCACCTTGATCTTCTCGCCCGTCTGCACGAACAGCGGCACCCGCACCACGGCACCGGTTTCCAGGATAGCCGGCTTTCCACCGCCACCGGAAGTGTCGCCCTTGAGGCCGGGATCGGTATCGGTGATCTCCAGCACCACGAAATTGGGCGCTTCCACCGCGATGGGCTGGCCATTCCACAGGGTGACGTTACACAGATCCTGCTCCTTGATCCACTTCACCGCCTCACCCATGGCGTTGGCGTCGGCCTGCACCTGCTCGAAGGTGTCCGGGTCCATGAAGTACCAGTACTCGCCGTCGTTGTAGAGGTACTGGAGATCTTTGTCCATCACGTCGGCCGCTTCCACGCTCTCGCCCGACTTGAAGGTCTTCTCCAGCACCCGTCCCGTCTTCAGGTTGCGCAGCTTCACCCGGTTGAAGGCCTGCCCCTTGCCCGGCTTCACAAATTCGTTTTCGATGATGACGCAGGGATCGCCGTCGAGAAGGAGCTTGAGCCCGCTCCGAAATTCGTTGGTACTATAGGTTGCCATGGTTTCCTCAGCCTGATGGGTGATAAAGCGAGGGCAAAGGCCCTTCTTCCAAAGAGCTCAATGATACCCTTTTCTTCCTCCACAACGAACCGCAAAGGCTGGCAACAGCAACTCGTCGAAGGGTTGCGCAGCGCCGTGGAACTGCTCGACTATCTCGGGCTCACCACGTTCCTCGATTCGCACATGGAGGAGGCTGCCGCCCGCTTCCCGCTGCGGGTGACGCGCTATTATGCAAACCTGATGGAACGGGGTGATTTCGACGATCCGCTGCTGCGGCAGGTCCTTCCTTCGCCCCGGGAACTGGAAACTGCCGACGGCTTCACCAGGGACCCCACCGGGGATCTTACTGCACGGGCCGGCCCCGGCATGTTGCGCAAATACACGGGCCGCGCCCTGGTCATTGCCAGCGGGGGCTGTGCCATCAACTGCCGTTACTGTTTCCGCCGCCACTTCCCCTACCAGGCGAGCCGGGTTGGGCCCGGAGCATGGAAACCGCTCCTGTGCGAACTCACCGGTGACGACACGGTTTCAGAGATCATACTCAGTGGTGGAGACCCCCTGATGCTCTCCAACAGCCGCCTGGAAACCCTGGTCGGGGAGCTGGGCCGGATCGGGCACCTGAAGCGCCTGAGAATCCACTCACGGCTCCCGGTGGTCCTGCCGGACCGTGTCGACCACGGACTGGTGGAAATCCTGGATGAAACCCGGCTGAAATGCACCCTGGTGCTCCACGTCAATCACCCGAGGGAGCTGACCCCGGAACTGGGACGGGCCCTCGAACCACTGGCTGCCGCCGGCATTATCCTGCTGAACCAGTCCGTGTTGCTCAGAAAGGTCAACGATGCTCCCGGGATACAGGTCGATTTGTGCGAAAAGCTCTTCGATTACAACATCTTGCCCTACTATCTTCACCAACTCGACAAGGTCGAGGGCGCGGCACACTTTCTGGTGGCCGATGCACGGGCAAGGGAGATCCACGGGATCATGCGGCAACGGCTGCCGGGCTACCTCCTGCCCCGCCTGGTTCGGGAAGAACCCGGCGCCGATTCGAAACAGCCCCTGTAGCCCCTTTGCCAACCATGAAATTTGAAGCAAACTTCGCGATATAGCCACATTTCTTCATATCCACTCTAGGGATATGATAGTTTTGTCTGCAAAAGCAAGAAAAGCTCTCAACTTTTTGAGACAAATGACCGTTTTTTTGACCCTGCAGGGGCTAAACTTGAAACCTGTTCACTGCTGAAGCAGCCCCGGACAACCATTTCACCGCCAGGTTTCGCCAATCGACAAAAGAATAATGACCGACCAGGAAAGCAACGATTCGGAAAATACGCCTTCGGTAGCGCTGTCCATACCGGCGCAGACGCCACCTCCGAAGGACTCCTTTCTGCTCAGCGCCAGGGAGGTGCGGCGCTGGGCAGAAGAACTTCCCATCGCCAACATCGGTGAAACCGCCCGCCAGGTCTACAACACCCTGGTCACCTTCAACCGCATCCAGGTCCCCACACTGAACCGTACCGAAGTCATCGAAATCTTCCGGGAGCCGGTGCGTTACATCAACGCGAACATAAGCAGGCACTATTTCAATGCCGGCTTTCCGCTCTCCTCGCGGGCAATGAAGGCCGCCCAGCTCGCCAGCGCCCTTTGTGGCGAGGTGGCCAATTCCTACAAGATCCTTTTCCTGGACCAGGTTCTGGGTGACGAACGGAACTTCAATCAGAAACTGGTCATCGTCGCTGCGCAACGCGCGATCCAATATTTCAGCCAGCGACTGTTCCACAACCTGCTCGTCTATCGTGACCATCCCGAGGGACTCTGGCGTGAAGCCAACTATCTCTACGCCTGGGCGGTACAGAGCGAAGTCGACAAAGTACCGGTACGGGAAAGCAGCACTTTTCTCTGGAACCGGAAGAACGCCAAGAGCATCGACGAGGTGTACAAGGGAATGGCCATAATAGCCACCACCAATCCGCACCGCCTGCGCCAGTCCCAGATGCGGCGCATACACGAAAAGATGCCGCAGTGGGCGGAACTGGCGGTGATCAAGCCGGCTTACGAGAGCAGCAGCAACAGCGGCGTCTTCTACATCAACATCTGGTCGGACGATCCCCCTTCCAGGAGCCTGAGCGGAATGCAGCGAAAGGACTCCCGCTTCGTCGCGCTCGACCTCAACCCCGTTCTCGAAGAGGCCAGGGCTGAATTCGAGCGTGCCCACTGGGAATCCCCCGCCCACCTGGACCAGGATCGATCCACCCTTTCCCGTACCCTGCTCCGGCCACTGATCAGGCACTGGACCAAGTCCGTGGAAAGGAAGTTCCCCCGCACGGAAACCCGCAACAAGATCGAAGCCATCGTGGGCCTGAGCAACCTGCTGCGACTGCTGGAGGAAAAGCGCGCCTTCGAGGAAGAACAGAGGAAACCGGCCAAGTCATCGTCCAGGGCAAGGAGCTCCTCTCCCGCCAGCCGGCTCACCTGGAACGACAGCGTCTTCAGCAGCCTCGCCATCAATTCCCCCGTGACCGGCACCGGCGGGGACTCCATCTTCTCGGACAGCAACGCCATCGCCACCACCCTGCTGGGCTCTCTGGATGACGGCCAGCAGCGGCAGGACAACATCTTCCAGCCCAATATCAAGAAACCGGATTCCTTATTCACCGTCCTTACCTACAATGAGAGCGTCGAGGGCTACTGCCTTTCCTGGAAAAGCAGCTACCCCATGCGTATCCGGGTGGGCGATGTCCTGGGCATCCGTGCTCCGAGCAACCCGGACGAGTTCGAAGTGGCCGTCTGCCGCTGGCTGCGACAGGACAGGGACAACGAGGTCTACATCGGCCTCCAGATACTCTCTTCGAGCTGCGCCGAAGTGACGGTCACGCCCAGCAGCCGTCCAAGTTCGAACCGCCAGAACCAGTACAAGTGCCTGCTGCTGTCCAATGCCGGCGCCAATACGGACGAGCGCAGCCTGATCACCAATACACATGTGTTCAAGTTGAACACCGTCATAACAATGATCACCGAATTCGGTAATCATCAGATAAAACTGACCCGTTGGATCGAGTCGAACAACAACTTCGTCCACTACCAGTTCGAATACGTCGACGAAACCGATAGCGCCGAGGATGCCGAAGAGAAGAAGAAGGACGACTTCGAAGACCTGTGGAACGAACTTTGATACAGCAACCGCTACGGGAAGAGACCGGAATATCTCCATGAATACCACTGCTGAACGAATCATCCAAATCGTGACGCCACTGAGTGACGTGGTGGAACTGCTCGTACTTGGCTGTCCTGCCGACGACGCCAACCTCTATGCCCAGACATTGCGCAATTCCGGCATGGCGATTCACCTCAGCACCGCCAACACCCAGGACGCGCTGCAAGCGAGTCTTCGATCTCGTGAAAGATTTTGGGACATCCAAGTCCCCAAAATCGACTCGATCTTCGACAACTCATTGGTGCCCCGGCCGTCCTGGTCACCCGGCGTTCCGCCACAACATCGCAAGCTCGTTGCGGCTACACACCGGCT
>QNZQ01000056.1 GCA_003972985.1 Gammaproteobacteria bacterium | reverse complement strand
ATATGTTTTTAAATGATCTTCGGCAAAACAGCTTGATCGGTGGTTGGAACGGCGGGTACCGAGTTCATTTCAGACTCCTTGAGATGGTGGTGAATCGACGATATTTTACGACAGAACAATGAGTTAGGTCTTAAGTTAATGACATTGATGTTATTCCTGTGGGCCAGTACTATACGGGCAGTATGAATTACCTGTTCTTCATTATGGACCACGATGTGAGCAGCCCCACCGGAGAGAGCCGCTTCAGTAACGTGAAGGTCTACGAGCAGTAGTTCGCGTTTTCGGTAAACGGAGCCGGCCTGCACTCCAGGCCGGGTCCGGTTTCGCTTGCCAGGGAAGATGCCCAAGCAGGGGTGCCGGGATCCGCTGCTGCAGGGTAGCGATGTTCTCTGCCTCGAAGGGCATCCCCCGCTCCAGGCTATTGGCCACCCATCCCACCAGCAGCACGCCGGATGCAAGAATGGAATCCACGCTTAACAGCGCATGGTTGATGCAGCCGAGTTTCAGCCCCACCGCCAGCACCACCGGCAGTTCCAGCCCGCGGCACAGGTCGGCCATGTCCAGGTTTTCCGTGAGGGGCACTTTCCAGCCGCCTGCGCCTTCCACCACCAGGTGATCCGAAGTCTGCCTCAGTTCGGCAGCAGCCCTGTGGATCTTCCCGATATCGATCCGCGTGCCCTCCGCGGCAGCTGCCAGGTGGGGTGCCGCGGGCGTCCGCAGGCAGCAGGGGTTGATGATTTCGTAAGGAAAGGACCCTGAACAGCGGGCCTGGATGGCCAGGGCATCCCCGTTGCGCAGTCCACCGGAGGTCATTTCCGCGCCCGCGGCCACGGGCTTCATGCCGGCAACCCGTCCTCCCGACGCACGCAACTTCTCCATGAAGGCGAGGGTGACCAGGGTCTTGCCGCAGCCGGTGTCTGTGCCCGTGATGAAGAATTCCATGGGATAACGCAAAAACCCGCCACGAGGGCGGGCTTGGAAGTCGAATCGATCTACGCTTAGGCCGCCATGCGGGTCTGGAGCTTCTTCATGGCAGCCTTCTCGATCTGGCGGATACGCTCGGCGGAAACGCCGTATTCGTCGGCCAGTTCGTGCAGCGTGGATTTCTTCTCGCTCAGCCAGCGGCGGCGCAGGATCTCCTTGCTGCGATCGTCCAGCTCTTCCAGGGCCTGGTAGAGACGCTCGTGCTCGTCCCGCTCGGTATCCTCGGCCTCCACCATGGCGGCAGGCTCCATGCGCAGGTCGGGAAGGTAGCTCACCGGCGCCTGGTGATCGTCCTCGTCGTCGCTTTCGGACGGATCGAAGGCCATGTCATAGTTGTTCAGGCGGGCCTCCATGGCGCGTACCTCTTCGGGCTTGACGCCCAGGTCCTGGGCCACCTCCTGGATCTCTTCCTCGCTGAACCAGCCAAGCCGCTTCTTGCTGGAGCGCAGGTTGAAGAAAAGCTTGCGTTGCGCCTTGGTAGTGGCGATCTTCACGATGCGCCAGTTGCGCAGGATGAATTCATGGATCTCGGCCTTGATCCAGTGGACGGCAAAGGAAGCCAGGCGCACGCCCATCTCCGGGTCGAAGCGGCGTACCGCCTTCATCAGGCCTACGGTACCCTCCTGGATCAGGTCGGGTTGCGGCAGTCCGTAGCCGGAATACTGCCGAGCAATCCGCACCACGAAACGCAGATGGCTCAGCACCAGCTGGCGCGCGGCCTCCAGGTCCTGCTTTTCACGCCAGCGGACAGCCAGGTCATGCTCCTCTTTCTGGCTGAGCATGGGGAGCTGGAATGCTGCAGTCACATAGGATTCCATGCTGCCAGTCGGCAGTACAGCAGTAGTCAGTTCTTTGCTCATTTTCTTACCCCCCTTGAAATTCCCTTGAATCAACAATATATCACCACCAGGTATAGGTTCACCATCAAAATTTAGCACTCGCGTGTTAAGAGTGCTAATGCGCGAAAAAGTTCCGGTTTGACGGGATTTTGTGTGCCCAGGGAGCCGGAGATCTGTTTAAGTGATTGAATACAATAATTAATTTCCTTGCTTGGCCGTTGAAACTGGTCTGGGCCGGCACTGAAATCCTAGGTGTGGAAATCCCGGGTTGGCAGGATCGCCTCGGGGAAATTTTGTAGGCCTGATAAGCGTAGCGCATCAGGCAATCCCTGCGCTTGCCTGCCCCGCACTGCATGGCCATGTGGTCGGCGGATGCGCTGCGCTTATCCGCCCTACGCGGCTGAAATTGGTCCGGGCCGACCTAAAATCCTTAGCGCACTCTGCGAGCTTGGCGAGAATCAACAATAGAACTGGTGGCTTGAGATCAAAAACCAATCCTGAAACTAATCCAGTTCCGGCAATCGGCTCAGGTTCCTGATGCGGATGCGCTTGTTGCGCCCGGTCTGTCCCTGCTCGATCCGGACGGCACTGCGGGCGACCCCCAGCTTTTTTGCCAGGAACCTGACCAGGTAGTCGTTGGCCTTTCCGTCTACCGGCGGCGCCTTGATGCGCAGCTTGCGGTAGCCGTCGAGAATCTCCCCGAAACCGTCCCTGCCGGCGCGGGGCTGGATGCGCAGCAGCAGAATCAGGTCGTCGCCGTCACGGCGATACCACTGGCTCATCCGGCCAGGGCCATGGCCAGGCTGCGCAGCGGAGGCAGGATCAGCATCTTGAGCACCACCAGTCCAAGCATCACCACCATGGGCGAGAGGTCGATGCCGCCGATGGGGGGAATGAACCGTTGTGCCGGGCGGAGTACCGGAAGCGTGAGGCTGTAGAGCAAGGCACTGGCGGGATTGTAGGTGCCGGGATTGATCCAGCTGAGGATGGCCTGGATCAGGATCGCCCAGAAGAAGATGTTGATGGTCAGCTCCACCAGCTCCGGAATGGCCAGCAGCAGGGGCAGGAAGAAGGTGAAGCTCCCCTTGGGATACCAGAGCACCAGCATCAGTTCCAGGGTCTTGAGCGCCCAGGCCAGCGCCAGCGAGGCGATGTCGATGCCGCCCATCCCCGGTATGAGCCGGCGCAGGGGGATCAGTACCGGCGAGGTGACCTTGACGATGAACTGGGAGAGCGGGTTGTAGAAATCGGCGCGGGTGAGCTGCAGGAAGAAGCGCAGCAGCACCACCAGGATGTAGAGCTGGAACAGGGTCTGGACGATGAAGATCAGTGGGTTGGCGAGATAACCTGTACCCATCATTCCTTCTCCAGTTCTTCGGAGAGCTCGCGGGAGCGTTCGCAGGCGGCCTTCAGTGCATCGTTCACCAGCGTGCGCAGCCCCTGCTCCTCGAATTGCCGGATCGCCCTTTCCGTGGTTCCACCCGGCGAGGTCACCCCGAGGCGCAGCGTGGCCAGGTCGAGGTCGCTCTCCAGCGCCATGCGCGTTGCGCCCAGCGCGGTCTGGCGAACCAGCAGGCGGGCGGTCTCGGCGGGAAGCCCCATGTCGACGGCGGCCTGCTCCATCGCTTCCATGAAGAGGAAGAAATAGGCCGGGCCGCTGCCCGAGACGGCGGTCACCGCATCCATCAGGGCTTCATCCTCCACCCAGACCACGATGCCCACGGAGCGCAGCACGTGTTCGGCGGCATTGCGGTGTGCCTCGGATACCGATTCCGGAGCATAGAGGCCGGTGGCGCCCGCCTGCAGCATGGCCGGGGTGTTGGGCATGGCGCGAACCAGCGGTATCGCCTCGCCCAGCCAGCGTTGCAGTGCGGCGTGGCGGATACCGGCGGCGATGGAGATGCACAGGGGTCGGCCCTGGGCCAGCGCCGGCGCCAGGGAGCGGGCCACTTCCTTCAGCACCTGTGGTTTCACTGCCAGCACCACGATGCCTGCGGACATGACCGCGCTGGAATTGTCCTCCGTGGTGTGGATGCCGAAGCGCGCGGCCAGCTGTTCGCGGCGCTGCGTGTCGGGCTCGGCCACGGTGATCCGGTCGGGGACGGTGCCGTCCTCGATGAGACCGTTGATCAGGGCGCCGGCCATGTTGCCGCCGCCGATGAATGCCAGGGATGCCGTTGTTGTCATTGTCTTGGTCCGAAGATGGCCGTGCCGATGCGCACCATTGTAGCGCCTTCGCAGATGGCTGCCTGCATGTCGTTGCTCATGCCCATGGAGAGGCTGTCCATCGACAGCCCGGTGCGGTTCAGATCCTCGAGCAGGTGGCGCAGCGCGGAAAAGATCTGCCGCTGCTGCGCTTCGGTGCTGTCGGCGGGCGGCATGGTCATCAGGCCGCGCAGCGCGAGCCGCGGCAGGCCCGCAATCACCTCTGCCAGCGCGCCGGCCGCTTCCGGCGTGGTGCCGCTCTTGCTCGCCTCGCCGCTGATGTTGACCTGGATGCAGACCTGCAGCGGCGCCAGTTCCACGGGACGCTGGTCGCTGAGCCGCCGGGCGTGCTTGGCGCTGGAGAGGGTGTGAACCCAGTGGAAGTGGCTGGCGATGTCGCGTGTCTTGTTCGACTGGATGCGCCCGATGAAGTGCCACTCGAGCGGGTATTCCTGCAGTGCCTCGATCTTGGGCAGCGCATCCTGGAGGTAGTTCTCGCCGAAGGCGTGCTGCCCGGCTGCGTGGGCCTCCAGGATGTCGCTCACCGGCCGGGTCTTGCTCACGGCGATCAGGCGGACCGCATTTGGATCCCTGTCACAAGATCGGGCAGCGGCGGCAATCCGCTGTTTGACCTGTGCTAGTCTTTCGGCTATCCGAGATGGGTTCATGGTCTCCTCTGTGCTGCAGATCCAGCCAGGGGATGCACTCAGCAGGAATTGGAACAAAACAGGGGATTCAATGGATATTACCGAACTTCTCGCTTTCAGTGTCAAGCACAACGCCTCGGACCTGCACCTCTCGGCAGGTCTGCCACCCATGATCCGGGTGGACGGTGACATTCGCCGCATCAACGTCCCTGCCATGGACCACAAGATGGTCCACTCCCTTGTCTACGACATCATGAACGACAAGCAGCGCCGGGACTACGAGGAGTTCTTGGAAGTGGACTTCTCCTTCGAGATCCCCGGCCTGGCGCGTTTCCGGGTCAACGCCTTCAACCAGGACCGGGGCGCTGCCTCGGTGTTCCGGACCATTCCCTCCAAGGTGCTGACCCTGGAGGACCTGAACTGCCCCACCACCTTCAAGACCATCTGCGAGGCGCCGCGGGGCATCGTGCTGGTTACCGGGCCCACGGGCTCGGGAAAGTCCACCACCCTGGCGGCGATGATCGACTACATCAACGACAACCTCTGCGGCCACATCCTCACCATCGAGGATCCCATCGAATTCGTTCACCAGAGCAAGAAGTGCCTGATCAACCAGCGCGAGGTGCACCGTGACACCCTCGGCTTCTCCGAGGCGCTGCGCTCGGCCCTGCGGGAGGACCCGGACATCATCCTGGTGGGCGAGATGCGGGACCTGGAGACCATCCGCCTGGCGCTCACCGCGGCAGAGACGGGCCACCTGGTATTCGGCACCCTGCACACCAGCTCCGCGGCCAAGACCATCGACCGGATCGTGGACGTCTTTCCCGCCGGCGAGAAGTCCATGGTGCGCTCCATGCTCTCCGAGTCGCTGCGGGCGGTCATCGCCCAGACCCTGCTGAAGAAGGTGGGCGGCGGCCGCCTGGCGGCCTGGGAGATCATGATCGGCACCCCGGCCATCCGCAACCTGATCCGCGAGGACAAGGTGGCGCAGATGTACTCCGCCATCCAGACCGGCCAGGCGGTGGGCATGCAGACCCTCGACCAGCACCTGCAGGAGCTGCTGCAGAAAGGGGTGATCACCCGCCAGGATGCCAAGGCACGGGCGCAGAACAAGGAGGCCTTCAGCTGACAGGGCCGCAATACTTTATCCAGTGAACGAACAGAGAGACCAGCAAGATGGAATTCAATGATCTGCTCCGGCTGATGTCGGACAAGAAGGCATCGGACCTCTTCATCACCGTGGGACGCCCTCCCTGCCTGAAGGTGGATGGCCACATCCGTCCCGTGGCCAAGACGGTGCTCAACGCGGAGCAGACCCGAGACCTCGCCTATGGGTTGATGTCGCCGGAGCAGCGCGAGGAGTTCCGCCATACCAAGGAGTGCAACTTCGGCATCAGTGCCGACGACATCGGCCGTTTCCGGGTCAGCGCCTTCGTCCAGCGCGATGCCGTGGCCATGGTGCTGCGCCGCATCGAGACGCGCATCCCCAAGTTCGAGGAGCTGCAGCTGCCGCCGATACTGCAGGACCTGGCCCTGGTGAAGCGGGGCCTGATCATCTTCGTCGGTGCCACGGGCACCGGTAAGTCCACCTCGCTCGCCGCCATGCTCGGCTACCGCAACCGCAACAGCGACGGGCATATCATCACCATCGAGGACCCCATCGAATACCTGCACCACCACGAGCGCTGCATCGTGAGCCAGCGCGAGGTGGGCATCGACACCGAGTCCTACGAGGTGGCATTGAAGAACACCCTGCGGCAGGCGCCGGACGTCATCCTCATCGGCGAGATCCGCAGCCGCGAGGTGATGGAACACGCCCTCACCTTCGCCGAAACCGGCCACCTGGTGCTCTCGACCCTCCACGCCAACAACGCCAACCAGGCGCTGGAGCGGATCCTCCACTTCTTCCCCAAGGAACGGCTCACCCAGGTGCTCATGGACCTCTCCCTCAACCTCAAGGGCATCCTGGCGCAACAGCTCATTCCGCGCGCAGACGGTAACGGCCGCCGGGCCGCGGTGGAGGTGCTGCTCAATACGCCGCTGGCATCGGATCTCATCCTGAAGGGCGATATCCACGAGCTCAAGGACCTGATGAAGCGCTCCCGCGAGCACGGCATGATCACCTTCGACCAGGCGCTCTACGAGCTCTACCTGGAAGGGGAGATCACGGAGGAGGATGCGCTCAAGCACGCCGACTCGGCCAACGAGGTGCGCCTGATGATCAAGCTGGGCGACAACACCCCGGGCAAGCGTGCGCGGGATCTCGACGCCGCCATGCTGGTGGACGACTATTGACGATGGGCACGGCCGTGCGGCCTTTGCCCATCCTACGAACTCGTGTCGCTACCGTAGGATGGGCAAAGCGCAGCGTGCCCATCGAAAGCAGTCATCAGGCGAACACCCGGTAGCCGTCGAACACCGGCCCGTCCACGCAGACCCGCTGCATGGCCGGGCCGTTTTCCGTTTCCACCTGCACGGTGCATCCGGCGCAGCCACCCACGCCGCAGGCCATGAACTCCTCCAGGGAGAGCTGCACCGGCAGCCCGAATTCACCGGCCAGCTTCACCACCGCCTCCAGCATGGGATGCGGGCCGCAGGCGTAGAGTCCCACTTCCTTTCGGGCCGAAGGTTCCAGGCTTTCCAGCCATTCCCTGGCCAGACCGGTGACCAAGCCCTGGTAGACGCCCGGCATCTCCTGGCTGTTGGTGAGACGGCAGGCGATTCCCCACTGGTCCAGCAGGGGCAGGGTGGCGATGATCCCCTCCGGGATGCCATCCACCAGCAGCTGCGAGGGGCTGGCCTTGAAGGGGAAGGGGACTTCTGAACCCAGGATCACCAGCGGTTCGTGATCGACGTGCCGGAGTGATTCGGCGAGGAAGATCATGGGGGGCATGCCCACCCCGCCGCCGATGAGCAGCGGTCGTTTCTCCTTTACCTCGAAGGGCGTGCCGATGGGGCCGAGCAGGCTGAGGGTCTCGCCGGGCTTGCGCTCTGCGAGCAGGCCGGTGCCCCGGCCGACCTTCTTGTAGAGCAGCTCGATCCAGCCCTCTTCGGCAGAGGCGAGCATGATGGAGATGGGCCGCCGCAGCGGCAGCAGCGGGTCCACGGTGAGGTGGACGAACTGGCCCGGTCGCGCCGTGCGGGCGCACTTGGGTGCCTTCAGCCGCATGATGAACTGTTCGCCGGGATGCGCCTCGTGGGTGAGCAGGGTGGAGTCCTCGAGGAAGATGGTGTCGCGGTGATCGGGGTGTGTCATGTCTCTGGCCTGTAGGTGATACGCCCTTCGAAGAGGGTGCAGGTGACCCGCCCGCGGAACTCCCAGCCGTCGAAGGGCGTATTGCGGCCGGCGCTGGCCATCTTCTCCGCCGAGAATTCCCATACCGCTTCGGGATCGAAGATGCAGACATCGGCGCTGCCGCCGGGCTCCAGCCGTCCCAGGGGCAGGTTCAGCACCGCGGCCGGGTTGGCGGTGAGGCAGGCGATGGCGTGGGGCAGCGTGAGCACGCCTTCCTCCACCAGCCTGAGGGTGAGGGGAAGCAGGGTCTCCAGCCCGGAGATGCCGGGCGCCGTGGCCGGGAAGGGCTCGCGCTTGGCATCGGCCTCGTGGGGCTGGTGGTCGGAACAGATCACGTCGATATGGCCCTCGCCCAGCGCCTGGCGCAGGCGGTCGCGGTCGCCCAGGGTGCGCAGCGGCGGATCCACGTGGCACTCGGCGCGGAAGCCGTCCACGTCGCTCTCCTGCAGGAACAGCTGGTGGATGGCCACGTCGGCGCTCAGCCTGCGGTTGCCGCGCCGCGCCTGCGCGATCATCTCGATGGCGCGGCCCGTGGAGAGGGTGTGGAAGTGGCTGCGGCTGCCGGTGTGCTCGGTGAGGGCGAGATCGCGGGCCACGGCCACCGTCTCTGCCGCCGAGGGGATGCCGGGCAGGCCCAGCCGGGTGGCGATGGCGCCCTCGTGCACGCAGCCGTTGGCCTTGAGGTGGGGATCCTCGCTGCACAGCACCAGCGGCAGGTCGAAGGTGCTGGCGTATTCCATGGCGCGCCGGGCGACCAGGGTGTTGGCGAGGCGGTGGCGGCCGTTGCTCACGGCCACGCAGCCGGCGGCCTTGAGCGCGGCCATCTCCGCGAGCTGTTCACCGGCGAGCCTCTGCGTGAGGGCGCCCACGGCCAGTACCCGGGCGTTACCACAGGCCTTGGCGCGGCGGCGGATCAGCTCCCAGGTGGCGGGGGTGTCGATGACGGGGTCGGTCTCCGGCATGCACACCAGGGTGGTGATGCCGCCGCGGGCGGCGGCGCGGGTCTCGCTGGCGATGGTGGCCTTGTGCTCGAAGCCGGGTTCACGCAGGTAGACGCCCAGGTCGATGAGCCCGGGGCAGACCACCTGGCCACTGGCGTCGATCACTTGGTGCGCCTGGAAGCCGGCCGGCGCCTCGCCGATGGCCAGTACCCTGCCTTCTCCAAGGAACAGGTCCAGCTCCTCGTCGGTGCCGCTGGCGGGATCGAGCAGGCGCCCGCCGCGGATGTGGATGTTGGCTGTTTCGGTCATCCGCGCTGCTCCCCGGCACGGGCGCCCAGGGTGAGGGACATCACCGCCATGCGCACCGCGATGCCGTAGCTCACCTGCTGGAGAATCACCGAGCGGCTGCCGTCGGCCACTTCCGAGGCGATCTCCACCCCGCGATTGATGGGACCGGGGTGCATGACGATGGCGTCGGGCCTGGCGCGTTGCAGGCGCTTTTCGGTGAGCCCGTAGAGCTGGAAATATTCGTGGGCGGAGGGCAGCAGCGCACCGTCCATGCGCTCGCGCTGCAGGCGCAGCATGATGACCACGTCCACCTCCTCCAGTCCTGTTTCGAGGTCGTGGTAGACGTGCACCCCGAGGCTGCGTGCCTCGGCGGGCAGCAGGGTGCAGGGGGCGATGACCCGCACCTCGGTGACGCCCAGGGTGTTGAGCGCCATGATCTGGGAGCGGGCCACCCGCGAGTGCTGGATGTCGCCCACGATGGCCACCCGCAGCGGCGTGAAGTCGCCCTTGTGCTTGCGGATGGTGAACATGTCGAGCACGGCCTGGGTGGGGTGTGCGTGCCAGCCGTCGCCGGCGTTGATGACGCTCACGCCCGGATTTACGTGGCGAGCGATGAAATGGGCCGCGCCCGAATGGCTGTGGCGCACCACGAACATGTCGCTGTGCATGGCCTCGAGGTTGCGCAGGGTGTCGAGGAGGGTCTCGCCCTTGGAGGTGGCGGAGACGCCGACGTTGAAGTTGATGACGTCGGCCGAGAGCAGCTTGGCGGCCAGTTCGAAGGTGGTGCGGGTGCGGGTGCTGTTCTCGAAGAAGAGATTGGTGATGATGCGTCCCCGCAGCAAGGGTACTTTCTTCACCTGGCGTCCCGGGAGCGCAGCGAAGGACTCGGCGATGTCGAGAATCTGTTCCAGGTGCGGCCTGCGCAGTCCCTCGATGGTGAGGAAGTGGCGCAGTTCGCCGGCCTGGTTGAGCTGCAGATCGTGCTTCATGGGGTGTTCCGCGCGCTCGCCTGGCCGCTGATGCGCAGTTCCAGGGGGTCGGGACCTTCCAGGCGGATGTGCTCCTCGTCGGCCAGCGGCGGCTGCAGGCCGCTCACGTCGGGCTGTATCGGCAGCTCGCGGCCGCTGCGTTCGATGAGGGTCACCAGCAGGATGGAAGCGGGACGGCCGAAGTCGAAGATCTCGTTCATGGCTGCGCGGATGGTGCGGCAGGACTGGATCACGTCGTCCACCAGGACGATATGGCGGTCCTCCACCTCGAAGGGGATGCGCGACGGCTTCACCTGGGGGTTCATGCCGATACGGGTGAAGTCGTCGCGGTAGAAGCTGATATCCAGCTCCCCGAGGGGCTCTGCGATGCCGAGTTGCCTTTTGAGTTCCTGCGCCACCCATACGCCGCCGGTGTGGATGCCGATGATCGCGGGCTGATGGAAGCCGCGCTCCTCGAGCTGCTGGCGGGTGAGACGGGCCATGCCCTGGATCAGGTCCAGGATCGCCTCGTGCTGCAGGAAGATCCTCGTACTCATTGGCTGCTCAGCCAGGTTTCCAGGATCAGCTTGGCGGCCATGGCGTCGATGCTCTCCAAGTCCTGCATGGCGCGGCCGCCGAGGCGGCTCCAGGCTTCCCGCGAAGTGAGGCGTTCGTCGGCCATGTGCACGGGAAGGTGAAACCGTCCCTCGAGCTGGCGCGCGAAACGCAGCGCCTTGCGGTTCATTTCGGCGGGCGTGTCGTCCATCTGGAAGGGGAGCCCCACCACCAGTGCTTCGGGTTGCCACTCCCCGATGAGCCGTTGGATGGATTCCCAGTCGGGCCGGTTCTGCACCAGGCGCAGGGTGGTGAGCGGAGTGGCGGTACCGGTGAGGCTCTGCCCCACGGCCACGCCGATCTTGCGCGTGCCGTAGTCGAAGCCGAGCAGCGTGGCAGGCTCTTGTTGCATGTCGTTCATGCAGAGAGCTCGTTGGTGGAGAAGGTCAGCCGCAGGCCCATGGTGGGACCGCTGCAAGCACATCCCTGTGCGCTCGACCTCGGCCATCCATGGCCTCGGACGTCCCACCATGGGCCTGCGGCTGACCTTTTGCCGGATGTGCTCATGCATGTCCGGCGGTGCTGGTGATGAGGTTCAGGTCCACGCCGGTGAGGGCGGCGGCGGCTTCCCAGCGTTTCTCCACCGGGGTGTGGAAGATGATCTCCTTCGAGGCAGGCGCCACCAGCCAGCTGTCCTGCTGCAGTTCCTGCTCCAGCTGCCCCGGCCCCCAGCCGGCGTAACCCAGGGCGATGAGTACCTCTTCGGGCCCTTCGCCCTTGGCGATGGCCTGGAGGATGTCCTGGGAGGTGGTGATGGCGATCTCGTCGGTGATCACCAGGGTCGATTTCCAGCGTTTCGGCGGGGAATGGAGCAGGAAGCCGCGATCCTCCTGCACCGGCCCGCCGACGAAGACCGTCAGATCCCTGGGTGTCCTGTCGGTCTCCTCGATATCCATGTGTTGCAGGATGTCCGGTAGCTCCAGCGCCGAGGGGCGGTTGATGACGATGCCCATGGTGCCGTCGTCCGTGTGCTCGCAGATGTAGGTGACGCTGCGGGAAAAGTTGGGGTCCTGCAGGTTGGGCAGGGCGATCAGGAAATGGTCCTTGAGGCAGGAGGTTTCGCTCATGGTGCCAATTGTAACAGGGAGGCGGCGGCTGGCGCCAAGCCCGGTCAGTCGGAGGAGAAGAGGCGGTTGTTGCTGAGGAACTGCCAGGTGCGGGTGATGTCGAGGATGTCCACCTCCTTGCGGATCTCCTCGGGGAAGGGCGAGAAGGGGGCGGCCAGGCGCACGATGCGCACTGCGGCGTCGTCGAGGATCTTGTGCCCGGAAGAGCGGATCACGCGGATGTCGGCCACGGAGCCGTCCGCCCGCACGGCCACGTGGAGCAGCAGGTCGCCGTAGAGTTTCTTGCGCTTGGCGGCGTCGGGGTAGTTGAGGTTGCCCACCCTTTCCACCTTCTTGCGCCAGGCCTCCAGGTAGGCCGCGTAGCGGTACTCCTGGGTGCTGGCACTGATCGCCTTGCGCCGCGGGTTCCTGGACGCGTATTCGCTGTTACGGTCCAGTTGTGCAGTGAGCCGTGCGATCTCCTGCCGGGTGCTGGAGAGAAGCCGGGTGATATCGGGCCTGGGCTTGGCTTTCACCGGGGTCTTCTTCGCCGGCTTGACCGCCTTTTGCGATTTTTTCCGCGTGGTCACCACTTTCTGTTGCTCCCGCTTGTCGGGTGCCGGCGTGCCGCTACGGAGCTGTTCCCTGGCTGCCTTCAGGTTCTTCTTCAGTGCCGGCTGGCTTGGGACCGCCTTGGGGCGGGAATGCCCTTTCCTGCTGGCAGCTCCCTCCTGGCTGGAGGGGGCGAGGAAGTCGGCCTCGCGGGGTTTTTCCGCGGGTTTTTTCGGGGGCACGAGAATCACGTCGAGGCTGCGCTGGGCCGTGGGTGGTGGGGGTGAAGGCAGCTCGAAGCCAATGCCCAGGATGAGAAGGCCGTGCACGAGCACCGCGATCACCAGCATGGTGACCAGCGTGCCGTTGTGATCCTGTGGGTGGTGCAGGGCGGTCATGTTCCGGGGGATGGCGGGGCGTTGTCCACGAGGGGCGGGCTGATCTTCGCCGGCTGCTTCCTGTCGATCAATTCCACGCGCCTTTGCATGGCGGGGTTCATGTGCACGATGTTGTTCTCGTCCACCAGCAGCACGTAGCGGATACCCATCTGCCGGGCGATGCGGTGCCACTGATCCGGGCCCGCCACGAACAGGGCAGTGGCTGCGGCGTCGGCCTCGGCGGCGTTGTCGTGGATCACGGTCACCGAGCGGGTGCCCCGGGCCGGGTAACCGGTGCGGGGATCGATGATGTGGTGATAGAGCTTGCCCTGCCACAGGCAGTTGCGTTCGTAGTCACCCGAGGTGAAAACGCTCTCGTCACCGGCCACATTGATGAAACCCAGGGTGCCCGAACCGGAAGGGCTACGGATGGCGATGCGCCAGGGATGCCCGCCGCGCGAGCCGATAGCGCGCAGGTCGCCACCGCTGTTCACGATGGCATTCCTGATGCCCAGTTCCTTGAGGTGCTCGATGGCCAGGTCGATGCCGTAGCCCTTGCCGATGGCGCCGAAGTCGAGTTGCACCGCGGGGTTGCGCGATTGCAGGTAGATGCCGTCGATCTCGATGTCGTCCATGGTGGGATGCGCCTTCACCAGTGCCTCGATCTCCGCCTTCTCCGGCAGGTGGTCGCAGGTGATCCGGTCCCTGTGAAATCCCCACAGAGCGATGAGGCGGCCGATGGCGGGATTGAACAGCTGGTCGCTGCGGCTGGCCAGCTCCTTGGAGAGCTTTACCAGGGAGAGCACCGAGGGCGGTGCCGGAAAGCGCACGCCTTCCTCGAGAAGCCGGTTGGTGCGGGCCAGCGGGCCGGGATTCCAGGCGTGCCAGGCCTTGTGCATGGCCGCGAAATCTTCCTCGAGCGCGGCCACGGCAGCTTCCGCATCCTTGTGCGTGACGCCCACGATGCTGACATCGTTGATGGTGCCGAAGGCCAGGAAGCGGCTGTTGTAGACCGGGTCGGTGCGGTCACAGCCCGCCAGGGTCAGCAGCAGTATCAGTGCGAGTGCGGCGGTGGTCTTCATGCAGTGATCTTCTGTTCGATGCGGTCCATCAGCTGGGCGCTGATGTTCAGGTCGTAGAGGCTGTCCAGTTCGCGGATGCAGGTGGGGCTGGTGACGTTGATCTCGGTGAGCCAGTCACCGATGACGTCCAGTCCGGCAAAGAGTATACCCGCCTCGCGCAACCGGGGAGCGACCTGTTTCGCGATCCAGTGATCCCTTTCCGACAGCGCCACCCCCCGTGCGGTTCCACCCGCCGCTAGGTTGCCGCGGGTCTCCCCCCGCCTGGGAATTCGTGCCAGCGCATAGGGGACGGCTTCGCCGTCGATGAGCAGGATGCGCTTGTCGCCTTCGCTGATCTCGGGGAGGAAACGCTGTGCCATGGCATAGCGGCGCTGTTTTGCCGTGAGGGTCTCGAGAATGACGTGGGTATTGGGATCGCCCTGTTTCAGGCGGAAGATGGATTCCCCGCCCATGCCGCCCAGCGGCTTGAGGATGAGATCCTGCTGTTCCTCGAGAAAACGCAGCAGGTCCTCGTGCCGGCGCGAGACCAGGGTGGGTGGCGTGCACTGGGGAAACCAGGCGGTGTAGAGCTTCTCGTTGGCGTCGCGCAGGGCCCTGGGGCGGTTCACCACCAGGGTTCCGCGGGCCTCGGCCTGTTCCAGCAGGTAGGTGGCGTAGATGTACTCCATGTTGAAAGGAGGATCCTTGCGCATGAGGATCACATCCAGTTCGTCCAGGGGGCGAACCATGGTGGTGTCGAGCGTGAACCAGTCCCCGGGATCGTCCCGGACCGCCAGCCGCTGCATGTGTCCCCAGGCGCGATTCCCGCGCAGCAGCAGGCTGTTCATGGTCATGTAATGGAGATCCCAGTCACGCCGCTGTGCCTCGAGCAGCATGGCAAAGCTGCTGTCTTTTTTCACATTTATGGATTCTATGGGATCCATCACAATTCCAAGGGACACAGCCATGGTATGTTTACCTCAATGTCATTAACTTAAGACCTAACTCATTGTTCTGTCGTAAAATATCGTCGATTCACCACCATCTCAAGGAGTCTGAAATGAACTCGGTACCCGCCGTTCCAACCACCGATCAAGCTGTTTTGCCGAAGATCATTTAAAAACAT
>QNZQ01000123.1 GCA_003972985.1 Gammaproteobacteria bacterium | reverse complement strand
CCCCGGATCACCCTGGAGAGCGAAAAACACGAGAATCACCTCTTCTGGTACGCACGCCGGCATGAGAAATGGGCGATCAGGTTGCCTCGGATAAGTCCCGGCGCCTAAAAACACCAAAATCAGAGAATCGGTGAGCGATGCGGGCTAGCTGCTCCTCGAGCCGCCGGCAGTCCCGGTCGAGGGTGGTGAGCCTTTGCCGGACCATGCTGCGTGAACGCCCCGAGAGCTTCAGATCCGCCAGCTGCTGGGATAGGATGTTGCGGTGCTCGTGGATCTCCTGGGTGAGAGGGTCGAGGGCGGTCTCCAGCCAATCCTTGGCGTCGCTGTGGGCCTGCATGAAGATCCTGCGCACACGGGTGACGATGGTTTGGAAATAGCGCTTCACGGCGAAATGTTGCTCCGTGAGCGTGGTTCTCGGGCTCTTCCTGAAGATCTCCGATTCCTGGTGAACCAGGTTCAGTTCGACCTGGTGGCTGATCAGCGAGAGCATCTGGGGTTCGGCCAGCTGCATGTCATGATAGGTCTGGAAGCGCCGGTAGATGGTGCGTACCAGGCGGCGCATCTCCTGCGACTGGTTGGCAGCGATCTCCATCTGCTGGTTGATCTCGTCGAACATGTGGCGCATCGCCTCTTTCAGGCCCATGGTGGTCCAGGCGCCGGTCATGCGCTTGCGTGCCACGGTGACGATCTGTTCTAGGCGTGCGGGCGAGATGGCATCGAGAAGGATCTTGCCGTGGGCGGTGAATTCGGCACGCGACTGTTTGTAGGCATTGATGCTGGACTGGTAGCGGATCTTGTCCCGCTGGGCCTGCTTGAGCAGCTGGTCGATGGCCTCCTCGCTCTTGCTGCTCAGCTGCTGCAGCTCCTCGGCCTGTTTCTCCAGGCGGCGCAGGCGTGAGGAGATCAGGGTCTCGATATTCCACAGCGACGAGATCACGGTCTCGGTGGACTGCTCGATGATCAGCGCCTGGCGGTTGTGTATCAGCGTCTTGGCCAGGTGCTTCTCCAGGTCGGGTATGCCCGAGCGCTGCTCGAGCTGGTAGTGTCCTGCTTGACCCGTGCCACCAGCCCCTTCTGCGCGGAAACCGCATACACCTGTTCGGGCTCGATGTTGAGCAGCTCGGCCACCTCCTCGCACTGGCGATCGATGGTGGACTGGATCTCCACTTCGGTGCGCAATTCGTCCCAGAGCGTGTCGGCCTTGTTCAGCACCACCATCACGCTGAGTCTCTGCCGCACTCCGGGCTGGCGGATCAGCTGTTGCCACATCTCCATGTCGGACTGGGTGATGCCGGTGTCGGCACCCACCACGAACAGCCTGGCCTGGGCGCTGGGAAGCATTTCGTAGGTGAGTTCTGGCTCGGCGCTGACGGCGTTGAGGCCGGGCGTGTCCAGGATACGCAGGCCCTGCGACAGCAGGGGATGCCGGTAGTTGAGATGGGCCAGCCGCCAGGCGGGAACCGATACCATGCTCTCCATGTCGTCGGCGATCTCCGAGACCTCGCTCAGCCCCATGCTGGTGGCGACCTCTCTGGGCACCAGCTTGTGCTCGCGGATCTTGAGCAGCGCCTGGTGCAGCTGCTCGCTGTCGTCCAGGTCGAGGGGGATGTATTCCCACAGTTCCTTGTTCTCCTGGAGTTCCGCGAGGCTGGCCTCCTCGAGCCGGGTCTCTATGGGCAGCAGGCGCAGGTAGGGCGGCTCGCTCTGGTCCTGGAAGATCTCGGTGGGGCACATGGTCGTGCGGCCGGCGTCGGTGGGGAGCAGGCGGAAGTTGTGGTCACTGAAGAAGAGCGCGTTGATCAGCTCGGTCTTGCCGCGGGAGAATTCGCCGACCACGGCCACGGTGACGTGGTCCCGCTGCAGCGTCAGGTTTGCCTGGGTCAGGGCCCTCTGGGCTTGGGAAGTGTAGAGTCCTTCCTGTTTCAGCCAGTTTTCCAACTGTTCCATTATGTGTAACTGGTTGCGTTTCCATTCGCCGAAGTTGTGCAGCTGTCCCGTCAGATCACCGATGCTCATGCTCCACTCTTCCCCCATGATGGAGGCCCTTGTCGAACGACAGCCACCACATATTGGGTAGAATATAGCTGTTTCCCGTTGTAGCAGCAATCGGAAGAGGCAAGAAATTCGCACTGGTTCATGGAGTTGGAGCCATTTCTCAGGCCGGTTCGATCTGCTCCAGTTGCTGGTGCACGGCGATCCACGCGCCGGCAACGCCCAGCAGGCACCCCAGCCCGACGACCAGCAGGACGTTGAACGGAGCCATGCCTTCCAGGGAAAAGCCGCTCCCGTAGAGCTGGCTGAGCCTGTTCACCGGCTCCCTGAGCAGCAGCCAGGAAAGGGCTACGAGCAGCAGGGCCGCGGTGCTGCCCAGCAGCCCGTACCAGAAGCCCTCGTAGAGAAATGGGCGACGGATGAAGGTGTTGCTTCCTCCCACCAGCTTGATGATGCGGATCTCCTGTTGCCGGTGCTGGATCTCCAGCCGGATGGTGTTTCCGATCACCAGCACCACGGCCATCGCCAGCAGCAGGGAGAGCAGCCAGGCGCCACGCTGGAGCAGATGGATGATGGCCTGGAAGCGGCGCATCCACTGCAGGTCGGCAGTGGCGGGCTCCACCTGCGGGTAGCTCCTGATCCTGTCCAGGAGCTTGGAGAAGTCCCCGGGAGAGATGTGAGGGTCGGCGGTCTGCACGAGCACCACGTGGGGCAGGGGGTTTTCCTGCAGCTGGGCCACGGCTTCTCCCAGGCCCGAGTACTGCTGGAACTCGGCCAGGGCTTGGGCCGGATCGAGGTGCTGGAGCTTACCGATGGCGGGATCCTTTTTTAGTCGGACGAGAAGGCTCTGCACGTCCCCGTCGGTGGCATCCTGGACCAGGAAAAGGGTGGCACTGGCGGCCCCCTCCCAGCTCTGGGAGAGCTGCTGCAGGTTGTCCACCACCACGTAGAGCCCCGTAGGAAGGGCCATGGCGATGGCGATCACCAGGATGCTCATGAGGCTGCCGAGGGGGCGCTGCCACAGGCGGCCCAGGCTGGAGAGGAGCACCTGCAGGTTGCGCACGAGCCAGCCGCGCGGGTCCATGGGCTGGCGCAGGCGCTGCTTGCGTGTCCGCCTGTTCATGGCGTGCGGTCGTCCACGAGCCGGCCCTCCCTGAGTGTCAGCACCCGACGCGAAAGATGCTCCACCAGCGCCAGGTCATGGGTGGCGATGAGCAGGGTGACGCCCACCTGGTTGAACTGGTTGAAGAGCTCCATGATCTCCAGGGAGAGTTCCGGGTCCAGGTTGCCGGTGGGTTCGTCGGCCAGCAGCACCGGGGGGCGGCTCACCACGGCCCGCGCAATGCCAACGCGCTGCTGCTCGCCCCCGGAGAGGGTCACCGGCAGTGCCCTGGCCTTGTTCAGGAGGCCCACCTTGTCCAGTGCGGCCTGTACGCGGCGGCGGATCTCCTGGTGGCGCTGGCCCGTCACCACCAGCGGCAGCGCCACGTTGTCGAACACGGTGCGGTCCTCGAGCAGGCGATGGTCCTGGAAGATCATGCCCACCTGTCGGCGGAAGAGGGGCACCTCACGGGGGGTGAGGCGCCCGAGATTGTGACCGTTGACCCACACCTGGCCCCGGTTGGCGCGTTCCAGCAGGCCGATCAGCTTCAGCAGGGTGCTCTTTCCGGCCCCTGAATGGCCGGTGAGGAAGGCCATCTCCCCCGGTTCCATGCGGAAAGTCACCTCGCGCAGGCCGCCCTGGCTGTCGGGATAGCTCTTGCTGACGTTCTCGAAGCGGATCATCTCGTGCCCAGCCGCCCTCAGCGCCGCCGGTGTGCTGTGCCTGTCGATAGCGGTTCCCGGGCGTGTTCCATCAGGACTGCTCGAAGAGCGCCTCCACGAAGGCCGTGGCATCGAAGGGCTTGAGGTCGTCGATCCCTTCACCCACGCCGATGAAGCGGATGGGTATCTTGAGCTTCTCGGCGATGGCGAAGACGATGCCGCCCTTGGCCGTGCCGTCCAGCTTGGTGAGGGTGATGCCGGTGAGCGGGATGGCCTGGTTGAACTGCTGCGCCTGGTTGATGGCGTTCTGCCCGGTGGTGGCGTCCACCACCAGCATCACCTCGTGGGGGGCGTCGGGGTCGATCTTCTTCATCACGCGGGCGATCTTGGCCAATTCGTCCATGAGATTGGTTTTGGTGTGCAGGCGCCCGGCGGTATCGGCGATGAGCACGTCCATGCCGCGGGCGGTGGCGGCTTCCAGGGCGTCGTAGATCACCGAGGCGGAGTCGGCACCGGTGTGCTGAGCGATGACCGGGATACCGTTGCGCTCGCCCCAGGTCTGCAGCTGTTCCACCGCCGCAGCGCGGAAGGTGTCGCCGGCGGCGAGCATCACGCTCTGGCCCTCCTCCTGGAGCTGCTTGGCCAGCTTGCCGATGGTGGTGGTCTTGCCGGCGCCGTTGACCCCCACCATGAGGATCACCTGCGGGCGTCCGGGGGCGGGCTGTTTCACTGGCGCATCGGCCTGTTCGAGAATGGCCACCAGGTCTTCCTTGAGTGCCTCGCTGAGCGCCTGGGGATCGGCGAGGTCCTTGCGTTTCACCCGCTCGGTGAGATCGTCGATGATGCGGCGCGTGGCCTCCACGCCGACGTCGGCGGTGAGCATCAGGGTCTCGAGCTCCTCCAGCAGCTCCTCATCGATCTGCTTGCGCCCCAGGATGAGGCTGGCGAGGCCGTCGGTGAAATTGGCCCGCGTGCGCGCCAGCCCCGACTTGAGCCGTTTCAGCAGTCCCGGTTTCTCCTGTTCCTGCTGCTGCGGGGATTCCTTCTTCTTTCTACCGAAACCAAACATCGGAAAATGGTCACCTCTGGTGTCATGCTGTGGATACCAGCCCGGCAAGGGCCAGGCTCGTGAAGTGCGCCGTGCTTCACGCAGCCAAGGGCGCAGGGCTACGTCATCTCACTTGGGCAGGTCGAGCACCTGCTCGAAAAACCGCTGTGAATACGTCCATGTACGCTCTACGTCGGCATCCTTGCCTCCGAAGTTTTCCGATCAGGCGCCCGCCCCGCTTTTCGACCACTTGCAGTTTTAAATGACGTCATCCTGGCCATGGGCATCTCTCCCTTGGACAGGGAAAGGGGGTTCTGGAAGAATCGGCGAACAGCATACTCTACCAATTTTTCTCCGAACGCTCTTCGATTCACGGTTTGCGTATGGCACGCGACAACAGTATTCGCATCATCGGCGGCCGTTTCCGCGGCAGGCGGCTCCATTTCCCCAACGCGACGGGGCTGCGGCCCACCGCGGACCGGCTCAGGGAGACGCTGTTCAACTGGCTGCAGTTCGAGATCGAAGGGGCGCGCTGTCTCGATCTCTTCGCTGGAAGCGGCGCGCTGGGGCTGGAGGCCCTTTCGCGGGGCGCCGCCTTCGTGCGGTTCGTGGACCAGGCACAGGCGGTGGTGCGCCAGCTGCGCGAGAATCTCGGGTTGCTCGGGGTGAACGAGCAGGCGGAGGTGGTCAGGGGGGATGCGGCCAGGCTGTTGCGCGGGCGGCCGGAGCGGCCTTTCGATCTGGTCTTTCTCGATCCGCCCTACGTGCTCAGGACCCTCCCGAAGCTCTGCCACTTGCTGGAGGAGAACGGCTGGCTCGCCGACGCTGCCTGGATCTACCTGGAACAGGAGAGCCACCGCCCCTGGTTCGGGCTGCCGGCGGGCTGGTCCGTCCACCGCGAAGCCGTAGCCGGACAGGCCGCCTGTCGGCTGGTGCGGCGTGTTAAGATAACCAATCCCACCTAACATGATGATTATCAATGCTTACCGCGGTCTACCCGGGTACATTCGATCCCATAACCAACGGCCACACCGATCTCGTATCGCGCGCCTCGCGGCTTTTCGAACGGGTCATCGTGGCCGTGGCCCAGGATACCGCCAAGCGGCCCTTCTGCGAGATCGACCAGCGGGTGGAGCTGGCACAGCTGGTGCTGGCACAGTTTCCCAACGTGGAGGTGACCGCCTTCAGCGGCCTGTTGGTGCGTTTCTGCGAGGCGCAGGGCGCCGAGGTGGTGATCCGGGGGCTGCGGGCGGTCTCGGACTTCGAGTACGAGTTCCAGCTGGCCGGCATGAACCGGCGGCTGGCGCCGGAGGTGGAAACGCTCTTCCTCACCCCGGCCGAGCAGTATGCCTTCATATCCTCGTCCCTGGTGCGGGAAATAGCGCGACTGGGAGGAGATGTGGCAGAATTCGTCCATCCCGCGGTGCAGCAGGCATTGGCGGAAAAATTTCAATAGCTTACTTTTGGAGTGTCTAACCCATGGCCCTGATGATTACCGACGAGTGCATCAACTGCGATGTCTGTGAACCCGAGTGCCCCAACGGCGCGATCTACATGGGCGAGGAGATCTACGAGATCAACCCCAACCTCTGCACCGAGTGTGTCGGCCACTACGACGAACCCCAGTGCGTGGAGGTCTGCCCCGTCGACTGCATCATCCCCAACCCGGATTATCAGGAGACCAAGGAAGAGCTGATGGCGAAGTACGAGCGGATCATGGCGGAAAAAGGCTGATCCCCCATGACAGTGCTCTCCTGGAAAGCTCCCTCGTGGAGCTTTCTTGCTTTCTGGCTCCTGTGGAGCCTGGCTTCGGCACGGACGCCGCCGGCGGCTGCCGTGGCCAGCGCCCATCCAGCCGCCACCGAAGCGGGCATGGAAATCCTGCGTGCCGGCGGCAACGCCTTCGACGCGGCGGTGGCGGTGAGTGCGGCCCTGGCCGTCGTGGAGCCCTACAGCTCGGGGCTGGGAGGCGGAGGATTCTGGCTGCTGCACCGTGCCAGCGATGGCAGGCAGGTGATGATCGACGGGCGCGAAAGGGCGCCGCTGGCGGCGCAGCGGGAGATGTACCTCGATGAAAAGGGCGAGGTGGTGCCAGGGCTTTCCATCGATGGCCCCTTGGCGGCGGGCATACCGGGGGAGCCGGCAGCACTGGCCCATATCGCCAGGCGCTACGGACGTCTTCCCCTGGCGCGGAGCCTGGCGCCGGCCATCCGCTTGGCGCGGGAGGGTTTCGAGGTGGATGCGCACTACCGGCGCATGGCCCGGTTCCGGCTCGGAGTGCTGCGCCGCCATGCCTCCACCCGCGGCATCTTCCTGAAAGAGGGCGAGGTGCCGCCTCTTGGCTGGCGCATACGCCAGCCCGGCCTGGCCCGTACCCTGGAGCAGTTGGCGGAAAAGGGGCGCGAGGGCTTCTATGCCGGCCCCGTGGCGCGGAAACTGGTCAACTCGGTGCGCCGCCATGGCGGCATCTGGACGCTCGAGGATCTGAAGGCCTACCGCGTGGTCGAACGGGAGCCCATCGTGGGCCGCTACCGGGGCTACCGCGTCGTCACCGCTGCACCGCCCTCCTCCGGTGGCGTGGTGCTGGTGGAGATGCTCAACATGCTGGCGCAGAAGCAGCTGGCCAGGCTGTCGGAAGCTGACCACATCCATTTCATGATCGAGGTGATGCGCCGCGCCTATTTCGACCGTGCCCGCTACCTCGGTGATCCCGATCAGGTGGAGATGCCGCTGCAAAAGCTGCTCTCTGAGGAGCACGCGCGGCGCTGGGTAGCCGGCATCCACATGGACAGGGCCACGTCGAGTGCGGCCCTGGACTTTCCAAAGAGGGAAGGGCAGGACACCACCCACTTCTCCATCATCGATCGGGAAGGCAACCGCGTGGCAGCTACGCTCAGCATCAACTACCCCTTCGGCTCCGGTTTCGTGGCCGAAGGTACCGGCGTGCTGCTCAACGACGAGATGGACGATTTCTCTGCCAAGCCAGGCGCGGCCAATGTCTACGGCTTGGTGGGCAACGAAGCCAACGCCATCGCCCCGGGCAGGCGCATGCTCTCGAGCATGACGCCCACCTTTGTCGAGCACCCGGAAGGCGTGGCCATCCTGGGCACTCCCGGCGGCTCGCGCATCATCACCATGGTGCTGCTCGGACTGCTCGAGTTCATAGAGGGGCATGGACCGTCCGACTGGGTCAGCCGCAAGCGTTTCCATCACCAGTACCTCCCCGACCAGGTGCAGTTCGAGCCCGGTGCCTTTTCCTCCCGGGTGCGCCGCCGACTCGAGGAGAAAGGCCACGTCTTGAAGCCGCTGGAGCGTCCCTACGGCAACATGCAGGCGGTATTCTGGGACCGAAAAGGCAACCGGGTGGAGGCGGCCAGTGACCCCCGCGGTATCGGCTTGGCATCGGTTCTGCCTGAAAACATTCAACCACGCTGATTTTTCCCGCTACAATATATAGATCTGAAGGAATTACCGAGAGTTTCGAAGAACATGGCAAGAATTACCGTAGAAGACTGTCTGGAAAACGTGGACAACCGTTTCAACCTGGTGCTGCTCGCTTCCAAGCGTGCCCGGCAGCTGGAGAACGGCGTCGAGCCCCTGGTACCCTGGGACAACGACAAGCCCACCGTGGTGGCCCTGAGAGAGATCGCTGCCGGCCTGATCACCAACGAAACGGTGGAGGCGCAGGAAGAGAAGACCGAATCCATCGATGACGAACTGGCGGCAGCGCTGGCGCAGGAAGTGCAGGTAGCCGTCAACGGCCTGTAACCGGAGCTCCTCCGCGGTGGCCACTCCGCTTCCCACAGCAGCAGGGAACCCGTGGCCACCGGCTGTGCCCGAAACGCTGGACCAGGAGGTTCCGCGTCCGCGCTACCTCATCAGTGATCTCTGCGCCTACCTCGAGTCCTACCTGCCGCCGGAGCAGGTGAGGGAGGTCTACCGCGCCTACCTCTTCGGTGCCGAAGCGCACAAGGATCAGCGGCGCCTCTCCGGCGAGCCCTACATCTGTCACCCCGTGGCCGTGGCGCGCATTCTGGCGGAGATGCGCCTCGACTATCACTGCCTCATGGCCGCCATCCTTCATGACGTCATCGAGGACACCGCCACCGCCAAGGAGCAGCTCCGCGAGGAGTTCGGCGAAGAGGTGGCGGAGATGGTGGACGGGGTGAGCAAGCTGGCCAAGATTGGCACCCAGTCCCACACCGAGGCCCAAGCCGAGAACTTCCGCAAGATGATCCTGGCCATGACGCGCGATATCCGCGTCATCCTCATCAAGCTTGCCGACCGGCTGCACAACATGCGCACCCTGGGCGTGATGCGCCCGGACAAGGCGCGCCGCATCGCCCGCGAGACCGTCGAGATCTACGCCCCCATCGCTCTGCGCCTCGGTATCAACAGCATCCGCCTGGAGCTCGAGGACCTGGGCATGCAGGCCTACTATCCGTGGCGCTACCGGGTGATCAGCGAGCACCTGCAGAAGCTGCGTGGCCACCGCAAGGAGGTGGTGAACGGCATCGAGGAGACCATCCGCAACCGCCTGGCCCAGGAATCCTTTCACTGCGAGGTGAGCGGCCGCGAGAAGCACATCTGCAGCATCTACCGCA
The DNA here is from genome assembly GCA_003972985.1 of Gammaproteobacteria bacterium. Taxonomy (GTDB): domain Bacteria; phylum Pseudomonadota; class Gammaproteobacteria; order Chromatiales; family Chromatiaceae; genus Thiolapillus. Next base: position 6,106 of record QNZQ01000123.1, on the reverse strand, counting down.
AGATGAGGGAGAAACATCTCTCCCTGAGTGAGGTGGCCGACGTGTTCGCCTTCCGCATCCTGGTGGATGACGTGGACACCTGCTACCGGGTGCTCGGCGCCATGCACAGTCTCTACAAGCCGGTGCCCGGGCGTTTCAAGGACTACATCGCGATCCCCAAGGCCAACGGCTACCAGTCGCTGCACACGGTGCTGGTGGGGCCGCGCGGCCAGCATATCGAGGTCCAGATCCGTACCCACGAGATGCACCAGGTGGCCGAGGAGGGCATCGCCGCCCACTGGCACTACAAGAGCGGCGACGAGAAGTTTCCGCCCACGGCCGCCATGGAATGGGTGCGCAGCCTGCTGGAGGTGCAGAAGGGTTCCGGCACCTCGGTGGAGTTCCTCGAGCACGTCAAGGTGGATCTCTTTCCCGACGAGGTCTATGTCTTCACGCCCAAGGGGCAGATCCGCGTGCTGCCCAAGGGTGCCACGGTAGTGGATTTCGCCTATGCCATCCATTCCGACGTGGGCAACCAGTGCGTCGCGGCACGGGTGGAAAAGCGCCTGGTGCCCCTGCGCACCCGCCTGCGCAACGGCCAGACGGTGGAGATCCTCACCAGCGAGGATGCCCGTCCCAACCCCGCCTGGCTCGACTTCGTGGTCACGGGCAAGGCGCGCGCGGCTATCCGTGGTTACCTGAAGCAGCTGGAGGAGGACGAGGCCGCAGAGCTGGGCAGCCGCATGCTGGAGCGTGAGCTGGAGCGGCAGGGCAACACCCTGGACAGCATCGAAGCGGATCGGCTCGATGCCGTCATGGAGCAGCTCAAGGTGGAGAGCCTGCGTGAGCTGTTCATACAGATCGGCCTGGGCAACCGCATGGCCAGGCTGGTGGCCGGCGCACTGCTGCAGGAGGATATCGGCAGCGAGGGCGAGGCGGCCGGTCAGATCACCATCCGGGGTACCGAGGGGATGGTGGTGAAGTTCGGCAAATGCTGCCGGCCCATTCCCGGTGATCCCGTCATTGCCATCTTTCACCCGGGCAAGGGGCTGGTGGTGCACCACCAGAACTGCCCCAACGTGCTGGACGAGCGTCGTGCCGATGCCGACTGGCTGGACGTGCAGTGGGCGCCGGAGATCCAGGGCGAGTTCGATACCGCGCTCAGGATCACCGTGAGCAACAAGCGCGGCATGCTCGCCACCATCGCCTCGGCCATCGCCTCCAAGAGTTCCAACATCGACGACATTCGCAGCGAGGAGCTGGACGGTACCACCTCCACACTCTACCTGGTGGTGACGGTACGGGATCGCAAGCACCTCGCGGAGATCATGCGCCGCCTGCGCCGTATTCCCGAGGTGATGCGCATCGTGCGCGACCTGGGCCGCTGAGCGTCGCCATTCCATGTCCTTCCGTCAGAACCGTTCCCTGGGTGAACCCCTGTGGCTGGATCTGGGTACAGGCCGGCCGGCGGCGCTCCCGGAACCGGTTTACCAGTGGCTGAGCGATGCTGCATCCCTGACGCGAAGGGTGACCGCGGCCTGCCGCGGGCATTTCAGGGTGCGGGTGGTCTCCCAGGCCTGGGGAACGGCCTACAACAGCGAGCGCGAACTATTGGGCCTGGGGCCGCGCGCGGCCTGCCTGGTGCGGGAGGTGGAGCTGCTGTGTGACGAAGTGCCGCAGATCTTTGCCCGTACCCTGATGCCGGCGAGCAGTCTCACGGGAGCCGCCCGCCGGCTGGCGCGGCTGCGCGACAGGCCGTTGGGCGCAGTACTCTTCGCCGATCCCCACACGCGGCGCGAGCGGGTACAGGTGGCCCGTTTCCTGCCGCGGCACCGCCTTTTCGGCGTGGCCACCGAGCACCTGCAGGATGCGCCGAAAGCGGTCTGGGGGCGGCGCACCCTGTTCCGTTACGCGGGAAAACCGATCCTGGTCAACGAACTCTTCCTGCCTGCGCTACTGGAGAAAGGGGTTCGCATTCCGTCGTTGCCCGGTGGCGGCGTGGGCTGATTCCAACGGTTCGTGGGAGGCGCGTCTCCGCGCCGAAAGCCGAAGGGTTCGCGGCCGGGCGCCGCTGATGTGGAAATCTCGGATTGGCAGAATCGCCCCAAGGGAATTCCGTAGGTCTGATAAGCGAAGCGCATCAGGCAATCCCTGCTTCAGGATTGCACGGCGGTTTCGGCGGCTTCCTGCGCCTCCGCCGCTTCCATCCAGGCCAGTTCCTGCTCTTCGCAGGCTTTGTCCAATTTCTGTTTCTCCTGCATCAGCGCCTTGAGTTTCTCCTTGTTCCCGGGCTGGTAGAGGTCGTTGTCGGCCAGCTGCCGCTCGAGTTCGGCCTGCTGTTGCTGCAGGGCCTCCAGCTTCTTTTCCGCCTGCTGCAGTTTCTTCTTCAGGGGCTGCAGTGCCTGGCGACGTTGGGCTGCGGCACGGCGCTCGGCCTTGCGGTCTCGTTCGGGTACAGGCTCGGAGGCCCTGTCGGTAGCAGCGGTTGCGTTGCGGCGGGCGAGCCAGGTGGGGTAGTCGTCCAGGGAGCCGTCGAATTCGCGGATGGTGCCGCTGTCCACCAGCAGCAGCTCGTCGGTACTCACGCGCAGCAGGTGACGGTCGTGGGAGACGATGAGCATGGCGCCGGTGAAATCCTGCAGGGCCACGGCCAGCGCCTGGCGCATCTCGAGATCGAGGTGGTTGGTGGGTTCGTCGAGCAGCAGCAGGTTGGGCCGCTTCCAGATCAGCAGCGCCAGGGCCAGGCGCGACTTCTCGCCGCCGGAGAAGGGGGCCACGTGATCGAGCGCCTTGTCGCCGCTGAAGCCGAAACTGCCGAGGTAGTCGCGTGCTTCCTGCTCGCGCAGCTCCGGGCCGATCTGCAGCAGGTGCTCCAGCGGTGAGTGCTCGGGATGGAGCTGGTCGAGCTGGTGCTGGGCAAAGTAGCCGACGGCAAGGTCCTGGGCGGTCTCGATCTGCCCCTCTTGCGGCTCCAGTTTCCCGGCCAGCAGTTTAATGAAGGTGGACTTGCCCGCCCCGTTGGGCCCGAGCAGGCCGATGCGGTCGCCGGGGGAGAGGCTCAGCTCCACTCCCGAGACGATGGCTTTGCCATCGTAGCCGCAGGCGACGCGGTGCAGGCGCAGCAGGGGATTGGGCAGCTTTTCCGGCGGGCGGAAGCTGAAGTGAAAAGGCGAATCCACGTGGGCCGGGGCGATGCGTTCCATGCGCTCCAGCGCCTTGAGGCGGCTCTGGGCCTGGCGTGCCTTGGTGGCCTTGGCGCGGAAGCGCTCCACGTAGCTGTGCATGTGGGCGATCTCCCGCTGCTGTTTCTGGTACTGGGCCTGCTGGTGCGCGAGCTGTTCGGCACGGATGCGTTCGAAGGCACTGTAGTTGCCGCTGTAGAGGGTCAGCCGCTGCTGTTCGATATGGGCGATGTGGTCGGTGACGGCGTCGAGGAACTCACGGTCGTGGGAGATGAGCAGCAGGGTGCCGGGATAGCGTCGCAGCCAGCCCTCGAGCCAGATGACGGCGTCCAGGTCGAGATGGTTGGTGGGCTCGTCGAGCAGCAGCAGGTCGGAGCGGCAGATCAGCGCCCGGGCCAGGTTGAGGCGCATGCGCCAGCCGCCGGAGAAGCGGCTCACCGGCTGGGTTTCCTGCCCGGCCCGGAACCCCAGGCCGTTCAGCAGCTGGGCGGCGCGGCTGCGCGCCTGGTAGCCACCGATGGCCTCGAAGTGGGCGTGGAGCCGGGCCTGTCCCTCGCCGTCACCCGCTTTCTCGGCCTGCTCCAGTGCCCGTTCGGTTTCGCGCAGCTCCCGGTCGCCGTCGAGTACGTACTCGATGGCCGGCCGCGCGTCGCTGGGCGTCTCCTGGGCCACGTGGGCGATGACCCATTCCCGGGGCCAGCGCAGTTCGCCTTCGTCGGGCTGCAGTTCTCCGAGGAGCAGGGCGAAGAGGCTCGATTTGCCGGTGCCGTTGGCACCGGTGATGCCCACCTTCTGGCCGGGATGGATCTGGAAGCGGGCGTCGCGGAACAGCAGCCTGGGGCCGCGGCGCAGCGTCAGGCTGCGGAACTGGAGCATGGTCGGGAGGCGGTCAGGGAAGCATGGGGTTCATGGCCCCCATGGGCCGGGAGATGGTCCAGACGTGGTAACGCATCACGCCCACGCCATCGGCCATGTGGCGAAAGCGTTGGTCGATGTGGTTCATTCCCCGGCTCATGCGCGCCATGTTCAGGTCCATGGCGCTTACGTCCTGTGCCATATCGTGCATGTTGCCGCTGATTCGCGGCATCATCCGCGCCATTTCCGCAGTGCTGGCCTCGATGTTGTCCATGTGCGTCATGTAGTCTTCGAACTTGACCATGTTGTTGGTGATGCGGGCCATGCGGGCGGAGACCTTCTGCATGTTGGTGTGCATCAGGTCCATGTTGCCCACGATGCCGTTGAGGTCCCGGTAGAGAATGGCCACGTAGTAGACGTTGATCACCGCCAGCACCACCAGCAGGATGGAGATGAGCACGATCACCACCTTGTTGATGAAGAAATGGTGCTGGCGTTCGTCCAGATGCAGCTGGGTCTCCCAGCTGAGGCGACCCACCATGTCGATGAAGAGCTGCTTTTCCTGTTCTGCCATGATCGTTGCCTAGGGAATGGGGAACATCTTCTTCAGGGTGCGGGCCGGCTTGGACATGTGCTGCATGTCGGCGGCCATGGCCTGCACTTCGTCATCCATGCGGGTGATGGTGGTGGCCATGTTCTCCACCGACTGCCTCACCTCGGTGACATGGGTCTCCATGGTGCCGATGGTGTTGCGCATGCTGCCGATGTCGGCGTCGATGCGCGCCATCTCCTCCTTCATGGCGGTGGTCTGCTGGTCCATGGGCTCGAGAAGAGCCACGCGCTTGACCATGGAATCCACGGTCTGGCTGATACGTTGCATCTGTGCCGTGACGGTGGTGAAGTTGTGGTTCATGTCGGCCACGACCCCGGAGATGCGGTTGATCTGGGAGGAGAGTGTGAGCAGCAGCACCAGGATGGAAACGGCGATGAGCCCAAGAATCACCATGCCGAAGCGGATGGCGTGCTTCAGGTCGTTGCTCAGCTTCTCCTGAATGCCGATTTGGCTGAAGAGAATGGCTTCGAAGGAACGCGCGGCACGCAGCAGCTTCTGATTGGAAACGGGTCCCCCCTTTTTGTCGCCGGCTTCGGCCATCGTGATACCAAGCTTGGCTTGTGGATTCATTACTATACCAATATCCTCGATACTGTTTCCATGCACCGGTCGACAGGGTTTTCACATTGGAGAGCGATTTCTGGCAGCAACGCTGGCGTGAACAGCGCATCGGATGGCATCAGCCCAAGGTGAATGCCTGGCTGAGGGAGTACTGGGCGAGCCTGGAGCTCCCGCCGGGCTCGCGCGTCTTCGTTCCCCTGTGCGGCAAGTCCCTGGACATGCTGTGGCTGGTCCGGCAGGGCCATGAAGTGGTGGGCGTGGAGCTCAGTCCGCTGGTCCTGGCGGCCTTCTGCGAGGAGCAAGGGCTTCAGGCAGAACAGCAGGAGGAGGAGCGTTTCGTCCGCCATCATGCACAGTGCATTCACCTGCTCGAAGGGGATTTCTTTCACCTGAGGCCGTCGGACCTCGGCAAGGTGCAGGGGGTGTGGGACCGGGCAGCCCTGGTGGCCCTGCCGGAACCCATGCGCGGCGAGTACGCAAGGCACCTGGCTTCATTGCTCGATCCGGGAACGCAGGTCCTGCTGGTCACCATGGAGTATCCCGCGGGCGAGATGGAAGGCCCGCCCTTCAGTGTCTCCGCTGCCGAGGTGCAGGAAATCTTCGGCGGCGCTTTCCATGTGAAGCTGCTCGAAACTGGGGACATGCTGGCCGGCAATCCTTCCCTGCGGGAGCGGGGCCTGAACCGCCTCGTGGAGCAGGTCTGGCAGCTGCGCAGGTTTTGAGCGCGGCTGGCGGGGATGCTATCATTAGCAAACTGTGAATTACTGTAAGCCCGCCTTATTCACCCTATGAGCAAATAAGCCGCTAACCAGCTCAAAATTCCGCACTTTCGCGCAACCAATCACCGAATTGTCCAGCGTGACCAGTCATTTCCAGTTGCCTGTCGGTGAAAACAAGCATCCGTCACGCCAATACG
>QNZQ01000154.1 GCA_003972985.1 Gammaproteobacteria bacterium | reverse complement strand
ACCATCACCCCGCACACCCACTTCGAGTGCGAAGTGTACATCCTGAGCAAGGACGAAGGCGGCCGTCACACGCCGTTCTTCAACAACTACCGTCCGCAGTTCTACTTCCGGACCACCGACGTGACCGGGGCGTGCGAACTGCCCGAAGGTGTCGAGATGGTGATGCCGGGAGACAACGTAAAGATGACGGTGAAGCTGATCGCGCCCATTGCGATGGAAGAGGGGCTGCGTTTCGCCATCCGCGAAGGTGGCCGCACCGTCGGCGCCGGCGTGGTTTCCAAGATTATCGAGTAATACCTATGGCCAACCAGCGTATCAGAATTCGACTCAAGTCCTTTGATCACCGGCTGATCGATCAGTCAACCAAGGAGATCGTGGATACTGCAAAGCGCACCGGTGCGCGGGTGAAGGGGCCCATTCCCCTGCCCACGCGCAAGGAACGCTACACCGTGCTCATTTCGCCGCACGTCAACAAGGACGCGCGTGACCAGTACGAGATTCGCACGCACAAGCGGTTGATGGACATCATCGATCCGACCGACAAGACAGTGGATGCGCTGATGAAGCTGGATTTGGCCGCCGGTGTGGATGTTCAGATCAAGCTGAACTGAGGTTTTAGATCATGGCATTAGGATTAGTGGGACGCAAGGCGGGCATGACCCGTGTGTTCACCGAGGATGGCGCTTCCGTACCGGTAACCGTGGTACAGGTGGAGCCCAACCGGGTGACGCAGGTGCGTACGCCGGAAGTGGATGGCTACCAGGCCATCCAGGTTACCGTGGGCAAGCGCAAGGCCAGCCGTGTGAACAAGCCCATGGCGGGCCATTTCGCCAAGGCGGGCGTGGAAGCGGGCCGCGGTCTGTGGGAGTTCCGCCTGGACGACCACGAGGGTGAAGTTCCCGAGGTGGGCAGTGAGCTCAAGGTGGACCTGTTCGAAACCGGGCAGAAGGTGGATGTCAGCGGCATCTCCAAGGGCAAGGGTTTCCAGGGTGGCGTGAAGCGGCACAATTTCCACATGCAGGATGCCACCCACGGCAACTCCATTTCCCACCGTGCGCTGGGTTCCATCGGGCAGTGCCAGACCCCCGGCCGTGTCTTCAAGGGCAAGAAGATGGCCGGCCACATGGGTAACGAGCGGGTCACCGTGCAGACGCTCGAGATCGTGCGCGTCGATTCCGAAAGGGGTCTGCTGCTGATCAAGGGCGCGGTTCCCGGGGCTCCCGGAGGTGATGTCATCGTCACCCCGGCGATCAAACTGAAGAACAAGGGTTAAGTCATGGACCTCAACGTACAAGGCGGGGCTTCCCTGCAGGTTTCCGACGCCGTCTTCGGTGCGGATTTCAAAGAGGCGCTGGTTCACCAGGTGGTCAATGCCTACATGGCAGGGGCCCGGGCCGGAACCAAGGCGCAGAAGAACCGTTCCGCGGTAAGCGGCGGCGGCAAGAAGCCCTTCCGCCAGAAGGGCACCGGCCGCGCGCGTCAGGGCACCATTCGCAGCCCCATCATGGTGGGCGGCGGTCGGGCCTTCGCGGCGCAGCCCCGCAGCTATGCGCAGAAGGTAAACAAGAAGATGTACCGCGGTGCGCTGCGCTCCATCCTCTCCGAGCTGGTGCGCCAGGAACGGCTGGTTGTGGTGGACGGTTTTTCCGTCGATGCCCCCAAGACCAAGCAGCTGGTTGCAAAGCTCAACGAACTGGGGCTCGATGACGTGTTCATCGTCACCGAGCAGGCAGACGAGAACATGCTGCTGGCCGCGCGCAACCTCTACCACGTCGACGTGCGCGACAGCGACGAGCTGGACCCGGTTAGCCTGGTCGGCTACGAAAAGGTCCTGATGACGACCGATGCACTGAAGAAGATCGAGGAGCGTCTGGCATGAACAAGGAACGACTGATGAAGGTCCTGCTGGGGCCGGTGATGTCCGAAAAGAGCGCCAATGCAGCCGACGCCGCGCAGCAGTTTACCTTCAAGGTGGCTACCGATGCGACCAAGCCGGAGATTGCCGCTGCGGTGGAGATGCTCTTCGACGTCAAAGTCGAAAAGGTGCAGACCATCAACGTCAAGGGCAAGCGCAAGCGTTTCGGCCAGATCCAGGGCAAGCGCAAGGACTGGAAGAAGGCGGTAGTCCGTCTTACAGAAGGTCAGGATATCGATTTCGGTGCGGGTGCCTGAGGCAACGTACCACTACTGAATAAAGCGGAAGCAGAAAGATGCCAATCGTCAAAGCCAAGCCGACATCACCAGGACGCCGGTTCGTGGTCCAGGTCAAGACCCCTGGGCTGCACAAGGGCGCGCCCTACGCGCCGCTGGTCGCCAAGAAGTCCAAGACGGGCGGGCGCAACAACCAGGGGCGCATCACCACGCGCCACCGGGGCGGTGGTCACAAGCAGCGCTATCGCATCGTCGATTTCAAGCGGGACAAGGACGGGGTTCCGGGTGTCGTCGAGCGCCTGGAATACGATCCCAACCGCAGTGCTCACCTGTGCCTGATCAAGTACATGGACGGTGAACGGCGTTACATCATTGCGCCCAGGGGACTCAATGTGGGTGACACCATCCAGTCGGGCATCGAGGCGCCCATTGCGCCGGGCAATACGCTGCCGCTGCGCAACATCCCCGTGGGTACCACCATCCACTGCGTGGAGATGAAGGTCGGCAAGGGGGCGCAGATCGCCCGCAGTGCCGGTACTTCCGCGCAACTGGTGGCGCGTGAGGGAGACTATGCCACCCTGCGCCTGCGTTCCGGCGAGATGCGCAAGATTCATGCGGATTGCCGGGCCACCATTGGTGAAGTGGGCAATTCTGAGCACAGCCTGCGCAAGCTCGGCAAGGCCGGGGCCACGCGCTGGCGCGGCGTACGCCCGACGGTTCGCGGTGTGGTCATGAACCCCGTGGATCACCCGCATGGCGGTGGTGAAGGCCGCACCTCCGGTGGCCGTCATCCGGTTTCACCCTGGGGTGTGCCGACCAAGGGCCACAAGACGCGCAAGAACAAGCGCACCGACAAGTTCATCGTGCGCGATCGTCGCCGCAAGTAATCTGGTGGGGAAAGAGTAATGCCACGTTCAATACGCAAGGGACCATTCGTAGACCATCACCTCATGAAGAAGGTGGAAGAGGCGGTAGCGAGCAACAATCGCCGTCCCATCAAGACCTGGTCGCGCCGGTCCATGATCCTGCCTGAAATGGTGGGCCTGACAATTGCCGTGCATAACGGTCGCCAGCACGTTCCGGTGCTCATCACCGAGAACATGGTGGGCCACAAGCTCGGTGAGTTCGCGCTGACCCGTACCTACCGGGGACACGCCGCGGACAAGAAAGCGAAGCGGTAAGGAGATATCGATATGCAAGCTACGGCTAAACTGCGTTACGCGCGTATCTCTGCGCAGAAGGGACGCCTGGTTGCGGACCAGATTCGCGGGCTGCCCGTGGAGCGGGCGCTGGAGGTCCTCCAGTTCAGCAAGAAGAAGGGCGCCGACCTGATGAAGAAGGTCCTCGATTCGGCCATCGCAAATGCCGAGAACAACGAGGGCGCCGATGTCGACGAGCTGAAGGTTACCGCCGTCATGGTCGACGAAGGTCCTACCATGAAACGCATTCGTGCAAGGGCAAAGGGGCGTGCATCGAGGATTCTCAAGCGCACCAGCCACATCACCGTCGCCGTGGGCGACGAGTAAGCAGGCTTAGAACTATGGGTCAGAAAGTACATCCAACGGGTATCCGCCTGGGAATCGTCAAGCAGCACACCTCCAAGTGGTATGCGGACAACAGGAACTATGCAGATCTGCTGAACCAGGATCTGGAAGTTCGCGATTTCCTGCAGAAGAAACTGGAACACGCTTCGGTATCGCGCATCCAGATCGACCGCATGGCCAACAATGCACACATAACCGTGCACACGGCCCGTCCCGGTCTGGTCATCGGCAAAAAGGGCGAGGATATCGACAAGCTGCGCAAGGAGGTCTCCCAGAAGATGGGGGGTCCCGTGCACATCAGCATCGAGGAGATCCGCAAGCCGGAACTCGACGCCAAGCTGGTGGCCGAGGGCATTGCCCAGCAGCTGGAGCGCCGCATCATGTTCCGCCGCGCCATGAAGCGTGCCGTGCAGAACTCCATGCGCCTCGGTGCCGAGGGCATCAAGGTGAGTATTGCCGGTCGTCTGAACGGTGCAGAGATCGCGCGTACCGAGTGGTACCGGGAAGGCCGCGTGCCACTGCATACCTTGCGTGCCGATATCGACTATGGCACCGCCGAGGCCGAAACCACCTACGGCATCATTGGAATTAAGGTTTGGATCTTCCGTGGTGAAGTCTTCGGTGACGAAGCGATGGCAGAAACGAAACCAGGCAAGAAAGGCAAGAAACCGGCCGGGAGAGGCTAAGTCATGTTGCAGCCCAAGCGTACAAAATTTCGTAAGCAGCACAAGGGTCGGAATCGCGGCCTGGCGCATCGCGGCAGCGATGTGAGCTTCGGTGAATTCGGCCTCAAGGCCGTGGGACGTGCGCGCATTACTGCGCGCCAGATCGAAGCGGCCCGCCGTACCATCACCCGCCGCGTGAAGCGGGGCGGAAAGCTGTATATACGCATCTTCCCCGACAAGCCCATCACCAAGAAACCGCTCGAGGTTCGCATGGGCAAGGGCAAGGGTAACGTGGAGTACTGGGTGGCCCAGGTACAGCCCGGGCGCATGCTCTACGAGATCGAGGGCGTGCCCGAGGAGCTGGCGCGCGAGGCCTTCAAGCTGGCCTCGGCAAAACTCCCGGTGGAGACAACTTTTGTTAAGCGGACGATCATGTGATGAAAGCGAGTGAACTGCGGGAGAAGTCCCAGGAAGAACTGCGCGAGACGCTGCACGATCTGCTCAAGGAGCAGTTCAACCTGCGCATGCAGCAGGGTACCGGCCAGATCGCAAGGCACCATGTAATCCGGCAGGTACGCCGCGACATTGCGCGCGTCAAGACAGTCATGAACGAGAAGCGGAAGGCAGTTTAGTGATGAGCGAGCAAGATCAGACCAACCGCACGCTGCAGGGGCGTGTCATCAGTGACAAGATGGACAAGTCCATCACCGTGCAGGTGGAACGCCGCGTGAAGCACCCCATCTACGGGAAGTACATCCGCCGCTCCACGAAGGTGCATGCCCACGACGAGAGCAACGAGTGCCGCACGGGCGATACCGTTGTGGTCGAGCAGTGCCGTCCGCTGTCGAAGACCAAGAAATGGCGCCTGGTGAAGGTGGTCGAGCGCGCAAGCTGAATTCATACCCCGGCTTCGGGGAGCAACGAAACACATTTAGGGTAGTGTCATGATCCAGATGCAAACCATGCTGAACGTAGCCGACAACAGCGGCGCAAAGAGGGTTCAGTGCATCAAAGTACTGGGCGGCTCGCACCGTCGTTATGCCGGTATCGGCGACATCATCAAGGTTTCCGTGAAGGACTCCATCCCGCGCGGGAAGGTGAAGAAGGGTGATGTCTACAATGCCGTTGTCGTGCGGACCCGCAAGGGCGTGCGCCGTCCTGATGGTTCGGTGATCCGTTTCGACGGCAATGCGGCCGTGCTGCTCAACAACCAGTTGCAGCCCATCGGTACCCGGATCTTTGGCCCGGTAACCCGTGAGCTTCGTGGTGAGCGGTTCATGAAGATCATTTCGCTGGCACCCGAGGTGCTCTGAGGTTAGGTCATGGCAAACAAGATTCGTAAAGGCGACGACATCATCGTCCTCGCAGGCAAGGACAAGGGCAAGCGGGGTACCGTGCTGGCAGTTCTGGAAGACCGGGTGCTGGTCGAGAACGTCAACCTGGCTAAGAAGCACGTCAAGCCCAACCCGATGAAGGGTGAGCCCGGCGGCATCGTGGAAAAGGAGATGCCGCTGCACATTTCCAACGTGGCCCTCTTCAACCCCGTAACCAACAAGGCCGACCGGGTGGGTTTCAAGACCCTGGACGATGGCCGCAAGGTTCGTATATTCAAATCCAACGGCGAAGTCGTGGACGTTTGAGGCTAAGAAGTCCAATGGCAAGATTACAGGATCACTACAAAGAGAAGGTCATTCCCGCGCTGGTCGAGAAGTTCGGCTACAAGAGCGTGATGGAGGTGCCGCGCATCGAGAAGATCACGCTCAACATGGGAGTGGGCGAGGCGACCTCCGACAAGAAGGTGCTGCAGTTCGCCATGGACGACATGGCCAAGATCTCGGGACAGAAACCGATCGTAACCCTGGCGCGCAAGTCGGTGGCAGGTTTCAAGATCCGCGAAGGCTGGCCCATCGGCTGCAAGGTCACGCTGCGCGCGGAACGCATGTACGAGTTTCTCGACCGGCTGATCAACATCGCGATTCCACGCATCCGCGATTTCCGCGGCATGAGCCCGAAGTCCTTCGACGGACGTGGCAACTACAGCATGGGCGTGAAGGAACAGATCATCTTCCCGGAAGTGGAATATGACAAGATCGATGCGCTGCGTGGCATGGACATCACCATTACCACTTCCGCCAGGAATGACGAGGAAGGAAAGGCCTTGCTTGAAGGCTTCAACTTTCCCTTCAAGTAACAGACCAGAGTTCAGAGACTATGGCAAAGAAGAGCATGATCGCCCGTGAGAACAAGCGGGCCCGTATGGTAGCCCGATACGCCGCCAAGCGCGCCGAACTGAAGGCCGTCATCAAGAATCCGCTGAGCACTCCCGAGCAGATCGACGAAGCGGTGCTGAAACTGCAGAAGCTGCCACGGGATTCCAGTCCGGTACGCAAGCAGCGCCGCTGTCGCATTACCGGCCGCCCCCACGCGGTGTACCGCAAGTTCGGCCTGTGCCGCAACAAGTTGCGCGAAGCCGCCATGCGCGGTGATGTCCCGGGCCTGAGGAAGGCCAGCTGGTAGAGGTTTTTCAGCCCCGGAGGCCGGAATGGCGTGCGGGGCGATAAAAAAGACTGGATTTATCCGGTTCGTTTCGTTATTGTAGCCGGCTCCCTGCCAAGGGGGCTGTTTTTCATCATTGGGTATCGGATTTCGTTCCAGAAGTTGCCTGACCCGAGGAGCCAAGACTATATGAGTATGTCAGATCCCATTGCGGATATGCTCACGCGCATCCGTAACGGTCAGCAGGCCGGCAAGGTGAGCGTGCAGCTGCCTGCTTCCAGGAAGAAGATGGCCATTGCCCAGGTCCTGAAGGACGAGGGGTACATCGCCGACGTATCGACGCTGGAAGTGGACGGCAAGCCGGTCATGGAAATCACGCTGAAGTATTTCCAGGGGCAGCCTGTCATCGACATGATCAAGCGCGTCAGCCGCCCCGGACTGCGTATCTACAAGGGCAAGGAAGAACTGCCCAAGGTGCGTGGCGGTCTGGGTATCGCCATCGTTTCCACTTCCAAGGGCCTGATGACCGACCGCGAAGCCCGCAAGCAGGGGCATGGCGGCGAAGTCATTGCCTTTGTGGCCTGATTCGGAGGTAGCTGGCATGTCACGTATTGCAAAAGCTCCCGTTCCGGTGGTTTCCGGGGTGGATGTCAAGGTAGAAGGACAGAAGGTCACCGTCAAGGGTCCCAAGTCCACGCACGAATACGAGGTTCATCCCCTAGTGAAGGTGAGTCTCGAAGAGAACGAAGTGCGGGTGAGCCCGGTGGATCCCGACAACAAGGCCTCCTGGGCCATGGCCGGTACCATGCGTTCCCTCATCAACAACATGATGATCGGCGCCAGCCAGGGTTTCCAGAAGAAACTGCAGCTCGTCGGCGTGGGTTATCGCGCCCAGGTGAAGGGCAAGGTGCTGGATCTCAGTCTGGGTTTTTCCCATCCCGTGGAATATCCCATTCCCGAAGGGATCACCATCGAGACGCCTTCGCAGACGGAGATCGTCGTGTCCGGTACCGACAAGCAGCAGGTTGGCCAGGTAGCTGCGGAGATACGCCGCTACCGTCCACCCGAGCCCTACAAGGGCAAGGGCGTGCGCTACGCGGACGAGTACGTGGTCCGCAAAGAAGCGAAGAAGAAATAAGAGGTTATGACGATGGACAAGAGAGCAAGTCGCCTACGTCGGGCCCGCAGGTCCCGCGCCAAGATCAGGGAGCTGCGCGTTCCGCGCCTGACCGTGCATCGCACTCCGCGTCATATCTATGCCCAGGTGATCGCGCCCAACGGTGTCGACGTGGTATGCAGCGCCTCCACGCTGGACAAGGAACTGCGGGGCAGCATCGAGGGCTCTACCGGCAACGTATCCGCTGCGGCCGTGATCGGCCGTGCAGTGGCAGAGCGTGCCAAGGCGGTCGGTATCGAGCAGGTCGCCTTCGACCGTTCCGGTTTCCAGTATCACGGCCGCGTAAAGGCGCTGGCAGAGGCAGCCCGCGAAGCCGGGCTCCAGTTCTGAGGATTTAGTGATGGCGAATTACGAAGCAAATGCCGGCGGTGAAGAGCTGATCGAAAAGCTGGTTGCCGTCAATCGTGTGGCCAAGGTGGTCAAGGGTGGTCGTCAGTTCGGGTTCTCCGCGCTGGTCGTCGTGGGTGACGGTGACGGCAAGGTGGGATTCGGCATGGGCAAGGCGAAGGAGGTGCCCATCGCCATCCAGAAGGCCATGGAGACGGCCGGCCGCAACATGCAGCAGGTCAAGCTGGCCAACGGTACGCTGCAGTATCCCATCATCGGCAAGCACGGGGCGGCCAAGGTTTACATGCAGCCGGCTTCCGAGGGTACCGGTATTATTGCCGGCGGCGCCATGCGCGCCATCTTCGAGGCAGTGGGCGTGCACAACGTGCTGGCCAAGTGCATCGGTTCCAACAACCCCATCAACGTGGTTCGCGCCACCATGGACGGCCTGGTGAAGATGGACAGTCCCGAAGACGTGGCTGCCAAGCGCGGCAAGAGTGTCGAAGAGATAACGGAGTAAGACCGTGGCTGACAAGAAAACGATGAAGGTGAAGCTGGTGCGCAGCATGAATGGCCGACTCAAGAGTCACAAGGCCTGTGTGCGTGGCCTGGGGCTTCGCCGTATGCACCAGGTGGTCGAAGTGGAGGACACGCCTTCCACCCGTGGCATGCTGAACAAGGTCTCCTACATGGTACAGCTGGTGGAGGAAGCATAAGATGCGCCTGAATACACTCAAGCCGGCCGCCGGCAGCAAAACGGACCGCAAGCGCGTCGGGCGCGGCATCGGTAGCGGTCTGGGCAAGACCGCCGGGCGTGGCCACAAGGGCCAGAAATCCCGTTCCGGGGGCTTCCACAAGGTTGGATTCGAAGGCGGCCAGATGCCGCTCCAACGCCGCCTGCCCAAAGTCGGCTTCCGTTCCCGCAAGGCTAAGTACACGGCCGAGATCCGTCTCAATGAGCTGGACAAGGTCAACGGCGAGGTGGTGGACATGAACGCGCTCTACGAGGCGGACATCCTGCCCCGCACCATGAAAAGAGCCAAGGTGATCCTTTCCGGTGAAGTGACCCGTGCCGTGACGCTCAAGGGGATCGGTGCGACCAAGGGTGCGCGTGCTGCCATCGAGGCGGCCGGCGGCAAGGTCGAGGACTGATACTCCCCATGGCCCGTACTCCTGCAGCTGCATCAGGTATCCAGCTCGGACAGCTCACCGAGCTGCGCCAGCGTTTCCTTTTTCTGCTGGGAGCGCTGGTGGTGTTCCGCATCGGCACCTACATCCCGGTGCCTGGCGTGAACCCGGGTGCGCTGGCCGCGCTCTTCGATCAGCAGCAGGGGACCATCCTGGGCATGTTCAACATGTTCTCGGGCGGCGCCCTGAAGCGGGCCTCCCTCTTCGCTCTTGGCATCATGCCCTACATCTCCGCCTCCATCATCGTGCAGTTGATGACGGCGGTGATTCCGAAGCTGGAACAGCTGAAGAAGGAAGGCGAGGCCGGCAGGCGAAAGATCACTCAGTACACCCGCTATGGCACCGTGGTGCTGGCCACTTTCCAGGCCGTGGGAATCTCGGTGGCCCTGCAGTCGCAGTCGGCAGGCGGCATGTCCCTGGTGATGAACCCCGGGATGGGCTTCGTCTTCACTGCGGCCATCTCCCTGGTCACCGGAACCATGTTCCTCATGTGGCTGGGCGAGCAGATCACCGAACGGGGTCTGGGCAACGGTATCTCGATGATCATCTTCGCCGGTATCGTGGCAGGTCTTCCAGCCGCTTTCGGTTCCGTGGCGGAACTGGTGCGCAATGGCGAGATGAACGCGTTCTTCGCCCTGTTCCTGCTGCTGCTGGCCGTGGCCGTCACCGCCTTCGTGGTATTCGTGGAGCGTGGACAGCGGCGTATCACCATCAACTACGCCAAGCGTCAGCAGGGGAGGCGGCTGATGGCCGCCCAGAGCAGTTTTCTGCCGTTGAAGCTGAACATGGCTGGTGTCATACCGCCCATCTTCGCTTCCAGCATCATCCTGTTCCCGACCACGCTGGCGTCCTGGGCGGGGAATACGCCCAACATGCGCTGGCTGCAGGATATCGTGGCGAAGCTGTCGCCGGGCGAGCCCATCTACGTGGCCCTCTATGCCGCGGCGATCATCTTCTTCTGCTTCTTCTACACGGCGCTGGTGTTCAATGCGCGTGAGACGGCGGACAACCTGAAGCGCTCCGGGGCCTTCATTCCCGGGATCCGCCCCGGAGAGCAGACGGCGAAGTACATCGATGGCGTGATGACCCGCCTGACGCTGGCCGGAGCGATCTACATTACCGCGGTGTGCCTGCTGCCGGAATTCCTCATCGTAGGCTGGAACGTGCCCTTCTACTTCGGGGGCACCTCCCTGCTGATCGTGGTGGTGGTCATCATGGACTTCATCGCGCAGGTGCAGTCTCACCTCATGTCTCATCAGTACGAAGGACTGATGAAGAAAGCAAATCTCAAAGGCCAGGGTGGTGCGGGCCTGATCCGCTGAACGACCCATAACCCAGGACAGGATCATGAAAGTAAGAGCTTCGGTAAAAAAGATGTGCCGCAATTGCAAGATCGTGCGCCGCAAGGGCGTGGTACGCGTGATCTGCAAGGAGCCCCGCCACAAGCAGCGGCAGGGCTGAATAGCGCACTTCAAAAATTTGATATTGAAAGAATTTATCCGACTGGCTATAATTCCGCGTTTTCGCGCGGCGAAATTGCTGCCAGAAAGTTTCAGGAGATAGAAGGATGGCCCGCATAGCAGGCGTAAATATTCCGGACCGCAAGCACGTGGTCATCGCCCTCACGGCGATTTATGGTATCGGTCGTTCAACCGCGGCGAAGATCTGCGACGCTGCAGGTGTGCCACAGAACAGGAAGGTCATCGAACTCAGTGAAGAGGAGATCGATCGCCTGCGTGCCGAGGTGGCCAAGTACACCGTGGAAGGCGACCTGCGCCGCGAGATCTCCATGAACATCAAGCGACTGATGGACCTGGGCTGCAATCGCGGCATCCGCCATCGTCGCGGCCTGCCGGTTCGCGGCCAGCGGACGAAAACCAATGCGCGTACCCGGAAGGGTCCACGTCGTCCCATCAAGCGTTAACAAGCAGTTCATAGAGAGAGTATAGGTACAGGCATGGCCAAGACCCCAACCCGTTCCAAGAAAAAGGTCAAGAAGACCGTGACCGATGGTATCGCGCATATCCATGCGTCGTTCAACAATACCATCATCACCATCACCGACCGCCAGGGCAACGCCCTGTGCTGGGCGACTTCCGGTGGCTCGGGTTTCCGGGGTTCCCGGAAGAGCACTCCCTTCGCCGCCCAGGTGGCTGCCGACCGTGCCGGACAGATGGCCAAGGAATACGGGGTGAAGAATCTCGACGTCAACGTCAAGGGACCCGGTCCCGGGCGTGACTCGGCGGTTCGTGCGCTGAACAATGCGGGTTTCAAGATTACCAGCATTACCGATGTGACGCCCATTCCCCACAATGGCTGCCGTCCCCCAAAGAAACGTCGCGTTTAACACCGGAGTTATAAAGCAATGGCCAGGTATCTCGGACCCAAGTGTAAATTGATGCGCCGTGAAGGTACGGATCTGTACCTCAAGAGCAGGGTGCGTTCCGTCGACTCCAAGTGCAACATGGAAAAGTTGCCCGGGCAGACCCAGGAGCGCCGCCGCCGTCTCTCCGACTACGGTGTGCAGTTGCGGGAGAAGCAGAAGGTGCGCCGTCTCTATGGTGTGCTGGAGAAGCAGTTCCGCAACTACTACGCTACCGCCGACCGCCAGAAAGGCCCCACCGGCGAGAACCTGCTGCAGCTGCTCGAGCGCCGTCTCGACAACGTGGTCTACCGCATGGGTTTCGGTGCCACGCGCAACGAGGCACGCCAGCTGGTGAGCCACAAGGCCATCGAGGTGAATGGCAAGGTGGTGAACATTCCCTCCTACCAGGTCAAGCCGGAAGACGTGATCACCGTGCGCGAGAAGGCGCGCAAGCAGGTGCGCATCCAGAACGCCCTCGCGCTGGCCGAGCAGTACGGCTTCCCCGAGTGGGTCGAGGTGGACATCAAGGGCATGACCGGCACATTCAAGCGGATTCCGGAGCGTGCCGATCTGCCGGCAGAAATCAATGAGCAGCTCATCGTCGAGCTGTACTCCAAGTAAGCGTTAGGAAGGTATAGTTCATGACGGATTCCGTCACAGAGTTTCTCAAGCCTCGCATCGTCAATGTAGAGAAGTTGAGTGACCGCCATTCCCGGGTATCGCTGGAACCCCTGGAAAGAGGTTTCGGTCACACGCTGGGCAACGCCCTGCGCCGCATCCTGCTCTCCTCCATGCCGGGCTGCGCCATCGTGGACGCGGAGATCGAGAACGTGCTCCACGAATATAGCGGTATCGAGGGCGTGCAGGAAGACGTTCTCGAGATCCTGCTCAACCTGAAGGGTGTGGCCATCGTCATGGAGGATCGGGACGAGGCCGAGCTGACGCTGAATGCCAAGGGACCCGGCGTGGTCACCGCTGGCGATATCCAGCTCACCCACGGCGTGGAAGTGGTCAACGGCGATCATGTCATCGCCCACCTCACCGACAAGGGTGAGCTGAAGATGACCCTGAAGGTGCGCCGCGGTCGTGGCTACGAGTCCGCCGCCAACCGCGAGAGTGCAGCCGGCGAGGACCGTCCCATCGGTCATCTCCAGCTGGACGCCTCCTTCAGTCCTGTCTACCGCGTGGCCTACAGCGTGGAAGCGGCCCGCGTGGAGCAGCGCACCGACCTGGATCGCCTGGTCATCGACATCGAGACCAACGGTACCTTCGATGCCGAAGACGCCATTCGCCGCGCAGCCACCATCCTGCAGCAGCAGCTTGAAACTTTCGTCTACCTGGAAGAGACGGCCCCGGAGGACGAGAAGTCGGCAGAGCCCGAGGCGCCTGCAATTGATCCGATCCTGCTGCGACCGGTGGACGACCTCGAACTGACGGTTCGTTCGGCCAACTGCCTCAAGGCGGAGAATATCTTCCTCATCGGTGACCTGATCCAGCGTACCGAGGTGGAGTTGCTCAAGACACCCAACCTCGGCAAGAAGTCGCTCAACGAGATCAAGGACGTACTGGCCACGCGAGGTCTCTCTCTGGGCGTGCGCCTGGAGAACTGGCCGCCGGAAAACATACAGGAGCTAGTGGCGAAATAGCCACTGGGTCCATTCGATCCATCCAGTTGAAACCAACCACATTCAGGAAGTCGACCCATGCGTCACCGCAAAGCCGGACGGCAATTAAACAGAAACAGCTCCCATCGCAAGGCGATGTACCGCAACATGGCCGCGTCGCTCATCGAGCATGAGCTGATCAAGACCACGCTGCCCAAGGCGAAGGAACTTCGCCGGGTAGCCGAGCCGCTCATCACCCTTGCCAAGCAGGACAGCGTGGCGCGTCGCCGCCAAGCCTTCGCCCGTTTGCGCGACGAAGCTACCGTGGGCAAGCTCTTCACCGAACTGGGTCCGCGTTACCAGGACCGCCCCGGCGGATACCTGCGCATACTCAAATGCGGCTACCGCCCGGGAGACAAGGCGCCCATGGCCTATGTGGAGCTGGTGGACCGGCCTGTCCTCGAGGAAGACACGGAAGAGATGTTCGAGGATTGACCGGACACTCTCTCTACGGGGATTGCAGAAGCCGAGCCCAGCCTCGGCTTCTTGCCGTTAGGGCACCTGAAAAGGGTCGCAGTGCCTTTCGTTCGGCCCGTTTCACCTGGAAATGAATCGGCCCATCGTCTATTTCTTCACCGACTTCGGTGCACAGGGGCCTTACCTGGGACAGATGGAGACAGCGCTTCTTGTGCGGGCTCCACAGGCGAGGGTCATCAACCTGCTGTCCGATGCGCCCCCTTTTTCCCCGAAGCCGTCGGCCTACCTGCTGGGGGCGCTGCTGCCGTGGCTGGCACCGGAATCCGTGCTGGTGGGAGTCGTCGATCCCGGTGTGGGTACTGACCGCAAGGCGTTGCTGCTGGAGAGCGATGGAAGGCGCTTCATCGGGCCGGACAACGGGCTGTTCGCATCCCTGCTGAAAAGCAGCGGGACCCGGGCATGGGAGATACTCCAGGATCCAGCACAACTTTCGGCGACTTTCCACGGGCGTGACCTCTTTGCACCCGCTGCGGGCAGGCTGCTCGGTGAGGGAGATCTGGAGCGGCAGCCCATGCCTCGGCACCGGCTCGTGGGAGCTGACTGGCCCGGGCAGCTCGCCGAGATCATCTACATCGACCACTATGGCAATGCCATGAGCGGTCTCCGGGCAGGCGATTTCACCCCGGACACGGTTTTCCGGCTCGGTGAGGTGCGGCTCTTCCGGCGTCACACCTTTGCCGATGTGCCCCCGGGCGAGGCCTTCTGGTATGAAAATTCGCTGGGGCTGGTGGAGGTTGCGGTAAACCGGGGAAGGAGCGATACCACGCTGGGTGTGCAGGTAGGGACGCCAATACGGCCGGAATGAGACCGTGATCCCATTCCTTGGCAAGCGCCCGAAAGCGGGTTAGCATCGAAACATGAAGCCAATCGTGTTGTTTTTCCTGGTCCTGCTGGTTTCCCAGGCTCCGGCAGAGATCTACAAGTGGGTGGATGCCCAGGGCAACGTCCATTACAGCGACGAACCCCAGGCGCCCGGCGCAAAACGCATGCGTCAGCTCCCGGGGCTTTCCACTTACAGCCCGCCCCCGCTGCCGAGCAAGCCGCCGCAGGAAGAGGTCCGGGAAGAGTTCTCCGGTGAACTTCCGGAAAAGGCGCCCCCGGCTGCCCATCCCGGCTACCAGGTTCTGAAGATCGTCAGCCCGGAAAACGAGGGTACCGTCCGCAGCAGTCCCGGCGAGGTGCCCATCTTCGTGGCGCTTTCACCGGTGCTCAGGGAAGGTGACTATTTCAGGGTCCTGCTCGATGGTAAACTGTTGCCGGAGCACCACTCCAGCACGGTGATTCGCCTGAGCAATGTGGACCGGGGAGAACACAAGGTGGCGGTGGCCGTCTACAGCAAGGATGGCAAGAAGCTGCTGCAGTCCGACACACACACCTTCTACCTGCACCGTACCATTGCCAAGCGGCCGGCACCCCGGGCCAACTAGCCCGGACATTTCACCAGAACGCTCGGAATTCCGATGATTCATTCGTATAAACAGGGCTTGGATTCAACTCGTAAGTGCAACTCGATCTAGAGCGGGAGGGTAAGCTGCGGTAGCATCACGGCTTACTCAATCCACCAAGAGAGAGGAGCACGATGAGAGGCTACACGCAGCTTACCCGAGATGAACGATACCAGATCTATG
>QNZQ01000153.1 GCA_003972985.1 Gammaproteobacteria bacterium | reverse complement strand
GATCTGGTCGTAAGCCTTGGTCTCTCCACCAAACTTCGCCGCCTGGACCGTCGTGATCGCCGCCGTCAGCGTGGTCTTGCCGTGGTCAACGTGACCTATGGTGCCCACGTTTACATGGGGTTTGGTTCTTTCAAATTTTTCCTTAGACACTTTAGCTTACCTTTTCAACGAATCTGGTTGTTACTTGTTGATGATGCTTTCGGCGATGTTCTGGGGAACCTCGCTGTATTTCGCGAATTCCATGCTGTAGTTGGCGCGGCCCTGGGTAGCGCCGCGCAGGTCCGTGGCGTAACCGAACATGGAGGAGAGGGGAACCTCTGCCTTGATGATCTTTCCGGTGGGGCTGTCTTCCATGCCCTGCACCATGCCGCGACGGCTGTTCAGGTCACCGATGACATCGCCCATGTACTCCTCGGGCGTCACCACTTCGACCTTCATGATGGGCTCGAGCAGAACCGGATCGGCCTGCAGCGCACCGTTCTTGAAGCCCATGGAACCGGCGATCTTGAAGGCCTGCTCGCTCGAGTCCACCTCGTGGTAGGAGCCGTCGTAGAGGGTGACCTTCACGTCCACGACCGGGTAACCGGCCAGCACGCCGCTCTCCATCGCCTCCTGGATGCCCTTGTCCACGGCCGGGATGTACTCGCGGGGCACCACGCCGCCGACGATGGCGTTTACGAATTCGTAGGTCTCCTCGCTGTCGGTGAGGGGCTCGATCTTGAGCCACACGTGACCGTACTGACCGCGACCGCCGGACTGCCGCACGAACTTGCCCTCGGCCTCGACGCTCTTGCGGATGGTCTCGCGGTAGGCCACCTGGGGCGCACCCACGTTGGCCTCCACCTTGAACTCACGCTTCATGCGATCCACGATGATGTCCAGGTGCAGCTCGCCCATGCCGGAGATGATGGTCTGACCGGACTCCTCGTCGGTGTGCACGCGGAAGGAGGGGTCTTCCTGGGCCAGCTTCTGCAGCGCGATGCCCATCTTCTCCTGGTCCGCCTTGGTCTTTGGCTCCACGGCCACGGAGATCACCGGCTCGGGGAACTCCATGCGCTCGAGGACGATGATGTTCTTGGGATCACACAGGGTGTCGCCGGTGGTGACGTCCTTGAGACCCACCGCAGCGGCGATATCTCCCGCACGCACCTCCTTGATCTCCTCGCGGGAGTTGGCATGCATCTGCAGGATACGGCCCATGCGCTCCTTCTTGCTCTTCACCGGGTTGTAAACCGTCTCACCCGCGTTCACCACGCCGGAGTAGGCACGGAAGAAGGTGAGCGTGCCGACGAAGGGATCGGTAGCGATCTTGAAGGCCAGCGCCGCGAAGGGCTCGTCATCGGAAGCGTGCCGAACTCCCTCGCTACCGTCTTCGAGTTCGCCTTTGATGGGCGGCACGTCCACGGGAGAAGGCATCAGTTCGATGATCTTGTCGAGCATGGCCTGCACGCCCTTGTTCTTGAAGGCGGAGCCGCAGGTCACCGGGGTAATCTCGAGGCTCAGGGTGCGAATGCGCAGACCTTCCATGATCTCGTCCTCGCTGAGCTCCTCGCCCTCGAGATACTTTTCCATCATCTCGTCGTTGGCTTCGGCAGCGGCCTCGATCATGTTGGCACGCCACTCCTCGGCCAGGTCCTTGAGCTCGTCGGGCACGTCCTCGTAATGGAACTCCACGCCCATGTTCTCTTCGCTCCAGATGATGGACTTCATCTTGATCAGGTCGATGACGCCGCTGAATCCCTCTTCGGCACCCACCGGGATCTGGATGGGCACGGCGTTGGCGCCGAGGCGCTCCTTGAGCTGCTCCACCACACGGAAGAAGTTGGCGCCCATGCGATCCATCTTGTTGACGAAGGCCATGCGCGGGACTTCGTAACGGTTGGCCTGGCGCCACACGGTTTCGGACTGGGGCTCGACGCCGCCCACGGCGCAGAGCACGAATACCGCACCGTCGAGCACGCGCAGGGAACGCTCCACCTCGATGGTGAAGTCCACGTGCCCCGGGGTATCGATGATGTTGATCCGGTGCTCGGGATAGTTGTTGGCCATCCCCTTCCAGAAACAGGTGGTGGCCGCAGAGGTGATGGTGATGCCCCGCTCCTGCTCCTGCTCCATCCAGTCCATGGTGGCCGCACCGTCGTGCACCTCACCGATCTTGTGGGAAACACCGGTGTAATACAGGATACGCTCGGTAGTCGTCGTCTTTCCCGCGTCGATGTGGGCCATGATGCCGACGTTGCGATAGCGTTCAATAGGTGTAGTGCGTGCCACGGTTGTTTCCGTCCCGAATCAAGTAAAACTGTTAAAGAGCCTGGTGTTGCTGTGCCGTACTTACCAGCGGTAGTGCGAGAAGGCCTTGTTCGCCTCCGCCATGCGGTGCGTGTCTTCCTTCTTCTTCACTGCCGAGCCGCGCGACTCGGAAGCATCCATGAGTTCGCCGGCAAGGCGCGCCGCCATGGACTTCTCGCTGCGCTTGCGTGCAGCCTCGATGAGCCAGCGCATGGCCAGCGCGTTGCGGCGCACCGGGCGCACTTCCACGGGAACCTGGTAGGTGGCACCACCCACACGACGCGACTTGACCTCCACCACGGGGCGGACATTCTCCAGCGCGGTCTCCAGCGCCTCGATGGGATCACCCCCTTTCTTCTCGGCGATCTGCTCCAGCGCACCGTACAGCACGCGCTCGGCCACGGATTTCTTGCCGTCCACCATTACCATGTTGATGAACTTGGCCAGCGTGAGGCTGCCGAACTTGGGGTCCGGGAGAATCTCGCGGCGGGCTGCTACTCTTCTTCTTGCCATGTCGGTCTACTCTGAATCCTGATCAATCGATTATTTCTTGGGACGCTTGGCGCCGTACTTGGAACGGCCCTGGCGACGCGCTTCCACGCCGGAGGCGTCCAGGGCGCCACGCACCACGTGGTAACGCACACCCGGCAGGTCCTTTACACGACCGCCGCGAATCAGCACCACCGAGTGCTCCTGCAGGTTGTGGCCTTCACCACCGATGTAGGAGCTCACTTCGTAACCGTTGGTCAGACGGACACGGGCAACCTTCCGCAGCGCCGAGTTCGGCTTCTTGGGAGTGGTGGTGTAGACACGTGTGCAGACGCCGCGACGCTGGGGGCAGGCTTCCAGTGCGGGAACCTTACTCTTCTCCACTTTGCGCTTGCGCGGCTTGCGTACCAGCTGATTAATCGTTGACATAAAAAACGTCTCCAAACGCTTTAGTCCTGCCGAAGCGCCAAAAAATTCGTGCAGAGGATACTGGCCCGGAATCCCGGGCCACATCATGCAGAATCGGTTATCGCCATGCGGTTTTCACCGCGGGAAAAAACGGACCGGCAGAAGCCAGTCCGATGCGAAGGCTGCGCATTCTAGGGATGCGCAGCCTTCCTGTCAAGCACTCTTTCCGGATTTTCTCCGCGGAAACCCTCAGCCCTCGGCTTCGGTCTCGGGCTTCTCCTCGGACACCTCGTTCTCCAGCGCCTCCTTGATCACCGCTTCGACCTCTTCCGCGGCCATCTCCACGCCACCGCCCTCGCCGGCCAGCAGGCTCTCGTGGCGGCGCCGCTTGCGTTCGGCATGGTAGGCCAGGCCGGTACCGGCGGGAATCAGACGGCCAACGATGACGTTCTCCTTGAGTCCCACCAGGCGATCCTCCGCACCCCGGACAGAGGCCTCGGTGAGCACCCGCGTGGTCTCCTGGAAGGAGGCGGCGGAGATGAAGGACTCGGTGGCCAGCGACGCCTTGGTGATACCCAGCAACAGGGGCTCCCAGGTGGCCGGCATCTTGCCATCCTTCTCCATCTTCTCGTTCTCTTCCATCACCTTCAGGCGGGAGACCTGCTCGCCACGCAGGAATTTGGTATCGCCGCCATCGACGATCTCCACCTTGCGCAGCATCTGGCGGATGATCACCTCGATGTGCTTGTCGTTGATCCCCACGCCCTGCAGGCGATAGACGTCCTGGATCTCCTGCACCAGGTACTCGGCCAGGGCGGTGACACCGCGCAGGCGCAGGATGTCGTGAGGATTGAGCTCGCCCTCGGCGATCACTTCCCCCTTCTCCACGTGCTCGCCCTCGAACACGTCCACGTGACGCCACTTGGGGATGAGGGACTCCACCTGCTCGCCCTCGGCGGTGGTGATCACCAGCCGCTGCTTGCCCTTGGTGTCCTTGCCGAAGCTGACGGTACCGGTAGCCTCGGCCAGGATGGCGGACTCCTTGGGCTTGCGCGCCTCGAACAAATCGGCAACCCGGGGCAGACCACCGGTGATGTCGCGGGTCTTGGAAGACTCCTGCGGAATACGCGCCAGCACGTCACCCACCCTCACGTGGGCACCGTCCTCCACGCTGACCACCACGCCGGCCGGCAACACGTAGTTGGCAGGCAGGGTGGTACCGGCGATGTTGACGTCGTTGCCCTCCTCGTCCACCAGCTTGAGCATGGGCCGCAGGTCCTTGCCGCTGCTGGGCCGCTGCTTGGGATCGATCACCTCCAGCGAGGTGAGGCCGGTGACCTCGTCGGTCTTGGTCTCCACGGTGACGCCATCGACGAAGTCGACGAACTTGAGGATACCCTCCACCTCGGTAATGACCGGGTGGGTGTGGGGATCCCAGTTGGCCACCATGTGCCCGGCTTCCACGTGATCGCCGTCACGCACATTGAGGATGGCGCCATAAGGGAGCTTGTAGCGCTCCCGCTCGGAACCCCGCTCGTCGTGGATGATGATCTCGCCGGAACGGGAGACCGCCACCAGTTTGCCGGCGGAATTCTCCACGGTCTTGATATTGTAGAGATGGACGGTACCGGTGTTCTTCACCTCGATGCTGCTCACTGCAGCGGATCGCGAGGCGGCCCCCCCGATGTGGAAGGTACGCATGGTGAGCTGGGTGCCGGGTTCACCGATGGACTGGGCTGCGATGACCCCCACTGCCTCGCCGATGTTGACCCCGTGGCCGCGCGCCAGGTCACGACCGTAACAGCGGCCGCAGATACCTTGCTTCGCCTCGCAGTTGATTGCAGTGCGCACCCATACCTGGTCCACGCCGTTGGCTTCGAGCATGTCCACCAGTGCCTCGTCGAGAAGCACGTTGGATTCCACCAGCACTTCGTCGGACCCGGGCTTGTAGACCTCCTTCACCGTGACCCGGCCGAGGATGCGCTCGCGCAGCGCCTCCACCACGTCGCCACCCTCGATGATGGGCTGCATGAGGATACCCTGGTCGGTACCACAATCCTCCTCGGTGATCACCACGTCCTGGGCCACGTCCACCAGGCGGCGGGTGAGGTAACCGGAGTTGGCGGTCTTGAGCGCCGTGTCGGCCAGACCTTTCCGGGCACCGTGGGTGGAGATGAAGTACTGCAATACATCCAGTCCCTCACGGAAGTTGGCGGTGATGGGGGTCTCGATGATGGAGCCGTCGGGCTTGGCCATGAGGCCGCGCATGCCCGCCAGCTGACGGATCTGGGCAGCGGAACCCCGGGCACCGGAGTCCGCCATCATGAAGATGGAGTTGAAGGAGGGCTCCTCCACCTCGTTGCCGTCCCGGTCCACCACCTTTTCGGTACCCAGCTGGGCCATCATCGCCTTGGCCACCTGGTCGTTGGTATGGGACCAGATGTCGATGACCTTGTTGTAGCGCTCGCCGTTGGTCACCAGACCGGATGCGTACTGGTCCTCGATCTCCTTCACCTCGCGCTCGGCGGCGGCCAGCAGCGCCTCCTTCTCGGCGGGCACCACCATGTCATTGGAGCAGACCGAGACCCCGGCACGGGTGGCGTAGCGGAAACCGGTGTACATCAGCTGGTCGGCGAAGATCACCGTGTCCTTCAGCCCCAGCTTGCGGTAACACTCGTTGACCAGCCGGGAGATCGCCTTCTTGTTGAGCGTGGTGTTGACCAGCTCGTAGGGAAGGCCAGTGGGAATGATGTCCCACAGAATGGCACTGCCAATGGTGGTATCCACGATGCCGGTGTTGGTCTCCTCGGTGCCATCCTCGGCACGCACCGTTTCGGTAATGCGCACCTTCACCTTCGCATGGAGGTCGGCCTGGCCATTCTCGTAGAGACGGCGCGCCTCGGCGGTGTCGGCCAGCACCATGCCCTCGCCCCGCGCATTGACCCGCTCGCGGGTCATGAAGTAGAGCCCCAGCACCACGTCCTGGGTGGGCACGATGATGGGCTCGCCGTTGGCCGGCGAGAGGATGTTGTTGGTGGACATCATCAGCGAGCGCGCTTCCAGCTGTGCCTCCAGCGACAGGGGCACGTGCACCGCCATCTGGTCACCGTCGAAGTCGGCGTTGAAGGCGGTACAGACCAGCGGGTGAAGCTGGATCGCCTTGCCCTCGATGAGTACCGGCTCGAAGGCCTGGATACCCAGGCGATGCAGCGTGGGCGCGCGGTTGAGCATCACCGGGTGCTCGCGGATGACGTTCTCGAGGATGTCCCACACCTCGGGGGCACCGCGGTCCACCATCTTCTTGGCCGCCTTGATGGTGGTGGCCAGCCCCAGCGACTGGAGCTTGGAGAAGATGAAGGGCTTGAACAGCTCCAGGGCCATCTTCTTCGGCAGGCCGCACTGGTGCAGCTTGAGGGTGGGACCCACCACGATGACAGAACGCCCGGAGTAGTCCACCCGCTTGCCCAGCAGGTTCTGGCGGAAGCGGCCCTGCTTGCCTTTGATCATGTCGGCTAGGGACTTGAGCGGGCGCTTGTTGGTGCCGGTGATGGCGCGGCCGCGACGGCCGTTGTCCAGCAGCGCGTCCACCGCCTCCTGCAACATGCGCTTCTCGTTGCGCACGATGATGTCGGGGGCGGTGAGCTCCAGCAGCCGCTTGAGACGGTTGTTGCGGTTGATCACCCGGCGGTAGAGATCGTTCAGATCGGAGGTGGCAAAGCGGCCACCGTCCAGCGGCACCAGCGGACGCAGTTCCGGCGGCAGCACCGGCAGCACCTTGAGGATCATCCACTCGGGCTTGTTGCCCGACTGCTCCAGGGACTCCAGCAGCTTGAGGCGCTTGGCGATCTTCTTGATCTTGGTCTCGGAGTTGGTGGAACCGATCTCCTCGCGCAGCCTGAGGATCTCCCCGGGAATGCCCAGGGAGGAGAGCAGTTCGTAGACCGCCTCGGCCCCCATGCGCGCATCGAACTCGTCGCCGTTCTCCTCGATGGCCTCGAGGTACTGCTCGTCGTTCATCAGCTGGCCGCGCTCGAGCATGGTCATGCCCGGATCGATGACCACGTAGGACTCGAAGTAGAGAATGCGCTCGATGTCCTTGAGGGTCATGTCCAGCAGCAGGCCGATACGCGAGGGCAGCGACTTGAGGTACCAGATGTGCGCCACCGGGCTGGCCAGCTCGATATGCCCCATGCGCTCGCGGCGCACCTTGGACAGCGTCACCTCCACGCCGCACTTCTCGCACACCACGCCGCGGTGCTTTAGGCGCTTGTACTTGCCGCACAGGCACTCGTAGTCGTTCACCGGGCCGAAGATCTTGGCGCAGAAGAGGCCTTCGCGCTCCGGCTTGAAGGTGCGGTAGTTGATGGTCTCGGGCTTCTTCACCTCGCCGAAGGACCAGGAACGGATCATGTCCGGCGAGGCCTGGCCGATGCGGATGGCATCGAACTCTTCGTTCTGGCCCTGTTGCTTCAGAATCTTCAAAAGATCTTTCACGAATCTATCTCCACTGTATCGCTGAGGGACTCAGGGCTGAACCCTAGTCCTGCTCCAGTTCGACGTTGATGCCCAGCGACTTGATTTCCTTCACCAGTACGTTGAAGGACTCGGGCATACCGGCCTCCATCTGGTGGTTGCCGTCCACGATGTTCTTGTACATGCGCGTGCGGCCGTTGACGTCGTCCGACTTGACGGTGAGCATCTCCTGCAGGGTGTAGGCGGCGCCGTAGGCCTCCAGCGCCCACACCTCCATCTCGCCGAAGCGCTGGCCACCGAACTGGGCCTTGCCGCCCAGCGGCTGCTGGGTGACCAGGCTGTAGGGGCCGGTGGAACGGGCATGCATCTTGTCGTCCACCAGGTGGTTGAGCTTGAGCATGTACATGTAACCCACGGTCACCGGCCGCTCGAAGGATTCGCCGGTGCGGCCGTCGTAGAGGGTGAGCTGGCCGTTCTCGGGCAGGCCACCCAGCTTCAGAAGGTGACGGATCTCATCCTCTTCGGCACCGTCGAATACAGGCGTGGCCACGGGCACCCCTTCGCGCAGGTTCTTCGCCAACTCGACGATCTCCTCGTCGGTGAGGGAATCCAGGTCCTCCTTCTTGCCGCCGAAATTGTAGACCTCGTCGAGATACTTGCGCAGCTCGGTGATCTTCGCCTGGGCCTCGAGCATCTCACCGATGCGCCGGCCCACTCCCTTGGCGGCAAAGCCCAGGTGGGTTTCGAGAATCTGGCCGATATTCATGCGCGAAGGCACGCCCAGCGGGTTGAGCACGATGTCCACCGGCTCGCCGTTCTCGTCGAAGGGCATGTCCTCCACAGGCACGATCTGGGAGATGACACCCTTGTTGCCGTGGCGGCCGGCCATCTTGTCGCCGGGCTGGATGCGGCGCTTGATGGCCACGTAGACCTTGACCATCTTGAGCACGCCAGGCGCCAGGTCGTCGCCGGTGCTGAGCTTGCGCTTCTTGTCCTCGTAATAGTCGCGGAACTTCTGGCGCTGCTCCTCCACCTGCTTGCCGATGGCCTCCAGCTGCTGCTGGGCCTCCTCGTTGCGCAGGCGGATCTCGAACCACTTGTCCTTGTCCAGGTCGGCGAGGTACCCCTTGGTGACCTTGGAACCGGCCTTGAGCTTGTTGGGGCCACCGTCGGCCACCTTGCCCAGCAGCATCTTCTCCACCCGGGCGAAGGTGTCCTCTTCCATGATGCGCTGCTGGTCGGCGATGTCCTTGCGGATGCGCGCCAGCTCGGCTTCCTGGATCTCCAGCGCCCGGGCGTCCTTCTCCACGCCGTCGCGGGTGAACACCTGCACGTCGATGACGGTGCCGGAGACGCCGGACTTCACCCGCAGCGAGGTGTCCTTCACGTCGGAGGCCTTCTCGCCGAAGATGGCGCGCAGCAGCTTCTCTTCCGGGGTGAGCTGGGTCTCGCCCTTGGGCGTCACCTTGCCCACCAGGATGTCGCCCTCGCGCACCTCGGCACCGACGTAGACGATACCCGACTGGTCGAGCTTGGCCAGGGCTGCCTCGCCCACGTTGGGAATATCGCCGGTGATCTCCTCGGGGCCCAGCTTGGTATCCCGCGCCGTGCAGGTGAGCTCCTCAATGTGGATGGTGGTGAAGCGGTCCTCTTCCACCACCCGCTCGGAGATGAGGATGGAGTCCTCGAAGTTGTATCCGTTCCAGGGCATGAAGGCGACGCGCAGGTTCTGGCCCAGGGCCAGTTCGCCCATGTCGGTGGAAGGACCGTCGGCCATCACGTCTCCACGCGCCACCTGGTCACCCACCATCACCAGCGGACGCTGGTTGATGCAGGTGTTCTGGTTGGAGCGGGTGTACTTGGTGAGGTTGTAGATGTCCACGCCCGGCTCGCCGGCCACGGTCTCGTCGTCGTTGACGCGCACCACGATGCGCTTGGCATCCACCGATTCCACTACCCCGCCCCGGCGGGCCACCACGGCCACACCGGAATCCACCGCCACGTTGCGCTCGATACCGGTGCCCACCAGGGGCTTCTCGGCACGCAGGGTAGGCACCGCCTGGCGCTGCATGTTGGAACCCATGAGGGCCCGGTTGGCGTCGTCGTGCTCCAGGAAGGGGATCAGGGCCGCCGCCACCGAGACGATCTGCTTGGGCGACACGTCCATGTACTGCACCCGGTCCGGCGTGGAGAGCGAGAATTCGTTCTGGTGCCGGCAGGAGATGAGCTCCTCGGTGAGGCGTCCCTCCTCGTCGGTGGCCGCACTGGCCTGGGCGATGACGTAACGCCCCTCCTCAATGGCGGACAGATAATGGATCTCGTCGGTGACCACGCCATCGGTCACCACCCGGTAGGGGGTCTCGAGGAAACCGTACTCGTTGGTGCGGGCATAGACTGCCAGCGAGTTGATCAGACCGATGTTGGGACCTTCCGGCGTCTCGATGGGACAGACGCGGCCGTAATGGGTGGGGTGCACATCGCGCACCTCGAAGCCCGCCCGCTCGCGCGCCAGGCCGCCAGGGCCGAGGGCGGAAACACGCCGCTTGTGGGTGATCTCCGACAGCGGGTTGTTCTGGTCCATGAACTGGGACAGCTGGCTGGAGCCGAAGAACTCCTTGATGGCAGCGGAGACCGGCTTGGCGTTGATCATCTCCTGGGGCATGAGCCCCTCGGCCTCGGCCAGGGTGAGCCGTTCCTTGACCGCGCGCTCGACGCGCACCAGGCCCACGCGGAACTGGTTTTCGGCCATCTCGCCCACGCAGCGCACGCGGCGGTTGCCCAGGTGGTCGATGTCGTCGGTGATGTCCTTGCCGTCGCGGATGTCCACCAGCTTCTTCAGCACCTCGACGATGTCGGAGGTGCCGTCGTACTTCTCCACCAGTGCCTTCGACACCTCGTCGTCGCGCTGGCCGAAATACTTGCCGTCGTAGAGGATGCCGGGACCCTCGGTCTCCTCGCGCCCCAGGCGCCGGTTGAACTTCATGCGGCCCACGGCGGAGAGATCGTAACGCTCGTCGGTGAAGAAGAGGTTGTGGAACAGGTTCTGGGCCGCCTCCTTGGTGGGCGGCTCGCCGGGGCGCATCATGCGGTAGATCTCCACCTGTGCCTCGAGCTGGGTGGAGGTGGGATCGAGGCGCAGGGTCTCGGAGATATAAGGCCCGTGGTCCAGGTCGTTGGTGAACAGGGTCTTGAGCTCCTTGACCCCCTTCTCCTTGAAGGCCTCTACCAGCTCCGGCGTGATCTCGTCGTTGGCCTGGGCCAGAAGCTCGCCGGTCTCGGGGTCGATGATGTCGTGTGCCAGCACCTTGCCCACCAGGTACTCGTCGGGGACCTCGAGCCTGTCCACGCCCGCCTTTTCCAGCTCGCGGATGTGGCGCGCAGTGATGCGCTTGTTGGCCTCCACGATCACCTTCTTGCCCGCCTTGATGTCGAACACTGCGGTTTCGCCGCGCAGGCGCTTGGGCACCAGGTCGAGCTTGATCTTGTCCTTGTCGAAGGTGAAGGTATCCGTCTCGAAGAAGTAGTCGAGGATCTCCTGGGTGTTGTAACCCAGGGCACGCAGCAGCACCGTGGCCGGGATCTTGCGCCGGCGGTCGATGCGCACGAAGACGCTGTCCTTGGGATCGAACTCGAAATCGAGCCAGGAGCCGCGGTAGGGAATCACGCGCGCGGAGAAGAGCAGCTTGCCCAAGGAGTGGGTCTTGCCCTTGTCGTGGTCGAAGAAGACGCCGGGCGAGCGGTGCAGCTGGGAGACGATGACCCGCTCGGTGCCGTTGATGACGAAGGTGCCGGTGTCGGTCATGAGCGGCAGTTCGCCCATGTAGATCTCCTGCTCCTTGACGTCCTTGACACGCTTGACGCCCGCCGGGGCATCGCGATCGTAGATCACCAGGCGCACCAGAACCCGCAGGGGAGCGGCATAGGTGACGCCCCGCAACTGGCACTCGCGCACGTCGAACATGGGCTCGCCGAGACGGTAGCTCACGTATTCGAGTGCTGCGCTGCCATTGTGGCTGACAATGGGGAAAACCGAGCTGAACGCTGCATGCAGGCCCTGCATGGCCCGCTCATCGGGCTTCTTGTCCGCCTGCAGGAAATTGCGATAGGAATCGATCTGCGTCGCAAGCAGAAAAGGAATCTCCAAGACGCTGCCGCGCTTGCCGAAGTCCTTGCGAATGCGTTTTTTCTCAGTAAAAGAATAGGCCATGCTTGCCTTCCCTCGATATAGTCAAACTTGCCAGCCGGCGCTCGGCCGACCACACCCTTGCGGGAAAAAATTCTGCGGAAGCGGGAAAAGGCCGGTGGCCCGAAGGCCACCAGCCGTCTCCGGCTTTGCTTGAACGCCTGTCAAGATCGGTATTACTTGATCTCGACGGTAGCGCCAGCTTCTTCCAGTGCTTTCTTGGCCTCTTCGGCCTCTTCCTTGCTCACGCCTTCCTTCAGCACGGTGGGCACACCTTCCACCGCTTCCTTGGCCTCTTTCAGGCCCAGGCCGGTGAGGCCGCGAACAGCCTTGATGACGCCAACCTTCTTGTCGCCGAAACCGGTGAGAACGATGTCGAACTCGGTCTTCTCGGCGGCGGCTTCACCACCGGCTTCACCGCCGGCAGCAGGCGCAGCAGCCACGGCGGCGGCTGCGGTTACACCGAACTTCTCTTCCATTGCCTCGATCAGCTCCACCACGTCCATCACGGACATGTTGGCGATGGCTTCGAGGATGTCTTCTTTAGAAACTGCCATTTTCAGGGCTCCTACAAATCATCAGTTAAAGTTTGAGTCTCGGAAGGGGCTCTTCAGCCCGCTTCCTTGGCGTCGCGAATTGCTGCAACCGTGCGAACCAGCTTGCCCGGGATCTCGTTGAGCGTGGTAACCAGCTTCTGCACGGGAGCCTTCATGGTTCCCATGAGCATGCTGATGGCCTGCTCGTAGGTGGGCATCTTCGCCAGGGTCTTGATCTCCGATGGGTCGAGCAGCTTGCCGTTGAGGGCAACCATCTTGACCACCAGGTGCTCATGCTCCTTGGCGAAATCGTCGATCACACGCGCGGCAGCCCCCGGATCCTCTTGCGAGAATGCCAGCATCAGGGGACCGACAAAGCCCTCCTGCATGCAGGCGAAATCCGTATCCTCCACGGCACGCCTGGCCAGGGTGTTCTTGACCACGCGGAGGTAGACACCGGCGTTGCGCGCTTCTTTACGCAACTCGGTGAGCTCTTCCACGGTCAGGCCCCTGTACTCGGCGGCGATGGCGGAGTAGGCGCTGCTCGCTACGTCAGCAACTTCGGCGACGATGGCTTTCTTTTGTTCAAGATTGAGTGCCAAAGTCGTCACCTCCCGACAACGATGAGAAACGGCAAAAAACCGTTTCGGTTTGCTTCAAATCTAGGGAGCGGACAGGCCACTCCCCCGTTTTCGGTGCACCGTCATCAGGAACCGGCCCTGAATTCGGAGCTCCGTCTGCGCAGGCAGATTAAGCCGATTGGCGCCTGCGGTCTTTGACAGCAGGCAGCTCATGCTGCCGCTCCAAAGCCTTTCTTGCAGCGCTCGGGACGCCGCAAATGCTTACTAGATCAGGCGCTGATGGAGCCCTGATCCACGACGATCCCGGGGCCCATGGTAGTGGAGACCGAGATCTTCTTGAGATAGATGCCCTTGGCCGCGCTGGGCTTGGCCTTCTTCAGATCGGCCAGCAGCGCCTCCAGGTTCTCCTTCAGCGCAGTCGGATCGAAATCGACCTTGCCGATGGAGGCGTGAATGATGCCGTTCTTGTCGGTGCGGTAGCGCACCTGGCCACCCTTGGCGTTCTTCACCGCCTGGGCGACGTCGGGCGTCACGGTGCCCACCTTCGGGTTGGGCATGAGACCGCGGGGGCCCAGGATCTGACCCAGCTGGCCCACCACGCGCATGGCATCGGGGCTGGCGATGACCACGTCGAAATCGAGATTGCCGCCCTTGATCTCCTCGGCGAGGTCTTCCATCCCCACCTTGTCGGCACCCGCTTCCTTGGCTGCCTCGGCGGCTGGTCCCTGGGCGAACACCGCCACACGAACCTCCTTGCCGGTGCCGTTGGGCAACACCGTGGAGCCTCGCACGACTTGGTCCGATTTACGCGGATCCACGCCCAGATTCACCGCCACATCCACCGACTCGGTGAACTTCACGCTGGAGACGTCCTTCAGCAGCTTGAACGCCTCTTCGGCATCATAGGCCCGGGTCGGATCAATCTTTTCGCGAATGGCGCGAAGACGCTTGCTCAGCTTGGCCATTTACACACCCTCCACGTCGAGGCCCATACTGCGGGCGGTTCCGGCAATGGTACGTACGGCGGCATCCATGTCGGCCGCAGTGAGGTCGGGCTCCTTCAGCTTGGCGATCTCCTCCAGCTGCTCGCGTGTCACCTTGCCCACCTTCTCGGTGTTGGGGCGACCGCTACCGGACTTGATGCCGGCCGCCTTCTTCAGCAGGATGGAGGCCGGCGGCGTCTTCATGACGAAGGTGAAGGAGCGGTCGGAATAGACGGTGATCACCACGGGAACGGGCATCCCCTTTTCCAGGTTCTGCGTCTGGGCGTTGAACGCCTTGCAGAACTCCATGATGTTCACGCCATGCTGACCCAGTGCGGGACCCACGGGCGGACTGGGATTGGCTTCCTGTGCAGGAACCTGAAGCTTGATATAGGCTTCGATCTTCTTGGCCATGATTTACCTCTTCATTCGGGTACAAGCGGCAGGGACTCTCACCCTGCCTCCCCATTGATTGAAAGGCATGCCCCGCAGGGCACACCCCTTGTAGCATTTACGGGATTCGCCTCTAGCCCTTTTCCACCTGGCTGAATTCCAGGTCCACGGGGGTGGAACGACCGAAGATGGAGACCGACACCTTGAGCCGGCTCTTGTCGTAATCCACCTCTTCCACCACGCCGGTGAAATCGTTGAAAGGGCCATCGACTACACGCACCACCTCGCCCGGCTCGAAGAGCACCTTGGGCCTGGGCTTCTCGGTGCCTTCCTGGACACGCTGCAGGATCGCCTCGGCCTCCTTGTCACTGATGGGCGCAGGCTTGTCCTCGGTGCCACCGATGAAACCGAGGACCTGGGGCACATCCTTCACCAGGTGCCAGGTATCGTCGGTCATCTCCATGTTGACCAGGACATAGCCGGGAAAGAACTTGCGCTCACTGCGGCGCTGCTGACCACCACGCATCTCCACCACTTCCTCTGTGGGAACCAGGATCTCGCCGAAATAGTCCTCCATGCCGAAACGCTTGATGCGCTCCTCGAGCGCGCGCTTGACCTTTCCCTCGTAGCCCGAGAAAGCGTGCACGACATACCACCGCTTGGCCATGTCAGCCTCCCTGGCCGGTGAACATGCGCACCAGCACGAACAAGATGGAATCGACGCCCCAGAGGAACAGCGAGGCGATCAGAACGGCAATGAAGATCACCAGGGTGGTCTGCAGGGTTTCCTGGCGCGAGGGCCAGACCACCTTGCGGACCTCCATGTGCGCCGCACTGAAAAACGCCTTGATGCGCCTGCCGGGCTCGGTCTGCAGGGCAACGAAGATCGCCACCCCCACAGCCGCCAGCAGTTCCAGCAGACGGACCCACAGGGGCTGCGCTTCCAGCAGATAGAATCCGGTGATGGCCCCGATCAGCAGCACCACGGACACGAGCAGCTTGACCGTGTCCATGCTGGTGGAGCCTGTATTCTCGGTTTTCGTGTTCATCCTGCCTACTTCAGGAGCATCCGGCTTCAGCCTTCGAAACCGGCCACATCCTGTTAAATGGCAGGCCAGGAGGGACTTGAACCCCCAACCTGCGGTTTTGGAGACCGCTGCTCTGCCAATTGAGCTACTGGCCTAAAAATCGAAAACGGCCTTGCTTGAAAATGCCAGCGGGCGCGACCGCAACCGGCCGCACCCTGCTGTTCAGGCTTGCCGTGTTCGGGTTACTCGATAATCTTGGAAACCACGCCGGCGCCGACGGTGCGGCCACCTTCGCGGATGGCGAAACGCAACCCCTCTTCCATCGCAATGGGCGCGATCAGCTTCACCGTCATCTTCACGTTGTCTCCCGGCATCACCATCTCGACGCCTTCGGGCAGTTCGCACGCCCCGGTCACGTCGGTGGTCCGGAAGTAGAACTGCGGACGGTAGTTGTTGAAGAACGGCGTGTGACGGCCGCCTTCGTCCTTGCTCAGGATGTACACTTCGCACTCGAAGTGGGTGTGCGGGGTGATGGT
>QNZQ01000199.1 GCA_003972985.1 Gammaproteobacteria bacterium | reverse complement strand
CGTATTGGCGTGACGGATGCTTGTTTTCACCGACAGGCAACTGGAAATGACTGGTCACGCTGGACAATTCGGTGATTGGTTGCGCGAAAGTGCGGAATTTTGAGCTGGTTAGCGGCTTATTTGCTCATAGGGTGAATAAGGCGGGCTTAGGAAAAAAGGGGACATTTTAGAATTGGGTTGACAGTTCCTTCACCCGCTCTTCCAGTGCTTCCACCTTGGCCCGCGTGCGCGCCAGGACCGACTGCTGGATGTCGAATTCCTCCCGGGTGACCAGGTTGAGCTTGTTCAGGGCCGCGCCGAGGGTACTGCGCAGGTTGTACTGCAGGTCGCTCTGCAGGGACTGCAGGCCCTTTGGCAGGTTGGCGGTCACCTTGCTGGAAATGTCGTCGATTATTTTCGGGTCGAGCATCGTTTCTCCTCCTTTCGCTACGGCTCCTCAGCCTACTGAGCACCCCGTGGATTGTCCAGCCCTTTGCTCCGTAACGGCGCACCGTTTCACGGAAGCCGAACCCCGGTGGGCCTTATTGGTGCAAGGGCATCGCCCGGGTGGAAAAGGAACCAGGGATCCTGTGCGTAAGCCCATGTTATTCAATAAAAAGTAAAGTTTGGCACGGGATCTGCAGCATGGAGCCTGTCGTTTTATCCAGATCCTCAATGAACCTCAATTACTCAAGGAGTGCATGTAGATGAAAATGAAGAAATTGGCTTTTTCCTGTGGTGCCCTGCTGCTGGGCGCCAGTTCCCTGGCCCAGGCCGGACTGAGCGCCAACATCGGCGTGACCAGCAACTACCTGTGGCGCGGCATTACCCAGACAGGCGACGGCGCGGCTGTTTCCGGTGGCATCGACTGGGGCCAC
Source organism: Gammaproteobacteria bacterium (assembly GCA_003972985.1). Lineage (GTDB taxonomy): Bacteria > Pseudomonadota > Gammaproteobacteria > Chromatiales > Chromatiaceae > Thiolapillus. The sequence continues at coordinate 25,794 of QNZQ01000199.1, read as the reverse complement.
GATTCGGGCTTTTACCTGGGCACCTGGGCTTCCAACATCGACTGGGGCGTGGGCAATGGCGCCGAGGTGGATTTCTACGGCGGTTACGACGGCAGCATCGGTGACTTCGGTTACGGCATCGGCGCCATTTACTACTACTATCCCTCGTCGAATTACGACGATTCCGATTTCGCCGAGCTGAACTTCAAGGGCTCCTGGAAGTTCCTCGAGGCCGGCATCGACTGGACCGTCTACGGCCAGGCCGACAGCGGGGCTCCCTTCGACAGCGGTGATCTCTACTACCACCTTTCTGTCAGTTTCGACGTGGCCGAGACCTGGAGCATCGGTGGCACCGTGGGTTACTACGACTTCGATACCAACAGCCGCTGGGAAGACGACAACAACCACGGTGACGACGTCAACTACAGCCACATCCAGCTGGATATCGGCAAGAGCGCCGGTGACTGGGGCGACTTCACCTTCACCGTCTCCAAGGCCAGCACCAACTACAAGAGCAGTGCCGGCGACAACAACTACTGGGGCAACGACACCGACGACGTGAAGTTCCTCATTTCCTGGGCCAAGACTTTCGAGTGAGGAAGAAACAATGAAACTGGTAACTGCAATCATCAAGCCCTTCAAGCTCGACGACGTGCGTGAGGCGCTCTCCGAGATAGGTGTCGCGGGCATCACCGTCACCGAGGTGAAGGGTTTCGGCCGTCAGAAGGGCCACACCGAACTCTACCGCGGTGCCGAGTACGTGGTGGACTTCCTCCCCAAGATCAAGCTGGAAGCGGCCGTGGCCGAGGACCAGGTCGACCAGGTGGTCGAGGCGATCGTCGGTGCCGCCCGTACCGGCAAGATCGGTGACGGCAAGATCTTCGTCTCTCCGCTGGAGCAGACCATCCGTATCCGTACCGGTGAAACCGGTCGTGAAGCCCTGTAACCGGGAGGAGTGAATGATGGAAAATCAGATTTTCGAACTCCAGTACGCCATCGACACCTTCTATTTTCTGGTCATGGGTGCACTGGTCATGTGGATGGCGGCCGGCTTCTCCATGCTGGAAGCGGGCCTGGTGCGCTCCAAGAACACGGTGGAAATCCTCACCAAGAACGTGGCGCTCTATGCCGTGGCCTGCATCATGTACATGGTGAGCGGCTACGCCATCATGTACGGCGGTGAGTACCTGCTGGCCAGCATCTCGCTCGACGGTTCGCCCAGCGCCGATGCACTTACCGCAACCGTGCTGGCGGCCTCCAAGGAGGCGGGCTTCGGTGGCGATTCGGTCTATTCCGATGCCTCCGACTTCTTCTTCCAGGTGGTGTTCGTGGCCACTGCCATGTCCATCGTCTCCGGTGCCGTCGCCGAGCGCATGAAGCTGTGGGCCTTCCTGCTCTTCGCCGTGATCATGACCGGTTTCATCTACCCGATGGAAGGTTCCTGGACCTGGGGCGGCAACCCGGTCTTCGGCCTCTACAACCTGGGCGACCTGGGCTTTTCCGACTTCGCCGGTTCCGGCATCGTACACATGGCAGGCGCTTCCGCGGCGCTGGCCGGCGTGCTGCTGCTGGGTGCACGGAAGGGCAAGTACGGCCCCAACGGAGAGATCCGGCCCATTCCCGGTGCCAACCTGCCGCTGGCCACTCTGGGTACCTTCATTCTCTGGTTCGGCTGGTTCGGCTTCAACGGCGGTTCCGTGCTCAAGCTGGGTGACGTGGCCAATGCCAACTCCGTGGCCATGGTGTTCGTGAACACCAACGCGGCCGCTGCCGGTGGTGTGGTTGCTGCCCTGATCGTCGCCAAGAGCCTCTTCGGCAAGGCAGACCTGACCATGGCCCTCAACGGTGCCCTGGCGGGCCTGGTGGCCATCACCGCCGAGCCCTCCACCCCCACGGTACTGCAGGCCACCCTGTTCGGTGCTGCCGGTGGCGCGCTGGTGGTGTTCAGTATCCTGGCACTGGACAAGATGCACATCGACGATCCCGTGGGTGCCATCTCGGTGCACGGCGTGGTGGGCTTCCTGGGCCTGATGCTGGTTCCCGTCACCAACAGCGATTCCAGTTTCACGGGTCAGCTGATCGGTGCCGGCACCATCTTCGTCTGGGTGTTCGGTGTGAGCCTGGTGGTCTGGCTGATCATCAAGGTGATCATGGGTCTGCGCGTCTCCGAGGAAGAGGAGTACGAAGGTGTGGACCTGGCCGAGTGCGGGATGGAAGCCTATCCCGAGTTCACCGGCGCCAAGGGCTCCGGCCTCTGACGGATCAGGAAAAACACTGTCTAAGCAAAGGCGCCTTCGGGCGCCTTTTTCAATGGGAGCAGGTGCCCGCCCCGCCCAAGATAGATGACGTGGCCCTGGTGCGTGGGTCCTCAGTCCGGTGTGGTCCTGCTGCCTGCTTCATAGGCGGCCAGCAGTGCCTCGGCCAGCCCCGGGATTTCCTCCAGGCTCTCGATCTTCATCTTCTCCCGCGCCAGGCCGGCGAGCAGTTCCAGCCGTTTCTGCCGCTGCAGGGCCGCGCGCAGGCCATCCAGGTCGAGCCTGCCTTTGACCAGGTACTCGCCTACCAGCCCTTCGGGCCGGTCGAAGTGCAGCGGAGCCGCTTCCAGCATCTCGTACTCGTAGGAATAACCGCCGATGCCGTTGGCCGCTGCCAGCATGGGATGGATATCCTCCAGTCCCTTGCCTTCGGCCAGGAATCTCTCCATGTCGAGGACGATCTCCGGGTGAAAGGTTTTCCCGCGGAAGGAGAAGGGGGCCGAAACCCGCACCCGGTGCTTCATTTCAGGGACCCGCGTGCCGTGGTGATGGCCCTGCGCACCTGCTCCGGGGCGGTGCCGCCGATGTGGTTGCGGGCGGATACCGAGCCCTCCAGGGTGAGGGCGTCGAAGACGTCTGCGTCGATGACCTCGCTGAAGCCGCGCAACTCCTCGAGGCTGAGGTCGGCCAGGTCACAGCCGCGCTCCACGCACAGCGCCACGGCCTTGCCCACCACTTCGTGGGCATCGCGGAAGGGAATGCCCTTGCGTACCAGGTAGTCGGCGAGGTCGGTGGCGGTGGCAAAGCCCTGCAGGGCCGCCCGGCGCATGGCCTCGGCGTTGCAGTGGATCTCGGGCACCATGTCGGCAAAGACCTTGAGGCAGCCCTTGAGGTTGTCCACAGTATCGAAGAGGGGTTCCTTGTCCTCCTGGTTGTCCTTGTTGTAGGCCAGTGGCTGGCTCTTCATCAGCGTGAGCAGTCCCATCAGGTGGCCGAAGACCCGGCCGCTCTTGCCACGCACCAGCTCGGGCACGTCGGGATTCTTCTTCTGCGGCATGATGGAGGAGCCGGTGCAGAAGGCATCGGATAGGGTGATGAAACCGAACTGGGCCGAGGACCAGATCACCAGCTCCTCCGACATGCGCGACAGGTGCATCATGAGGATGCTGGCGGCGGCGGTGAACTCGATGGCGAAGTCACGGTCGCTCACCGCATCCAGCGAGTTGCGGCAGGGGTCGTCGAAACCCAGTTCCCGCGCGGTGAATTCGCGGTCGATGGGGTAGCTGGTGCCGGCGAGGGCGGCCGCGCCCAGGGGACACTGGTTGAGGCGGCGCCTGCAGTCTTCGAGCCGACCGTGGTCGCGCTCGAGCATCTCGAACCAGGCCATCATGTGGTGGCCGAAGGTGACCGGCTGGGCGGTCTGCAAATGTGTGAAACCCGGCAGGATGGTGTCGGCCTCGCGCTCGGCCAGGTCCAGGAGCGCCTTCTGCAGGCGGCGCAGCTCAGCATCGATGGCCCCGATCTCGTCGCGCAGCCACAGGCGCACGTCGGTGGCCACCTGGTCGTTGCGTGAGCGGCCGGTGTGCAGCTTCTTGCCGGCGTCGCCGATGCGCTCGGTGAGTGCCGACTCGATGTTCATGTGCACGTCTTCCAGCGCCACCGACCAGGGGAACTCGCCGGCTTCGATCTGCCGGCGTATCTGCTCCAGGCCCTCGAGGATCAGGTCCTTCTCCTCCCCGGTGATGATTCCCTGCCGGGCCAGCATGGTGGCGTGGGCCATGGAGCCGCGAATGTCCTGCTCCGCCAGCCGCTGGTCGAACTCCACCGAGGCGGTGAAGGCTTCCACGAAGGCGTCTGTGGGCTGGTTGAAACGCCCGGCCCAGAGTTTCTTGTCGCTCATGTGATTGGTTCCTCAAAGCAAGGGCGTGATTATACTGCATCGCCCTTTGCGCTTGTTTATCATGGAATTTCATGGAGATGGAACAGAAGAGCTTCCTGCCCGATTTCTGCGGCGTGCGCGCGGTGCTGGCCGTTGTGGTCAGTTCCGTGGTGCTGGCCATGGTGATCGCGCTGGCCTCGGTGGACCGGCTGGAGCAGCTCTGGTCGGGCTTCAGCATGGCCGCGCTCTACGTGCTGTGGATTGCGCTGGCCTCGGCGGGCGTATTCTGCCTGGCGCGCCGCTGGCTGGCAGGGATGAGCCATGCCCGGGTAGGATTCCTGGCCTGGCTGCTGGTGCTGCTGGTCTGCGCGGCGGTGGCCGAGGCGGTCGCCTGGCTCATGCCGGTGGAGCTGGTGGCCGGCATCAGCCACCTGGACCTCCTGGTCCGCACCCTGGGGATCGGGGCCATTCTGGCCGCCCTCATCCTGCGCTATCGCTACGAGTACCATCTGCAGAGGCAGCAGGAGCTGGCCGAGGACCAGGCGCGTTACCTCGCCCTGCAGGCGCGCATCCGGCCCCACTTTCTCTTCAACAGCCTGAATACCGTCATCAGCCTGGTGCCCAATCAGCCGGAGAAGGCGCAGCAGATACTGCACGACCTCTCCGACCTGTTCCGCGCCAGCCTCGGCAGTGAAGCGCGCAGCTCCACGCTGGTGCGGGAACTGGAGCTGACCCGCCAGTACATCGAAGTGGAGAAGCTGCGTCTGGGTGGCCGCCTGCGTGTGAAATGGGATCTCGACGAACTGCCGGGACTGGCCGCCATGCCCCCGCTGCTGCTGCAGCCGCTGGTGGAGAACGCGGTCTATCACGGCATCGAGCCGGCGGTGGAGGGTGGGGAAGTACACATCTACGGGCGTCTGCGCAGGAACCTGATCGTGCTCTCCGTGAGCAACAGCCTGCCGGAAGAAGCCGGGAAGCGGGAGCGCCGGGGCAACCGCATGGCGCTGGAGAACATCCGGCAGCGGTTGCGGGTGTTCTTCGGTGAGGAGGCCGGCATGCACACCGGCATGGTGGAGGACCAGTACCAGGTACGCATCTGGTTTCCCCGCAGGGAGGCCGCGGCATGAAGATCCTGGTGGCGGACGACGAACCCCTGGCCCGCGACTACCTGGTGAGCCTGGTGCGCCAACTGGGAGAGCCCTACGAAGTGGCCGGCGAAGCCGCCAACGGGCGCGAGGCGGTGGCGCGGTGCGAGGCCGATCCAGTGGACCTGGTATTGATGGATATCCAGATGCCGGGCATGGACGGCCTGGAGGCTGCACGACGCATCGCGCAAATGCCGGTGCCGCCCGCCGTGATCTTCACCACGGCCTATGCCGAGCATGCCCTGCCGGCTTTCGAGGTGAATGGAGCTGGTTACCTGCTCAAGCCCATCCGCCCGGAAAAACTGAAGGAGGCCCTGGAGAAGGTGACCCAGGTGACCCGCCCACTGCTGGGCAGGGAGGAGATCCGCCCGGAACTCTGGATCACGGCGCGTTTCCGGGGAAACCTGGAGCGGATCCCCTTTTCCTCGGTCTACTATTTCCGTGCCGAGAGCAAGTACGTGGTGGTGCGCCACGAGGGGGGCGAGGCGCTCATCGAGGAGTCGCTCAAGCGGCTGGAGAAACGTTTCGGGGAGCGGTTGCTGCGGGTCCACCGCAATGCGCTGGTGGTGCCGGAACGCATCGCCGGGCTTGAGCGTGGGCCCGAGGGGAGCATGGTGTTGGCATTCGACGGCATCGACGACCGGATCGAGGTGAGCCGCCGCCACCTGCCCCAGGTCCGGCGCCTACTGCGGGCTACTGCCACCTGAGCTGAATGCAAAAGTGGAAAAAAGCTTCAGTCACCCTCGATAAATGCATCGGGAACCAGGTAGGACTCGTGGTCCTCAATGGTGATCCGCCAGTCGTCGTTCGCCTGTCGCACTGCCTGAATCCTCCCGTTACCAGGAGTGGTCACCCGGTCCGTGTGAAATTCCAGGATCCGTTCGACCCCGTCAGGTCGCAGCAGATGGACCCTTGCCTGGCCGGCTTTCGCGTCGCGTTTCACACCGGCGGGGCAGTCAGCGCCATCTCGTGTGACGGAACCCTGCAGTGAGCAGGGCAGCCGGGCGGTGGCATCGTACTCCGGGGTGGAATAGGGAGCGGTGTAATCGCCGGTCGGATTCTCTTCGCCCAGGCCAGAGGCGTCCCAGTAGACGTAGACGCTCTCGCTGTTCAGCCTGAAGATCAGCCCCTGCTTGCCCAGCCCGTACTCGACGTAGCCATCGTTGCCCTTAGCATCCCGGTAATGGTCGGGAGTGTCCTCCACCGGGATCAGGTCATAGGTCACTCCGTCCGAACGGGTGATGACCACGTGGCCCTGGGTCTGGCTGAAGACACAGGGTAGCGTGACGCTGGCACGGTCCGAGCCCCGGGGGTAGATGTCACAGCGTGCCTGAGTCCAATCGGCGGATGCAAGGCCCGGGTGGAGCAGGGCGGTCAGCAGCGTGATTGTGGTGACGAGTGATCGTACGGTAAAAGAATGGAAATGCATGAACATCCCTATGTAATGATCGTGTGTCTGCCGGGGGAATGGGAAGCCGGAATCAGTTCCCGGAAAGCCGAAGTCCGGCCAGCCACCCGGTGAGCTGCTGCAGGGTCATCCGGGTCGCCTGGTTGAGTGCCTCCGCAGTGGCTGCCGGGCTGGGTTTGTCCATGGGGACACGGGTGCGGAACAGCTGGCTGGCCAGCACTTTCCTCTGTCTGCTGTCCAGGAGGAGAAAGCGGATCTCCATCACGGCGGCTGCCTGCCCGTCGTCCAGGTGCAGGCTGAAGTCGAGGAGCGTCCCTTCCAGGACGAGGTCGCTCTTCATGGCGGCTGCCGGCGGCAGCACGGCCCTGAACCGGCCGCTGCGGTTCAGCCCTTCCGTGAGCTGCAGCTGCAACATGGCCACGGGCGAGTCGCTCCAGCGGCTGTAGGCAAAGCTGTTCTGCTCGATGCCGTTTTTCATGTAGAGCATGCGCGTGCTGGTGAAAGGACGGGTGCTGCGGATCGGCGCCAGCTTCAGGATGGGATCGGGGTTGTGCGGTTTCCTGGCGGAAGCGCTTGCCCCATCGAAGTCCGGAGCCAGGGTGTAGACGGCTGCCGGCGGCACCGATTGGGTGGCGCAGCCGCCCAGCAGCAGGACCAGCAGGGTAAGAGCAACGGGGTGCTTCATGGTGTGGACACCTCGCCGGGACCCGGCAGCGGCTGGCTGCGGCTGAACAGAAGGTCCGCCGGGCTGGTGCGGAACTCTTCCACGGTGCTCTGCAGCTCGTCGATGAGCACGTCCAGTTCGCTGAACAGGAGCTGGAGCATGTCGCTTCCCTGGTCGATCATCCGGCTGGCCTCGTCACCCAGTGCCACGTAGGTATGCTTCAGTGCGGAAGCCAGCTGCTCGACGTTGAGCGATGCGCGGGTGACGTCGTCGAAGGCGCTGGAGACATTCTCCTCCATTTCGATACCCTTGCGCACCAGTTCGCGCACCTCCTCCAGCTGGTCCGAAATGGCCTTGGCCACGTTCCTCAGGTCGTGCACCATGTCGCGGCTGTCCTTGAGCAGCGTGGCCACGTTCTCCAGGTTCTCCTCACTGAGCAGCCGGTCGATCCTGTCCAGGGCGCGGGTGGACTTCGCCGCCAGTTCGCTCAGGGCATCGTCGAGGCGGGTGATGGTGGAAGGAGAGGAGGGGATGGTGGGAATCTTCCCGTTCCTGGGCACAAGCCGCGGGGCGTTGCTCTGCTTGCCCTGCAGCTCCACGAAGGCCAGGCCGGTGACCCCGTAGAACTTGAGCGTGGCGGTGGTGTCGGTGGTCACCGGTGTGCCCCGCTTGATCTTCAGCAGCAGTCGGACCTGCTCCGGGTTGTTCGGATCGAGGTCCATCTCGGCCACGGTGCCCACGTCCACGCCGCGGTACTTCACCGAGGCGTCGGTGCTCAGGTCCGCCACCGATTCGGTCATGAAGACCTGGTAGTAGTCGTACTCCTCCTGGCCGCCGTGCTTGGCCAGCCAGTAGGCGAAGCCGAGAATTCCGGCGGTGAACAGGAGCACGAACAGTCCCACGATGGTGTAGTTGACGTTACTGCCCATGTGCACTCCTCAGGCGTCCCCGGGCGCCCCAGAAGAACTTGCGGATGATGGGGTGGGGCGTTTCGATCACCTCGTCCAGTCTTCCTTCCGCGATCACCTTGCGCTCGCCGAGCACGGCGAAGCGGTCCACGATAGTCCAGATGGAGTCGAGGTCGTGGGTGACCATGATCACCGTCAGCCCCAGCATGTTGCGCAGCTTGAGAATCAGCTGGTCGAAGGCCTCGGCGCCGATGGGGTCCAGGCCCGAGGTGGGCTCGTCCAGGAACAGCAGGCGCGGATCCATGGCCAGTGCCCGGGCCAGGGAGGCGCGTTTCACCATGCCACCGCTGAGTTCCGCCGGATAGAGTTCCGCCGCGTGCTCCGGCAGTCCCACCATGCGGATCTTCATGTGCACGATCTCCTCGATCACGCTGTCGGGCAGGTCAGTGTATTCGCGCAGTTTCATGCCTACATTCTGCGCGACCGTGAGCGAGGAATAAAGGGCACCGGACTGGAACAGTACGCCCCACTGCTGGCGCAGCCAGGCGGCATCGGCATAGGTGATATTCGAAAGCTCCTTGCCCAGCACCACGATGCTGCCCGATTCGGGGCGCATCAGCATGATGATTTCCCGCAGCAGGGTGGACTTGCCCGAACCGCTGCCGCCCATGAGCCCGTAGATTTCTCCTTCCTCCACGCTCAGGCTCACGCGATCGTGCACCAGGTTGCTGCCGAAGCGCGTCACCACGTCGCTGACCCGGATCACCTCCTTCATATGCCCAGCTCCGTGAAGACGACGGAGAAGAGCGCGTCGCAGGCGATGACCAGGAAGATGGCGTTGACCACGCTGATGGTGGTGTAGCGGCCAATGCTCTCGGTGTCGCGCGACACCTGCAGGCCCCGGAAACAGCCTATGGTGGCGATGAGCCAGGCGAAGAAGGGCCCCTTGACGATGCCGATCCAGAAGTGTTTCACGTCCACCACGTTCTGCAGCCGGTGCAGGAACTCGGTCCAGGAGAGGTTCAGGTGCAGGTGTGCCACCACCATGCCGCCGAAGATGCCGACGATGTCGGCGAAGAAGATCATCAGCGGCAGGGCGATCATCAGCGCGATGATGCGTGGCAGTACCAGGAACTGCTGCGGATCGAAGCCCATCACGCGCATGGCGTCAATCTCCTCGGTGATCTTCATCACCCCGAGCTGGGCGGTGTAGGAGGAGCCGGTGCGTCCTGCCACCACGATGGCGGTGATGAGCGGCGCCAGCTCCCGGGTTACCGAGATGCCGATCATGTCCACGATGAAGATGTTGGCGCCGAACTTCTGTAGCTGCACCGCGCCCTGGTAGGCGATCACCACGCCGATGAGGAAGCTGGTGAGGGTGATGATGGGCAGCGCCCGCACCCCCGCTTCCTGGATGTTCTTGGCGATGGCGTCGAAGCGGATGGAAAGGGGGTGGAACAGTGAACGGACCAGGGTGAAGAAGTTCTCGCCGAGGAAGGCGAAGAAGGCCAGCAGGTCGTGCCAGCCGTGCACGGTGGCACGCCCCAGGTCCGTGGCCGGTTTGAGCAGGCGCGAGCCCAGGCGGGGTTTCGAGGGGCGTTGCCGAGGCAGGAAATCCCGGAGGAGTTCGAAGAGCTGCCGCTGTTCGCGGCTCTGGCCGCTGACCTCGACCCGGCAGTGCCGCGCTTCCAGCCGCTCGCGGTAGTGGAGGAACAGCATCATGCCCGCCGAGTCCATCTGGGTGACGCCGGAGAAATCCCAGTGGACAGTGGTGTCGTGCAGCTCCTCCACCCGTTTCTTCAGGGTGGCTACGGCACCGCCCAGCCGTTCGGCGCTCCACTGGCCGCTGCAGTACAGCCGCCAGCCGCCTTCTGCCTGCTCCAGGCGAACACGGGCGGCGGGAGAGGCTTCTCCCGTTCCCTGGGGTTCCTTTTTCGATTCTCCCATGGTGTCGTCGGCAGGTGGATTCTTGTTGAGCGTACCTGTGCCAGCTTACCATGGGCACGAAACCCGCTCACATGGGCGAACGGGAAATGTGCGTCAGCCGCCGAACAGCGTGGCTTTCTGCCTGCCCCTGGCGTTGGCGCTGCGCTGGCGGGCGGGTTTGGCGCGCTGCGCGTTTCCGTTCCCGCGCCGGGCGGCCTGCTGCTGGCGCCCGCCGTTTCCCTGCCGGGCACGGTTCCTGCCACCACCGTTGCGGCCGTTCTGGATGGGCTCGGCCTTGATGGCGGGATCGGGTTCGTAGCCTTCGAGCACCTGCGAGGGAATCTTCTTCTTCAGCAGCCGCTCGATGTCGCGCAGCAGCTTCTCTTCGTCCACGCAGACCAGGGAGACGGCTTCGCCCTCGTTGCCCGCGCGACCGGTGCGGCCGATGCGGTGGACATAGTCCTCGGGCACATTGGGCAGTTCGAAGTTCACCACGTGGGGCAGCTGGTCGATGTCCAGGCCGCGGGCGGCGATATCGGTGGCCACCAGTACCCGGATGTCACCCTGCTTGAAGCCGGCCAGTGCCCGGGTGCGGGCACCCTGGCTCTTGTTGCCATGAATGGCAGCGGCGCTCAGGCCGTCCTTCTCCAGCTGCTGGGCAAGGCGGTTGGCGCCGTGCTTGGTGCGGGTGAAGACCAGCACCTGGCGCCAGTTGCGCGAGCCGATCATGTGGCTCAGGAGCTCGCGCTTGCGCTTTCTGTCCACCGGGTGGACCACCTGGGCGATCTTGTCGGCGGTGGTGTTGCGCCGTGCTACCTCTATGAGCTCCGGCTGGTTGAGCAGGCGGTTGGCCAGCTGCTTGATCTCGCTGGAGAAGGTGGCGGAGAAGAGCAGGTTCTGCCGCGCTTCGTTTTGCGGCAGCAGCGCCAGCACCTTGCGGATATCGTGGATGAAGCCCATGTCGAGCATGCGGTCGGCCTCGTCCAGCACCAGGATCTCCACCCGGGAGAGATCCACCGTCCCCTGGCTGGCGTGGTCCAGCAGCCGTCCCGGCGTGGCCACCAGGATATCGATGCCCTGGCGCAGCTTCTGGATCTGCGGGTTGATCTTGACGCCGCCGAAGATCACCGCCGAGCGCAGCGAGAGGTGGCGACCGTAGGTCTCCACGCTCTCGCCGACCTGGGCGGCCAGCTCGCGGGTGGGGGTGAGGACCAGCGCGCGCACCGGGCGCTTGCCGCCGGGCGCCGGGTTGTCGTTCAGGCGCTGCAGCAGCGGAAGGGTGAATCCGGCGGTCTTGCCGGTGCCCGTCTGGGCGCCGGCCATCACGTCGCGGCCCTCGAGGATCAGGGGAATGGCCTGGCGCTGGATGGGAGTGGGGGTGGTGTAGCCCTGCTCGCTCACGGCGCGCAGGAGTTCGGCCGAAAGGCCGAGGTCGTTGAATGACATCTGTGGTTTTTCTCCGGGAGAGACGGCCGGAACCGCATCTCCGCTCGATGGTGCCCTCCCGGTACGGCAGTTGCCGACGGGCCGGTTACGGGCGGAACAGGGGGTCTTTGCAAGGCAGGGGCCGCCTGAGGCAGCCTTCTTCTTGAAGATCTCGGAGTGACCGCGAAAACGGCCACCTGGATGCAAACCGGTTGGCATCCGAATGCGCGGCAGTGTAACAGAAAAGCAGGTAGTGCGCTGATCTCCTTTCCCCGCCATCGCCGGCCACAGTAGAATGGGGCATGGAGCATCCAGTGAGACGGCAATGAGCAGACGGGAAATATGGGTGGACGCGGATGCCTGTCCGCGTGTCATCAAGGAGATCCTCTATCGTGCGGCGGAACGCAAGGGGCTGCAGCTGACGCTGGTGGCCAACCAGTCGCTGGAGGTGCCCCCTTCCCGCTATATCCGCACCACCCGGGTGGGCGCCGGCTTCGACGTGGCGGACAACCACATCGTCCAGCAGATGAAGGCCGGTGACCTGGTGATCACCGCGGACATCCCGCTGGCTTCCGAGGTGATTGAAAAGGGTGGCGTGGCGCTCAATCCCCGCGGTGAGCTCTACACCGTGGACAACATCCGGCAGCGTCTCAACATGCGCGATTTCATGGAGACCCTGCGCAGCAGCGGCATCGATACCGGCGGGCCTGCCTCTTTCAGCCAGGCCGACCGCCGTGCCTTTGCCAATGCGCTGGACCGGCTGCTGGCAAAACCCGCATGAATCGCCGGCATACCGTTGGAGTGATACTGGCGGGGGTCGTCTCTGCCAGCGGTGCCCTTGCCGGGGAAGACTACGTGGAATGGAAGCGGGAGGGCTACGCCATACCCCGTCCACTGGCAGGACTGGAGGGTGATGCGGTACGGGGGCGGGCGCTGGTCGTGGACCGCGCCAAGGGCAACTGCCTGGCCTGCCACCGTATGCCCATTCCCGAAGAGGAGTTCCAGGGCACCGTGGGGCCGCCGCTGTATGGGGTGGCTTCGCGCCTGAACGAAGGAGAACTGCGTCTGCGCGTGGTGGACGAGAAGCAGATCAACCCCGCCACTGTCATGCCCGGTTACTACCGTGATCCGAAGACCCTCAACCGGGTGGCCGACGACTGGTGGGGCAGGACCATTCTCAGCGCCCAGGAGGTGGAAGACGTGGTCGCCTACCTGAAAACCTTGGACGCACCCGGCGTGCCCCAGCAGCGGCCGGCGGCCGGGGTGGATCTGCAGAGCGGGCCGGTATCCGGTTCGGCTTTTCTCTCGGAAGTGACGCGCCAGATGCAGGAAGACGACTTCGCCAATCCGGGAATGACTACCGTGGAGTATGGTCGTGGCCTGTTTCACAAGCAGGGTGAAGAGGGCACGCGCTGTGTTGACTGCCACGGCGAAGAGGGCGAAGGGCTCGACCGCGAAGCCATCGCCCGCTATCCGCGCTGGAATGCAGAGCTGGAGCGACCCATCACGCTGCAGGAGCAGATCAACATCTGCTGGGAAGAGCGCATGGACAATTTTCCCTACGTGTACGACTGCAGGGAACTGGTTGGGCTGGAGACCTACGTGCGCTACCTGGCGCGGGGCCAGACCATCGCGGTGCAGACCGACGGGCCTGTCCGCCCCTTCTACGAGGAGGGAGAGAGGCTCTACCGCCAGCGCTTCGGCCAGCTCGACATGTCCTGCTACCACTGCCATGACCAGCACCGCGGCGCCTGGCTGCGGGGTCAGCTGCTCAACCAGGGGCAGAGCAACGGCTTCCCCGTCTATCGCCTCGGCACCAGCCGCATCACCAGCCTCCACCGCCGCTTCAGCGAATGCCTCGGCTCCTTCCGTGCCGAGCCCTTCCTGCCGGGCTCCGACGAGTACATCAACCTGGAACTCTATGTCACCGCGCGCGGCAACGGTCTGAAGATCGAGACGCCGGCCATCCGGGACTGACAGTTTTTGCGCCGAATGCGCTGTCGCTTGTCCAGCCTGCAGCTGATCGGAGCCTTCCCGGGTTTTCGCAATATCCTGTCAGGCACCCAGCCACTGGATCAGCGCCAGTGTTGCGAGCGCCACGGCCATTGCCTGCAGGCCGCTCCAGAGCCAGAAGGTGCCACCGATGCGCCCGAGGAACACGCCCAGCAGGAATACGATGCCGAGGGCAACGCCCATGGCGACGAGCAGTGGATCCTCCCAACTCACCAGGCCGCTGTTGCCGAGCCACAGGGGCGTGATGATCAACAGTCCCAGCAGCAGGGGCGCAATGCCGTTGACCAGCGCCACCAGCCAGGGGATCCAGGTGGCTGCGCGTGCGTGGTGGCTCTCGTCCAGGGAAGAGACCATGGCCCTTTCCAGCTGCGCCAGGCTGTTGCGCCGCTCGGCCACCTCGCTGATGTAGGCGCTGGAGATGCCGCTCATGCCGAGGGCAAGCGCAGTGGCCAGGCAGGAGGTGATGACGACGGAGAGGTCCACCTGCCCGCTCACGTGGAATCCCATGAGCAGGCCAAGAAGGGTGAGCGCGCCGTCGAAGCCGTTGACCACGAAGTAGCGCCGCATGATCGCCTCGGAGCCGGAGATCTCCAGCAGCAGCTTCAGTCGGTTCAGCGCCATGGGCAGGAGGTGTTCAGTCGCCGGTCACCGAGACTTCGTCGATGCTGTGGAGCGAGGCGCCGTTTTCGCCGATGACCTCGTCGATGGCCTCGAAATCCAGTGCCTCGCCTTCGATGAAGACCTGCAGTGTCTCGGTCTGTTCGTCCACCTCGACCACGCGGATCTCCACGCGATAACCGGAACCCAGGGCGGCGATGGCGCGGGCGAATTCCAGCACGTTGGGTTGATGGGGTTTCAGTACATCGAGAACGAGGCGTTGGACTCTGGGCATGAAGGGCGGGAGGCTGTGCTCATGGTAGTGGCGACACGGGAGTGCGAAGATGGCCCGCCCCAGAGGATTCGAACCTCTGACCTCAGCCTCCGGAGGGCTGCGCTCTATCCAGCTGAGCTAGGGGCGGATGGCGCGAATTATACCTGAAAAAGCAGCCGGGGGAGGTTTGCAAAGCGGCCCGACTCTGTTCCAATGAGCGGATCGAACCGGATTACAGGGCGATCTGTTGAAGAGGAAAAAACGATGATTCAGTTACAGGGGCAATCGACCTCCCGTTGGCTTGCAGGGTCACTCATGCTCTTCCTGCTGTTTTTCGGCAATGCGGTCGTTGCGGATGAATACCAGAAGACCATCCAGATGTTCAAGGAAGCGAAGGACAGCGCCAGGTTCTTCGATACGGCATACGGTTACGCGGTCTTTCCCACCGTGGGCAAGGCCGGTTTCGTCGTGGGCGGTGGTTATGGCAAGGGGCGTGTCTATGTGCATGGCCGTCACGTGGGGGATGCCACTGTGGTGGACCTGTCGGTGGGCTTCCAGCTCGGAGCCCAGGCTTTCAGTGAGATCCTGTTCTTCGAGGATGAGCGGGCGTTCCGCGAGTTCACCAGCGGCAGCTTCGAAATCGGTGCCGATGTCGGGGTGGTGGTGATCACTGCATCGGCACAGGTCCAGGTCACGACGGCCGGCACTTCATCCACCGTTGCCGGCGGCATGAACAATGCCAGAACCAGTGGTACCAAGTACAACAAGGGGTTGGCCGTCTTCGTCATACCCAAGGGGGGGGCTGATGTACCAGCTGACCCTCAGCGGACAGAAGTTCGACTACAAGCCGTTTCCCCAGTGAGGGTCGAAGGCACTCTGCTATCGATCTCGAGGGAACATTTTCCGCCGGATCCTGCCGGCAGAACCAGGCATGGCCTGCGCATGTCCAATTTCTATGGTGCAGCCAAAGGGTAGGTTTGCAAAGCTCCTTGGGCTAATGGCGTAAGCTATTGAAAAGCTGGGCAGGTGCCTGATTGGAAAACTTCGGAGGCAGGGATGCCGACGTAGAGCCTACAGGGATGTATTTACGGCGGTTTTCCGAGCAGGTGCCCGTCCTGCCCCGAGTTAGATGACGCAGCCCTGTCCTTGGGGTCTGCTCCAATGGCCGGCTTGATTCCCAACGTGTTATGAAATTTAGGATACAAAATGAAAAAGATGAACGGAAAACGGTTTTCATGGATGCAGGGAGTGCTGCTGTCCCTGCTGATGTTACTGGGTGGTGCCGCACTGGCCGATGAATACCAGGATACGATCCAAATGTTCAAGAAGGCGGATGCCAGCGCCAAGTTCTTCGACACGGCGTACGGCTATGCCGTATTCCCCACCGTTGGCAAGGGGGGGATCGGTGTAGGCGGTGCCTATGGCGAGGGGCGTGTCTATGAGCAGGGCAAATACGTGGGTGACGCAAGTCTGACCCAGGTATCCATCGGTTTTCAGCTGGGTGGCCAGGCCTTCAGTGAGATCGTCTTCTTCGAAGATGAACGGGCCTTCAAGGAATTCACCAGTGGTAATTTCGAGTTCGGAGCCGGTGCGGGCGTAGTGGTCATTACCGCTTCGGCCGAAGCACAGGCCACCACGGCAGGCAATTCGGCCACGGTGAGTGGCGGCAAGAACAATGCCAGCACCGTGGGCAGCAAGTACAACAAGGGCATGGCCACCTTCATAATTCCCAAGGGTGGCCTGATGTACGAAGCAAGTGTCAGTGGGCAGCATTTCAAATACACACCCCGTCAGTGAGTCCTGTTCTGCACCTGCCGGTGTCCTGCCGGCAGGTGTGAGATCCGCTGAAACAGCCGGGCATGGATGATTCCGGCTCGAAAGTCTGTGTCTACCTGGGAGAGGAACTGGCCAGGTACGGCTTTGGAGAGCAGCATCCCTTCGGCAACGACCGGATGTACGCCTTCCAGCAGGAATTCGAGAGGCGCGGACTCGACAGGAGAGCCCGCGTCCTGCCTCCGGTTAGCGGCAGCAGGGCGCAACTAGCGCTTTTCCACGACAGCAGCTACCTGGACTTCCTGGAGACCCGTTCCCGCGAAGGCAGCGGGTTTCTCGACGGGGGCGATACACCCGCCTTCAGGGGTGTCTGGGAGGCGTCGCTCACGGTGGCAGGCTGTGTCTGTGACGCGGCGGACCGCCTGCTGGCAGGAGAGTGCAGGCACGCCTTCGTTCCCATTGCGGGGCTGCACCATGCGCGCCGGGATGGCGCGGCAGCGTTCTGCGCCATCAACGACTGCGGCATCGTCATCGAGTACCTGAAACAGCAGGGAGTGGGCCGGATCGCCTACGTGGACATCGATGCCCACCACGGCGACGGTGTCTACTACGCCTTCGAGTCCGATTCCTCGGTGATCATCATCGATTTCCACGAGGACGGCCGCTATCTCTACCCGGGAACGGGCGCGGTGACCGAGACCGGAAAAGGTCCTGCCGCGGGCACCAAGCTCAACATTCCCCTGCCGCCGGAAGCGGACGATGTACTCTTCTCGAAGCTCTGGCCACGGGCGGAGGCCTTCCTGCAGCGATACCGACCGGATTTCTTCATCCTGCAGGCAGGAGCCGACAGCATCGCCGGCGATCCCATCACCCATCTGGAGCTGAGTGCGCGTACCCACGCACGTGTGGCCAGAGCGCTGGCAGGGATGGGCGATCAGCCCCTGCTGGTACTCGGCGGGGGAGGCTACAACAGGGCCAACCTGGCGCAAGCCTGGAGCGGCGTGGTGGAGGCGTTGCTCGACGCCGCCTGATCCTGACTCAGGCGCTCTCCTCGCTGCTGTCGAAGCCCAGTTTCGAGAGTCGGTAACGCAATGAGCGGAAGCTGATGCCCAGCCGCTTGGCGGCGGCCGTCTTGTTCCAGCGCGAGGCTTCCAGCGCCTCCTGGAGCGCCTCGCGTTCGATGCGGGCCAGGTAGTCTTCGAGGTTTTCTCCCGGGGGACGCTGACCACTTTGGACGGGACCGCAGCTGATGGCGGTGGTACCGGTGAGTTCCCCGAGGTCCTCGCGGTGGATGGTACTCGCTTCACAAAGGGCAAAGGCCCGCTCCAGGATGTTCTCCAGCTCGCGCACGTTGCCGGGAAAACCGTAGTTCTGCAGTGTCTTCAGCGCAGCGGACTCGATCTTCGGCACGGGCTGCTGGTAGTTTCTGGCAATGGATTCCAGCAGGTGCTGCGTCAGTTCCGGAATGTCCTCCGGCCGCTCCCGCAGTGGCGGCATGTTGAGCTCGATCACGTTGAGCCGATAGTAGAGATCCTGGCGGAACAGCCCCTCTTCGACGCGCCGGGCGAGATTCTGGTGCGTGGCGCTGATGATGCGCACGTCGACAGGGGTCTCCCTGGTGGCACCCACGGCACGTACGCTCTTCTCCTGAATCACCCGCAGCAGTTTCACCTGCATGGAGAGGGGCAGGTCGGCCACTTCGTCCAGGAACAGGGTGCCGCCGTCCGCTTCGAGGAACAGCCCCTTGTTGTCCGCGATGGCGCCGGTGAAGGAGCCTTTCTTGTGGCCGAAGAGCTCGCTTTCCATCAGCTCATGGGGAATGGCTCCGCAGTTGACGGCGACGAAGGCCTTCTCCTGCCGCGGACCCAGCTGGTGGATCATGCGCGCTGCCAGCTCCTTGCCGGTACCCGACTCGCCGGTGATATGCACCGGTGCCTGGCTGCGCGCCAGCTTGGCGATAACCGTCCGCACCTGTTCCATGGCCGGTGAGGCTCCCCGCAGCGGACTCTTCTTCTCCTCGCCGGCCGGGGTGGCTGCCTTCGTATCCTGTGGCGTATTGAGTTTCAGGGCGGTGTTGACCAGCTTCCGCAGGATCGGCAGGTCCACGGGCTTGGAGACGAAGTCGAAGGCGCCGGCCTTGAGCGCCTCGATGGCCGTTTCCATGTTGCCGTGGGCAGTGATCATGGCCACCGGTGTGTTGGGATGTTCCGATGCGATCTCGCGTACCAGGTCGATGCCGTCCCCGTCTGGCAGGTGCATGTCGAGGAGGCAGAGATCGAAGGCGTGTTCATCCAGTGCTTTCCGGGCGCTGGCGAGGTCTTCCGCGCAGACGGTATCGAGTCCCATGCGCAGCAGGGTGATCTCCAGCAGTTCCCGGATGTCCGGTTCATCGTCCACGATCAGTGCCAGTGGGTTGCTCATCTTGTCTCCTGCGTCTCCATGCTCGGGATGTTCAACCTACCATGTCCGGCCGGAACTTGAGTTTGAAGCAGTTACCACCCGTGGAAATTGGCAGGTAGCTGATACGGATGTCGTTGGCGTCGCACAGCTCCTTGGCGAGGTAGAGGCCCAGCCCGGTACCGGTGTTCCGGGTGGTGAAGAAGGGGTCGAAGATCCTGTCGATGATGTCGCCGGGAATGCGCGTGCCGTTGTCGATCACCTGCAGGTGCCCTTCGCCGCTCATTTCGTCGATGCCCCCGGCGAGCGTGATGACCAAGTGTTCCCCGCGGTCGTCCTGGTGCTTGACGGCATTCTCCACCAGGATGGTGATCACCTGCTGGATCTGCTTGGGGTCGAAGAGCAGCCGTGCGTTCCGCGGCGAGACCTGCACCAGCATCTGCTTCGGGTGCATGCCGAGGTTCTCCATCAGTTCCAGGCTCATCTTTTCCAGCCAGGGCTTGATGGGTACCAGTTCCGGGTTCGGCTCGCGCCGCCTCGAAAGGGAGAGAATATTCTCGATCACCTCGTTGAGCCTGGCCGTGTTGCGGTCGATGATCTCGGTCATGCGCTTGTCCGCCCCCTTCAGATCCGGTGATTCCCGCAGCAGCTGGTTGGCATGGCCGATGGCGCCCAGGGGATTGCGGATCTCGTGGGCGATGCTGGCGGTGAGCCTCCCGAGGGAGGCCAGTTTGAGCTGCTGGGCCTGTGCGGCGGTGTGCGAGGCGTCCTCGATGAAGATGAGGACGGCGGATTTTCTCGGGTCTCCCAGTTGCTGAAAGGTTACCAGCAGGTCGTTGCCCTCGGTCTGGGCGTGCAGGTGGCGCTGCTGGGAAGTGGGGTGCAGCAGCCAGGTGTCCAGGGCGGTGGCGAGCGGCGGGTAAATCTCCTTCAGCGGATGTCCGATGGCGGATACCGGGCGACCGAGGAAGGACCAGGCGGCATCGTTGAGCATCCTGATCTGCTGCTTCCCGTCCAGGATCACCACCCCAGTCTGCATCTGCTGGATGACGTGCTCGTTCAGTTCCGTCAGGCTGGTGATGTCGCGTCCCTGCTGTTTCACGAGCTTTTCGCTGGTGCGGGCGCGGTTGGCCAGTTCCAGCGAAAGAAATGCCAGCGCGTAGTAGGAGAGCCCCAGCAGCAGGGTCGAGAAGTAGGCGGGGTTGCTGCGGATCCCCGTCGCCGATTCCACGTAGGCCTCCGTGAGCACGGCTGCCGTTGCGATGGTGGCCGCCAGCATGGCCGTGCTGCCCGACATGCCCTGGCTGGCGAAGGCGATGGAGATGCCCAGGAGGATGCCCAGCCCCGATCCGGGGCCGCCCGAGGTGTAGAGCAGGGTGGCGATGGCAACGCTGTCCACGATTATGGCGAAGAGATACTCCACCTTTGCCGAGCCGATGTTGAAAAGGCTGAGCAGCAGCGAAACCAGCGTGAGGATGAGGTAGACCGCCACCGTCAGGCTGTGCAGCCCCGGGTCCGTCGCGCCCAGGAACGCTGGTCCCACGCCGGTGAAGAAGGAGATCATGAGGCCGAATGCCAGGATGAAACGGTAGAAGAAGTAGAGCCGCATCTGCCGTTTCTGGCTGGTCTGGTCGCCGGGCAGCCGCACCAGCCGCTCGGCAATGGGCTTGCGGTGCATCAGGACTTCGTCTCCCGGGCGTGCTCCTCGCTGCAGTAGTGCCTGCCATCCCGGACGATGGCCTCCTTCTCTGGGACATGGAGACCGCATTTTTCACAGGCCACCATGTTTTCCACGGGAGGGGTGGTCGGTTTGTCGACCGGTGCAGACGAGCTGCGCAGCAGCCTCAGGATCCACCAGATGAGCAGTGCGGGAACGACGAGAAGAAGGATTTTCATGCGACAGCGATCAGAACCATATTTGTGCTACTTTATCATTCTGATCCCTGGTACGGAGTTTTTTGGACCGATGTATCCGGTGTATGGCGAACTGTTCTGCAATCTGTGGTTGGAAACCGCGGGGTGGTCGGGATGAGCGTCTCCATTGCCATTGCCCAGATCAATCCCGTGGTGGGGGATATCGCCGGGAATGCCGAGCGGATCCTCTCCTATGCCAGGCGTGCGCGGGACGAGCTCGGTGCCGATGCCGTAGTCTATCCCGAACTGGCGCTCACCGGCTATCCTCCCGAGGACCTGCTGCTGCGCAGTGACTTCCTCGATCTGTGCGATCGCCTGCTCGGGCACATTCGCCGGGAGGCGCACGGAATCGACCTGATCCTGGGCTACCCGCGACGCCAGGAGGGCAGGCTCTACAACGCCGCCGGCCTGATCCGTGAAGGCGAGGTGGTGGCGGAGTATTTCAAGTCCGAGCTTCCCAACTACAGCGTCTTCGACGAGAAGCGCTATTTTACTCCCGGCGACGAACCCTGCGTGGTGGAGATCGGCGGCCTGCCGGTGGGTATCACCATCTGCGAGGACATCTGGCAGCCGCAGGCGGCGCGCAGGGCGACCGAAGCGGGCGCTGAGCTGCTGATCAACATCAACGCCTCGCCCTACCAGATGGGCAAGGAGGCGGATCGGCTGAAGGTGGTGCAACAGCGCGTTGCCGAGAACGGCGTACCCGTCGTCTACGTCAACCTGGTGGGTGGCCAGGACGAGCTGGTCTTCGATGGTGGTTCCTTCGTGGTGGATGCAGACGGCCAGCTGGTCCGGCGCAGTCCCCTGTTTGCCGAATCGCTGGAGCTGGTGCAATTCGACGAGGCGGGTGATCCGCTTCCCGGAGAGGTGGTGCCCGTTCCCGACACCACCGAGTCGGTCTACCGTGCATTGGTGCTGGGTGTCCACGACTATGTCAACAAGACCGGCTTCCAGGGCGTGGTGCTGGGCCTGTCCGGCGGCATCGATTCGGCGCTCACCGCGGCCATCGCCGTGGATGCGTTGGGTGCCGAGCGGGTGGAGGTGGTACTCATGCCCTCCCGCTACACTGCGGACATGAGTAACGAGGATGCTCTCCTCCAGGCGCAGAAGCTGGGGGTCAGGCACAGCATCATTCCCATCGAGCCGGCGTTCCAGGCCTTTCTCGGCATGCTCAAGGAGGAATTCGAGGGACTGCCCATGGATGTCACCGAGGAGAACATCCAGGCCCGCTGCCGCTGCATCGTGCTCATGGCCATCAGCAACAAGAGTGGGCGCATGCTGCTCACCACCGGCAACAAGAGCGAGGTCTCGGTGGGTTATGCCACCCTCTACGGCGACATGGCCGGTGGTTTCGCGCCGCTCAAGGATGTGTTCAAGACCATGGTCTACCGCCTGGCCCGCTGGCGCAACCGCGAGGAAGAGGTGATTCCCGAACGGGTCATCGAGCGGCCGCCCTCGGCGGAGTTGCGCCCGGACCAGAAGGATACCGATTCGCTGCCGCCCTACGAGCAGCTGGACGCCATTCTCGAGCGTTACGTGGAGCTGGACCAGGGCATCGAGGAGATCATGGCTGCCGGCTTCGACGAGTACCTGGTGAAGCGCATCGTGGGCATGGTGGACCGCAACGAGTACAAGCGGCGCCAGGCTCCGCCGGGGATCAAGGTATCCCGGCGTGCCTACGGGCGGGATCGGCGTTATCCTATTGTCAACGGCTTCAGGTAATTACCCGAGAGGAGAAAAAATGAAAAAAGTGGAAGTGATTCTCAAGCCCTTCAAGCTGGACGACGTGCGTGAGGCGCTGTCGGAGATCGGCATCACCGGCATGACCGTCACCGAGGTGAAGGGATTCGGCCGCCAGAAGGGTCACACGGAATTCTACCGCGGTGCCGAGTATGTGGTGGATTTCCTGCCCAAGATCAAGATGGAACTGGTGATCCGCGAGGAGCAGGTAGAGCAGTGCGTGGAGACCATCATTGGCTCGGCGCGTACCGGCAAGATCGGTGACGGCAAGATCTTCGTTGCCCCGGTGGAGCAAGTGATCCGCATCCGCACCGGCGAGAAGGACGCCGATGCCATCTGACCGGGTCTTGTAGGAGCGGCCATCTGCGGCATATTCGGCGCGGGGACGCGCCTCCTACGTTGAATCACGGGTAAGAGCGGCCTCCTGGCCGCGAATCCTGCATCAGTTCAGGAAATGCTGCCACTGCTCCACGTAGAGCGCTTCCTCTTCCAGTGCTGGCGGCAGTACCAGGCGTAAACCCGAAAAACGGTAACCGGCATCCGGCGGCGCCGAGATCCTCAGGCTTGGCCGGCGCAGGCGCGGCTGGGTGTGCAGGCAGCCGCCCCGAAGCGCCTTTTCCGTTTCATCGAAGTGGGTGGCCATCTCCGGGTTCACCGGCTTCTCGTACTCCTCGTAGGGGTGGAGCGGGTTGCTGCACCACTCCCAGACCCGCCCCACCTCTTCCAGCCCACCGATGCGGGCCGCCGCCTCCCAGTGGTATTCGTGGGGCAGGATGGCACCGCGAAAGCGCTCGTCGGCCTGGGCGATCCAGTTGGCGAAGGCTTCGGCCTCGTGCCAGGAGATGCCGCTCACCGGCTGGTCGCCGAACAGGGGCATGGGACCGTTGAGCCCAAGGGCATACCAGTTGCCCGCCTCGTCCCGGCGCCAGTGCCAGGGATGCTCCTGCTGTTTCCACTGCCGACCGACTTCGCTCCACCACGTATCCTCGGTGTAACCCCCCGCTTCCATGAAGGCGAGCCAGGCGGCGTTGTCCACGGGTCGGCGGCCAATGCGGAAGTTGCGCATCTCCACCACCTGCATGGGCTGTTCGTTGTCGAAGACCGCGCCCTCGCGGGCGCCGATCCGGTAGTGGCCCTGGGGCACTTCCAGGGTATCGGGTTCCGGCTGCACCGGCAGCAGGGGTTCCAGCACTTTGTAAGTACCTTCCTGCTCCACGGCGCGGGCATGGCGTACCGAGAGCATCTGCTCGTAGATCAGGCCATGTACCTGGACCAGGTAGTCCACCAGCCAGCCGTTGCGCAGCCAGGGGTGGTCGGGGAGGGTGCCGGGGTTGGCCAGCAGGCTGAGGTGCTGGTCCTGGATCTCCAGGGCCCAGTTGAGCAGGTGGTCGCGCGGCGGCAGCAGGGTCTCCTGAGCGGGTGTGGGCAGGCTGGTGCCGGCGAAGATGTGGCGCACGCGGCGGCTGAGATCCTCGTCGCCCAGTAGGTTTTCCCGGATCCACAGCAGTTCCAGGTAGACGCTGCGGCCGAGCAGCCAGCCCATGGATGGCAGACTGGCATGAAAGCGGCGGTTCACCTCCGCAGGTGGCAGGTCCTCGATCAGCTGGTCGAGCAGTTCGTGGAGGGTGCTGAGCGCGCCCAGGCTCCGCGGGTCGATCATCCCGGGCTCAACTGTTGCCCAGCTCGGGGGTCTCCGCCGTGACCATGAACACCACCCGCTCGGCGATGTTGGTGGCGCGGTCCCCGATACGCTCCAGGTGGTAGGCGATCCACAGCAGGTGGGTGGCGTGCATGGTGGTATCGGGCGTGGTCATGAGGGTCATCATGAGGCTGGAACAGGCGGCCTCGTCCAGCTCGTCCACTTCGCAGTCGTGCTCGGCCACGTGTCGGGCGAGCCCGGCGTCGAGATTCTCGTAGGCCTCCATCACTTGCAGCAGCATCTCCTGGCACAGGTCGCCCATGGCGGCGATGCGATCCATGGGACCGGAGAAGTCGGAAGCGTCCATCTCCAGCACAATCTTGGCGATGTCCTTGCCGTGGTCGGCAATGCGTTCCAGCTCACTGGCGATCTGCAGGCTGGCCACCACCTCGCGCAGGTCCCCGGCCTTGGGCTCCAGGGTGGCGAGGATCTCCAGGCATTCCCGCTCGATGATGCGCAGCAGGTGGTTCTGCTGCAGGTCGGTCTCGATCACCTGTTGTGCCAGATTGGCGTCCTGGCTCTTGAGTGCGTCCATGGCCAGTTCCAGCGCCTGGCGGGCGTGGTCGGCCATGGTGAAGAGATTCTGGTGAACCTTGCCCTCGGCACGGGCCAGGAGTCGGTGAGGTGTGGTCATGGGAGAACGCAAGTCAGCCGGAAACAGGCCGGAATTTTATCATGCTCGGGCCCCGGCGGCATCCGGGTCGGCGAAGCGCTTTTCCAGCCAGGCGATGATGTCGCCGGATTCGTAGAGCCAGGTCACCTTTCCCGCTTCCTCGATACGCAGGCAGGGCACTTGCTGCCGGCCACCCTCCTGCTCCAATTCGCGGCGGAAGTGCGGGTCGTTCTTCGCATCACGCAGCTCGATGTTGAGCCCCAGGCGGCGAATGGCGCGCCGCACCTTCACGCAGAAGGGGCAGGCGGCATACTGGTAGAGCGCCAGGTGGGCGGTCAGGGCATCCAGCTCGGCCTGGCGTTCCGGCGAGTGGTGAGGCGGCCTGGGGCTGGTGAGCCGGTCGACGAAGAGAATGATACGGCCCAGCAGCCAGCGCACGCCCTTCACGAGGCTTTGCCTCCGCCAAGGCAAGGGGGTGAGTCTGGCGCCTGGCAGCCCTTGGCGAACCACTCCTCCGGGGTCATGGTGTGCAGGGCCAGGGCGTGGATGCCGCCGGCCAGCTCTTCCGCCAGCGCCCGGTTCACTGCCCGATGGCGTTTCACCAGGGGCATGTCGCTGAACTGCTCGCTCACCAGGGTCACCTTGAAATGGGACTGGGCATCCTCGGGCACGCTGTGCATGTGGGTCTCGTCCGCCACCTCGATGTGCAGGGGCGAGAAGGCCCGGGTGAGCTTCTGCTCGATGGTTGCTTGTCTGTCCATGAGGCCAATATGGCGGTTTGTCCCCGTCGATTCAACGGGGGAATTGTCGGGTAAATCGGGGTCAGATCAGGGCCACGTTATCCAATTTGGAGCAGGGCGGGCGCCTGCTCGGAAAACCGCCGTAAATACGTCCATGGCCGCTCCCGGGATCCTGCCTCCCGCGGCACTCGCACATCCCTGTACATCGTAGGCTCTGCGTCGGCATGACCTCCAGGGATGGAGGAAATGCTGGAAATGCCGGGAGCATTTCCAGTGCCCTGCCTCCGAAGTTTTCCGCCCGCCTTATTCACCCTATGAGCAAATAAGCCGCTAACCAGCTCAAAATTCCGCACTTTCGCGCAACCAATCACCGAATTGTCCAGCGTGACCAGTCATTTCCAGTTGCCTGTCGGTGAAAACAAGCATCCGTCACGCCAATACGCCT
>QNZQ01000085.1 GCA_003972985.1 Gammaproteobacteria bacterium | reverse complement strand
TCAAGGCGATCAAGGTTCGGAGCCATGGCTTCCGCAACAAGGAGCGCTTTGCCAACGCCATTTACTTCCACCTTGGCGGACTCGATCTCTACCCAGAGGCCATCAGCCAGCAACTGTTACCCACCTGATTTGGTGAAGAGCCAAAAAAATCACGACGGTTCTTACGGCAACAGTTTTCGGTCTCGCCCTGTTTGGTTTGGCGGGCTGTTCCGACGAAGCCAAGGAGAAGTGGAAGGAAGCCGGCAGTGCCGCGGTCGATGCGACCAAGGAGACGGCCGAGGACGTGAAAGAAGGCAGCAAGGAACTCTACGAAAAGGCCAAGGAAGGGACCAAGGAACTCACCGAAAAGGCCAAGGAGGTCATGCACGAGGCCGAAGCCACCGATACCGGTGAAGCCAAGGACACCTCGACCAACTGAGAACGCTTGGAACTGACCCCCGCCCGACTCCGGGCCGGGGTCCGGTCAGGCCTCCCGTCCATGGGCCCGGATCAGTTTCCGTGCCGCCTCACCATACCGCTTCACCCATTGCTCCAGTACCTGCTGGCTGATACCCGAGCCTCGCTGGAGTTGCAGTTCCAGGCGTTTCAGCCCTTCTTCGGAAATCCGGTCTTCCCGGCTGATACCAGGTCGAGGCACCATGGTGAGCGCTTGTTCAGCCCCCTATCGCCAGGCTGCACAGGGAGAGAAGCGATGCGGGAAACAGGCCGTAATAGAGCATGGCCAGACCGTTCACTGAGATGGCCAGACGCGCATCCACAGCGCTGGTCACGGGAACCTGGCTGATGGGCTTGTCGAAATAGATCACCTTGACCACGCGCAGGTAATAGAAGGCGCCGATGACGGAAAAGGCCACGGCCACAATGGCGAGCCAGGTCATGCCAGCCTTGACCAGGGCATCGAGAATGAACAGCTTGGCGAAGAAGCCCACCAGGGGCGGCACGCCGGCCATGGAGAACATGAACAACAGCATCATGCCTGCCAGCCAGGGATCCTTCTCGTTGAGTCCCTTCAGGTCATGGAGGTTCTCCGCCTCCACACCCTTGCGGCTGAGGATAGTGAGCAGGCCGAAACCGCCCACTGCGGTCAGTGCGTAGGTGATGGTGTAGAACATCGCGGCTGTGTGCCCGGCCCCTTCACCGGCCAGTATGCCGAGAAAGATGAAGCCCACGTGGGCGATGGTCGAATAGGCGAGCATGCGCTTGATGTTGGTCTGCGCGATGGCCACGATGTTGCCCACGGCCAGCGACAGCACGGCGAGGATGATGAGCATCCCTTCCCAGCCCTGCCATCCCAGCCCCAGGCCGCCCAGTCCCTCCACGAGAATGCGGATGGCCATGGCAAAGGCGGCGATCTTGGGCACGCTGCCTAGGAAGGCCACCACGGCAACGGGCGCCCCGTCATAGACGTCCGGCGCCCACATGTGGAAAGGCACCGCGCCGAACTTGAAGGCGATGCCGATGACCACGAACACCAGGCCGAAGAGGAGCACCATCTTGTCTGTCTGGCCGCTGGCCACGGCCTTGGCAACGCCGGCGAAATCCAGCATGCCGGTGCCGCCATAGATCATGGAGATGCCGTAGAGCAGCATGCCGGAGGCGATGGCGCCCAGCACGAAGTACTTCATCGCCGCTTCCGAACCCTTCTCCGACTTGCGGTCGAAGGCGACCAGCGCATAGAGAGAGAGCGCCAGCAGTTCCAGGCCCAGGTAGAGACTGAGGAATCCGCCGGCGGAGATCATCACCATCATGCCGAGCAGCGCCAGCATGGCCAGCACGTAGAATTCGCCCTTGAAGATGTCGCGCTGTTCCAGGTAGCGACGTGAATAGACGAAGGAGAAGAACGCCACCGTCAGCAGGGCCACCTTCAACAGGTCGCCCATGGGATCCCGGATATAGGCACCGTGCAGCAGTACCTGGCTCTCACCGTTCCCGACGAAGGCGACCACCGCGATGGTGGCCAGCAGCGTGCCGAGCGCCAGGCCGTAGGTGAACATCCGGCTCTGCTGGGACAGGAACAGGTCGATCACCAGGATCACGCAGGTCGCGGTGAGCAGGAAGATCTCCGGCATGACTGGCAGCAGTGTGGAAATGTTGAAGTCCATCAGGATTCCCGGATACGGTTACAGTTTGGAAACGGCAATGTGTTTCACCAGGTTGGTGATGGAGGCATCCATGACCTCGATCAGCGGCCCCGGCCAGATTCCCAGGGCGAGCACGGCGATCACCAGGGAACCCAGCACCAGGGCTTCGCGCCCGTTGATGTCCTGCAGCGCCGCCACCTTGTCATTGGCGATGTCGCCAAAGACCACGCGCTTCACCATCCACAGGGTGTAGGCGGCGCCGATGATGAGCGTGGTGGCCGCCAGGAAGGCAAACCAGAAATCGGCGCGGAAGCTGGCGAGGATCACCATGAACTCGCCGACGAAACCAGAGGTGCCCGGCAGGCCCGCATTGGCCATGGCGAAGAAGACCATGAAGGCGGCAAACCAGGGCATGGTATTCACCACGCCGCCATAGTCGGCGATCTGGCGGCTGTGCATGCGGTCATAGAGCACGCCCACGCAGAGGAACATGGCGGCCGAGATGAAACCGTGGGAGACCATCTGCACCATGCCGCCCTGCACACCCAGCACCGCGCCACTGTGTACCTCGGGGCGCGAGAAGATGATGAAGACGATGAAGAAGCCGAGGGTCACGAAACCCATGTGGGCGATGGAGGAGTAGGCGATGAGCTTCTTCATGTCCTGCTGCACCAGGGCTACGAAGCCGATGTAGACCACGGCGACGAGTGACATGGTGATGATCAGCCAGTCCAGTGAGTGGCTGGCATCCGGCGTGATGGGCAGGCTGAAGCGCAGGAAACCGTAACCGCCGATCTTGAGCATGATGGCCGCCAGGATCACCGAGCCACCGGTGGGCGCCTCCACGTGGGCATCGGGCAGCCAGGTATGTACCGGCCACATGGGCACCTTCACCGCGAAGGCCGCCAGGAAGGCGAGGAAGATGAGGATCTGCTCGGTCATGCCCAGCTTCACACCGTGGAAGTCGAGGATCGCCATGCTGCCGGACTGGTAGTACAGGTAGACCAGCGCCACCAGCATCAGCACCGAGCCGAGAAAGGTGTAGAGAAAGAACTTGATGGTGGCATAGACCCGGTTGGGGCCGCCCCAGATCCCGATGATGATGAACATCGGGATCAGCATCGCCTCCCAGAAGACGTAGAAGAGCATGGCGTCGAGGGCAGCGAAGACCCCCACCATCACCCCTTCCATGATGAGAAAGGCAGCCATGTACTGATTGGGCTTGTACTGGATCACCTCCCAGCCGGCGATCACCACCAGGATGGTGACGAAGGTGGTGAGCAGGATCAGAGGCATGGAGATGCCGTCCACGCCCAGGTGATAGTTCACCTTGAAGCTCTCGATCCAGGGGTGGTTCTCCTGGAACTGCATGGCAGCGGTGCCGGCATCGAATCCTGTCCAGAGCGGAATGCTGAGCAGGAAGGTGAGCACGGCCACCGTCAGTGCAAGCCAGCGGCTGATGGCCGGCGCCTTGTCACCGCTGAACAGCACCAGCAGCCCCCCCAGGATAGGGAGCCAGATTACCGCACTCAAGATTGGCCAGTCAGCACTCATTATCCTTTATTCCATTCCAAAATCAGCGAATCACGAACCAGTACAACAACGCCAGCAGACCAAGGATCATGGCGATGGCGTAGTGGTAGAGATAGCCGCTCTGTATCCAGCGCAGGGTATTGGCCAGCACGCCCACCGAGCGCGCGGAACCGTTCACCGCGATGCCGTCGATGAGGGTCCGGTCACCCACTATCCAGAGCACCTTGCCCACCAGCTTGCTGCCGTTGGCGAAGAGCCACTGGTAGAGCTCGTCGAAACCGTACTTGCGGTCGAGCATCACGTAGAGCCAATCGAAGCGGATGCGCAGGTTCTCGGCGATCTGCGGCTTCCTCATGTAGACGTACCAGGCAACCGCCACCCCGGCCATGGCCAGCCAGAAGGGCAGCGCCAGCAGGCCGTGCATGACGAAGGCTTTCGGACCCTCGAAGTGGTGGCCGATCTCGCCCAGGGTGTCGTGCACGTCGGCGACCTGCAACACGCCCTTGAAGAAGTCTCCGAAGAGCATGGGTTCGATGGCGTACCAGCCGATGACCACCGAGGGAATGGCCAGCAGGATCAGCGGCACGGTGACCACCGGAGGCGACTCCTTGAGGTGCTCCTTGGCGTGCTCGTCACGCGGTCCCTCGCCGTGGAAGACCAGGAAGTACATGCGGAAACTGTAGAGCGCCGTGACGAAGACGCCCGCCACCAGCAGCCAGTGGGCATAGGTGGAACCGGAGACCTGCGAGTGGCCTACCGCCTCGATGATGGCGTCCTTGGAGAAGAAACCGGAAAAGCCGGGGAATCCGATCAGCGCCAGGGAGCCGAGCAGCGCCGTGATCCAGGTGATCTTCATGTACTTGCGGATGCCGCCCATGTGGCGGATGTCCTGATCGTGGTGCATGCCGATGATCACCGAGCCCGCCGCCAGGAACAGCAGCGCCTTGAAGAAGGCGTGGGTCATGAGGTGGAACAGGCCTGCTGCGTAGGCCGATGCACCCAAAGCGGCGATCATGTAACCCAGCTGGGAAAGGGTGGAATAGGCGATGACGCGCTTGATGTCGTTCTGCACGATACCGACGAGGCCCATGAAGAAGGCGGTGGTGGCACCTATGATGAGCACGAAGCTCAGCGCCGTCTCGGAGAGCTCATAGAGCGGCGACATGCGTGCCACCATGAAGATACCGGCTGTCACCATGGTGGCGGCATGGATCAGCGCCGAGATGGGCGTGGGGCCTTCCATGGAATCGGGCAGCCACACGTGCAATGGCACCTGCGCCGACTTGCCCATGGCGCCGATGAAGAGCAGGATGCAGATCACGGTCATCAGCGACCACTGGCTGTCGCCCCAGATGTTCACCGTGGTGGTGGCCTGGTCGGGAGCCGCCTTGAATACCTCGGCATAGTCGAGGCTGCCGAAGTACATGGCCACTGCCGCGATGCCGAGAATGAAACCGAAATCCCCCACCCGGTTCACCAGGAAGGCCTTCATGTTGGCGTAGATGGCGCTCTCGCGCTTGAAGTAGAAGCCGATGAGCAGGTAGGAGACCAGGCCCACCGCCTCCCAGCCGAAGAAGAGCTGGAGGAAGTTGTTGGCCATCACCAGCATCAGCATGGAGAAGGTGAACAGGGCGATGTAGCTGAAGAAGCGCTGGTAGCCCTCGTCGTGGGCCATGTAGCCGATGGTGTAGATGTGCACCATGAGCGAGACGAAGGTCACCACCGTGATCATCATGGCCGTGAGATTGTCCACCAGGAAGCCGATCTCCATCTTCAGGCCATCCACCACCATCCAGCTGTAGACGGTATCGTTGTAAACGGGCGCGCCGTTGAAGACGTGCTGCCAGAAGACATAGGCGGAAAGGGCAAAGGATATAGCCACGCCGAGGATGGTCACCCAGTGGGCGCCCGCGCGCCCGATCTGGTTGCGGAACAGTCCCGCGATCAGCGAGCCGAAGAGGGGCGCCAGTACCAGGGCCAAGTAGATGCTCTGCATGTTTTCCATCTCCCTACCCCTTCAGACTGTTCAGGTCGTCGACGTTGATGGTGCGACGGCGGCGGAAGAGCACGATGAGAATGGCCAGACCGATGGCGGCCTCGGCCGCCGCCACGGTGAGCACGAAGAAGACGAACACCTGTCCGGTGACATCCCCCAGGAAATGGGAGAAGGCCACGAAATTGATGTTCACCGCCAGCAGCATCAGTTCGATGCACATCAGCAGAACGAGCAGATTCTTGCGGTTGATGAAGATGCCCGCCACGCTGATCACGAACAGCAGCGCCGCCACGATGAGATATTCCGACAGTGAAATCATCACTTCTCCTCCGCGGCCATCTTGATCACCTTGAGCCGGTCCTTCTTCTTCACCATGTGCTGCCGGGAGACCACCTGCCGCCGGGTATCGGGGCGCTTGCGCAGGGTCAGGCCGATGGCGGCGATCATGGCCACCAGCAGGATCACCGCGGCGATCTCCAGCGCGTACAGGTGCTCGGTGAACAGCGACAGCCCTAGCGCTGCCGTGTTGTTGTAGTCGGCGGGCGCCGGCGAAGGCGCGGCATACTTCTGAAGGCCGAAATGGCTCGGGCTGAGAACCAGCACCATCTCCGCCAGCATCAGCAGGGCCACCACGATACCCACCGGAAGATTCCTGATGAAACCGGCGCGCATGGCGGCCAGATCCACGTCCAGCATCATGATCACGAACAGGAACAGCACCATCACCGCGCCCACGTAGACCAGCACCAGCGAGATGGCGAGGAATTCCGCCTCGGCCAGCATCCAGAGACCGGCGGTATTGAAGAAGACCACCACCAGGAACAGCGCCGAGTGCACGGGGTTGCGCCGGGTGATCACCATCAACGCCGCAGCGATGACGACGAAGGCGAAGACGTAGAACAGAAATTTCTCGAAAGTCATGTCGCTTTACCGGTACCTGGCCTGCACGGCGCGATCCGCCGCGATCTGCGCTTCATACTTGTCGCCCATGGCCAGCAACTTCTCCTTGGTCATGATGTGGGCGTTCTCCGCCCGCTCGAAATCCTCGAAACAGTATTCGTAGACCCGCGTCTCGACGATGGCATCCACCGGGCAGGACTCCTCGCAGAAGCCGCAGAAGATGCACTTGAACAGGTCGATGTCGTAGCGGGTGGTACGCCGGGATCCATCCTCGCGCGGCTCCGCCTCGATGGTGATGGCGTTGGCCGGGCAGACCGCCTCGCACAGCTTGCAGGCGATGCAGCGCTCCTCGCCGTTGGGATAGCGGCGCTGGGCGTGCAGGCCACGGAACCGGGGTGAGACCGGCGCCTTCTGCTCGGGATAGTTGAGCGTGAACTTCTTCTTGAACAGGTAGCGCCCGGTGACGCTCATTCCCTTCCATAGTTCCAGCAGGAAGAGGCTGCGGATGTAATAAATGACACTCTTCATCATGAGCCTCCCTGGTCGAACCACCAGCCGATGTCATAGACCTGCATGGCGCCCACCACCACGATCCAGACGATGGTGATGGGGATGAACACCTTCCAGCCCAGGCGCATGATCTGATCGTAGCGGTAACGCGGGAAGGTGGCGCGGAACCAGAGGTAGAAGAACATGAAGACGAAGGTCTTGGCCAGCAGCCAGAAGAAACCCGGCACCCAGTCGAACCAGGATTCCATGAAGGTACCCTGGAAGGGCGAGAGCCAGCCACCCAGGAACATCAGCGCCGTGAGCGCCGACACCAGGATCATGTTGGCGTACTCACCGAGGAAGAAGACGGCGAAGGCCATGCCCGAGTAGTCCACGTGGAAACCGGCCACGATCTCCGATTCACCTTCCGCCACGTCGAAGGGCGCGCGGTTGGTCTCGGCCACGCCGGAGATGAAGTAGATGACGAACATGGGCAGCAGCGGCAGCCAGAACCAGTGCAGGATGCCACCGCTCTGTGCCTTGACGATCTGTCCCAGGTTGAGGCTTCCGGCGGCCACCAGCACCGCCACCAGGGCAAAGCCCATGGCGATCTCGTAGGAGACGATCTGCGCCGCCGAGCGGATGGCACCGAGAAAGGCGTACTTGGAGTTGGAGGCCCAGCCGGCGATGATCACGCCGTAGACGCCCAGGGAAGTGAGCGCCAGGATGTAGAGCAGCCCGGCGTTGATGTCCGCCAGCACCAGGCCGGCGTCGAAGGGGAACACGGCCCAGGCCGCCAGCGCCGGGCCAATGGTGAGCAGCGGCGCAATGAGGAAGAGAACCTTGTCCGCACCCGTGGGAATGAGGATCTCCTTGAACATCAGCTTCACCGCATCGGCGATGGGCTGCAGCCACCCCTTTGGTCCCACGCGGTTGGGGCCGATTCGCACCTGCATGTAGCCGATCACCTTGCGCTCGGCGTAGGTGTAGTAGGCCACCAGCAGCATCAGCGGTGCAATGATCACCACGATCTTGAGGATGATCTGGATCCACACCGGCAGCATTTCGTACAGTGAAACGAGAAATTCCATTACGCTTTCTCCACCGTGACCGCACCGAAGCCTTCGCCCAGACCTTCACTGCCGGGCACTCCCGTGGGCAGCCAGACACAGCCGGCAGCCACCCGCCCGTCGAGCGTCACCGCCAGCGCAAGGCTTCTGTCCCCCTGTTTCAGCACCGCCGAACCGCCCTCTTCGAGGCCCAGGGAAGCGGCCGTCTCTGGATGCAGCCGCATCCCCTCTTTCCAGGCATCGGGCGTGGCCTGCAGTGCCTGCGCACGGCGCACCAGCATGTCAGTAGCATGGATCGGAACCCCGCCGATACGCTCTAGTTCCGCCTTCTCCAGCCTGGCAGGAGGTGCTTCCTGGCTGCGCAGCGTGTTGTCCAGGGCAAACTCGCCCACCGACTCCATCAGTTCATCGCGAACCTCGTCGCTGGACTCGTAGTCGAAATCCGCCAGATCGGTCAGATTGCCGAGCACCCGCAGCACTTTCCAGGCGGGGCGCGCCTCGCCGACGGGCCGGGCCACGCCGCGGAAGGACTGCAGGTCGCCCTGCAGGTTCACCAGGGTGCCGGCGGTCTCGGCCTTGCCGGCAATGGGTAGCACGAAATCGGCGTGCGCCTCCAGCCAGGGCGAAAGATGGGTGGAGAGCGTCACCACCTTCGCCTTGCCGAGCAGCCCGCCCATGGCCGCCGGGTTTGCCAGATCGAATTCCGGTTCCACGTCCAGCAGCATCAGCGTATCCAGGCCCTGTTCCAGCATGGCCGCGGTGTTGAGTCCCTTTTCGCCCGGCAGGATCCCGGCAATGCGGGCACCGGTGCTGTTGGCGCCCTCGCCCACCGTGCCGTAGCGGCCACCGGCAGCGGATGCGATGTCGCTCGCAAGCCGGCGCAGCAGTGCGAAATCGGGGTGCATCTGCGCCAGGGTGCCCAGCAGGACGAAGGGCCTTTCGGCGGCCTTAAGATTGTCGGCAATGCGCCGATGGGCCTCGCCGGGCTCCACCGACACGCCTGCGGTGTCGGCACCCAGTGCGGCCGCCACGCCGGCCAGCGCCTCCACCATGACGGAAGGGGCCACGACCAGGGTTTCATCCAGGTCGTAGTTGAAGAGGTGGTCCACGGGATTGATGGCCATCACCTTGGCACCGGCCAGTACCGACTTGCGCAACCTGTGGTTGAGCAGCGGTTGATCCTTGCGCAGCCAGGAACCGACCAACAGCGTGGCATCGAGGTTCTCCAGCTCCTCGAAGCGCAGACCCAGCCAGGGCAGCGCAGGCTCGGCGGCTTCACCGCGGAAATCGCCCTGGCGCAGGCGGTGATCGATGCTGTCCGAACCCAGCCCGTTCATCAGCCGCTTCGCCAGGTACATCTCCTCCAGGGTGGCGTTGGGCGAGACCAGCGCGCCCAGGCGGTCGGTCTCGGTGCTCTTGAGCAGCTCCGCCACCTCGATGAGCAGCTTCTGCCACTCCACTTCCCGGAGCTCGCCATCCACCCGCATCAGGGGCTTTTCCAGGCGGTCGCCGCTGTAGAGACCCTGGTAGCTGAAACGGTCCCGGTCGGAGATCCAGGTCTCGTTCACCGCTTCGTTGTCGCGAGGCACCACGCGCATCACCTGGTGGCGACGGGTGTGGATGTGAATGTTGGAGCCCACGCCATCGTGCCAGGCGATCCCGTCGTGCTGCTGCATCTCCCAAGCGCGCGCGCGGAAACGGAAAGGCTTGGAGGTGAGCGCCCCCACGGGACAGAGATCGATGACGTTGCCCGAGAGCTCGGAAGCGATGCTCTTGCCGATGTAGGTGCCGATGCGGGTGTGTTCGCCCCGGCCCACGGCGCCCAGCTCGCGCATGCCGGCGATCTCCTCGCCGAAGCGCACGCAGCGGGTGCAGTGGATGCAGCGGGTCATTTCGGTGGCGATGAGGGAACCGATGTCCTCGTCCTTCACCACGCGCTTGGCTTCCACGAAGCGCGAGACGCCCTTGCCGTAGCCCATGGCCACGTCCTGCAGCTCGCACTCGCCCCCCTGGTCGCAGATGGGACAGTCGAGCGGATGGTTGATGAGCAGGAACTCCATGGTCCCCTTCTGCGCCTCGCGCGCCAGCGGCGAACAGGTCCAGACCTTCATGCCGTCGGCCACGGGCGTGGCGCAGGCGGGCAGCGGCTTGGGCGCATTCTCCACTTCCACCAGGCACATGCGGCAGTTGGCGGCGATGGAGAGCTTCTTGTGGTAACAGAAACGCGGCACGCTGATGCCGGCGCCATCGGTCACCTCGATGAGCATCTGGCCGGGGGTGGCTTCCAGCTTCCTGCCGTCCACCTCGATGGTGATGGTCTGTTCTTCGGCCATCCTCAACGTCCCCCTACCATGCAGGTCTTGTGGTCGATGTGATACTGGAATTCATCGCGGAAGTGCTGGATGAAGCTGGCCACCGGCAGTGCCGCCGCATCGCCCAGGGCGCAGATGGTGCGCCCCATGATGCGCTTGGCCACGTCGTCCAGCA
Organism: Gammaproteobacteria bacterium; assembly: GCA_003972985.1. GTDB lineage: Bacteria > Pseudomonadota > Gammaproteobacteria > Chromatiales > Chromatiaceae > Thiolapillus. The sequence continues at coordinate 13,880 of QNZQ01000085.1, read as the reverse complement.
GGTCCATGTCCTCGGGGCGCCCCTGGCCGTGCTCGATGCGATGGATTACGCGGTACATCCAGCCCGTGCCCTCGCGGCAGGGCGTGCACTGGCCGCACGACTCCTCGTGGTAGAAATAGGAGATGCGATCGAGCAGCCGGACCATGCACTGCTTGTCGTCGATGACGATCACCGCACCCGAGCCGAGCATGGAGCCGGCCTTGGCGATGCTGTCGTAGTCCATGGTGAGATCCATCATCACTTCGCCGGGCAGCACGGGCGCCGAGGAACCACCGGGGATCACCGCCTTGAGGCGGTAGCCTTCCCTCATGCCGCCGGCCATCTCCAGCAGTTCGCTGAAGGGCGTGCCCATGGGAATCTCGTAGACGCCGGGCTTGTTGATGTTTCCCGATATGGAGAAGAGCTTGGAGCCGCCGCTGTTCTCCACGCCGATGTCGCGGAACCATTCGCCGCCGCGACGCATGATGTCGGGGATGGAGGCGAGCGTCTCGGTGTTGTTGATCACCGTGGGCCGGCCGTAGAGGCCGAACATGGCAGGAAAGGGCGGCTTGAAACGCGGCTGCCCCTTCTTGCCCTCGATGGACTCGAGCAGCGCCGTCTCCTCGCCACAGATGTAGGCGCCGGCACCCAGGTGCGTATGAATATCGAAGCTGAAACCGGAACCGAGGATGTTCTCGCCCAGCAGGCCTGCATCGCGGGCTTCCTGCACCGCCGCCTCGAAGCGCTCGTAGGGCTCCCAGAATTCGCCGCGGATGTAGTTGTAGCCGGCGCTGGCGCCGATGGCATAGCCGGCGATGATCATGCCTTCCACCAGTGCGTGAGGGTTGTAGCGCAGGATGTCGCGGTCCTTGAAGGTGCCGGGCTCGCCTTCGTCCGAGTTGCAGACGATGTACTTGTCGCCAGGGGCGCTGCGGTTGATGAAGCTCCACTTCATGCCGGTGGGGAAGCCCGCCCCGCCGCGGCCGCGTAGCCCGGAGCTCTTCACCTGCTCGATGATGGCCTGGGGATCGGTCTTTTCCGAAAGAATCTTGCGCAGCGCCTCGTAGCCCCCTTCCGATTCGTAGCTGGAGAGCAGCCAGGGACGGTCCAGGTACAGCGTGCGCAGGCAGACTTCATTCGCCATGGTCCGCCTCCAGGTTCTCGAGGATGGAGTCCACCAGTTCGGGGGTCAGATTCTCGTAGTACTGCCTGCCGATCTGGAACATGGGCGCGCCGCCGCAGGCACCGAGGCACTCCACCTCCTTGAGCGTGAAGCGGCCATCCTCGGTGGTCTCGCCCAGCTTGATGCCGAGCTTGTTCTCCAGGTGCTCCACGATCTCGTCGGAGCCGCGGATCATGCAGGAGACATTGGTGCAGACACAGATCTTGTGCCGGCCCACCGGTTCGGTCTCGTACATGGAGTAGAAGGTTGCCACCTCGTAGACCGCGATGGGCGGCATGTCGAGGTAGTCCGCCACCCTGTCCATGAGTTCCCGGGTGAGATAGCCGCCGTTGTCGTCCTGTACGATGCGCAACGCCGCCATCACCGCCGACTGTTTCCACTCGCCCGGGTACTTGGCTACCCAGGCATCAATCTCGGCGCGGATCTCCGGCGGGAAGAGGTTTTCCTTGTCGGTCCGCTTGTCGGCGCGGCTCCAGGGTTCGCAACGAAGGCTCATCAGCGGTCGATCTCCCCAAAAACGATGTCCATGGTGCCGATGATGGCCACCACGTCGGCCAGCATGTGGCCTTTCGCCATTTCATCCATGGCGGCCATGTGGGCAAAACCGGGAGCCCGTATTTTCAGCCGGTAGGGCTTGTTGGCGCCGTCGGAGACGATGTAGCAGCCGAACTCCCCCTTGGGCGCCTCCACCGAGAAATAGACCTCGCCCTCGGGCGTGGCGTAACCCTCGGTGAAGAGCTTGAAGTGGTGGATGAGGGCTTCCATATCGTCCTTCATCTCGGCGCGCGGCGGGGGCGCGATCTTGTGGTCGCCGATCATCACCGGGCCGGGATTGGCGCGCAGCCACTCCACGCACTGGCGGATGATGCGGTTGGATTGGCGCATCTCCTCGATGCGCACCAGGTAGCGGTCGTAGCAGTCGCCGTTGGTTCCCACAGGGATGTCGAAATCGACCTGGTCGTAGACGGCATAGGGCTGCTTCTTGCGCAGGTCCCAGGCGATGCCGGAGCCGCGCAGCATGGGCCCGGTGAAGCCGAGCTGGCGCGCCCGCTCCGGGCTCACCACGCCGATGCCCACCAGCCGCTGCTTCCAGATGCGGTTGTCGGTGAGCAGGGCCTCGTATTCGTCCACCAGCTTGGGGAAGCGCTCGGTGAAGTCCTCGATGAAGTCGAGCAGCGAACCGCCGCGCGCGCGGTTGCGGTACTTGAGCTCCCTTTCGCTTCCCAGGTGCTCCTTCTCGTAGCGGGTCATCTGGTCGGGAAGGTCGCGGTAGACGCCGCCGGGACGGTAGTAGGTGGCGTGCATGCGGGCGCCGGAGACCGCCTCGTAGCAGTCCATCAGGTCCTCCCGTTCACGGAAGGCGTAGAGGAAGACGGTCATGGCGCCCACGTCCAGGGCGTGGGAGCCGAGCCACAGAAGGTGGTTGAGGATGCGGGTGATCTCGTCGAACATCACCCGGATGTACTGGGCGCGGACGGGGGGTTCGATGCCCAGCAGCTTCTCGATGGCGCCCACGTAGCCGTGCTCGTTGCACATCATGGAGACGTAGTCGAGGCGGTCCATGTAGCCGATGCTCTGGTTCCAGGGCTTGGCCTCGGCCAGCTTCTCGGTGCCGCGGTGCAGCAGGCCGACGTGCGGATCGGCGCGCTCGATCACCTCGCCGTCCATCTCCAGTACCAGGCGCAGCACCCCGTGGGCGGCTGGATGCTGGGGACCAAAGTTCAGGGTGAAATTGCGGATCTCAGCCATCGGCCTCCTCCTCCGCCACCTCGGGCGCGATGCCGTCGGGAAGGTAACGGCAGTCCTCCCGCACCACGCGCGGCGTGTTGACCCGGGGCTCGATGCTCACCGGCTCGTACACCACCCGGCCCAGCTTCTCGTCGTAGCGCATCTCCACCTGCCCGATGAGCGGGAAGTCCTTGCGGAAGGGATGGCCGACGAAGCCGTAGTCGGTGAGGATGCGGCGCAGGTCGGGATGACCGTTGAAGAGGATCCCGAACATGTCGAAGGCCTCCCGCTCGAACCAGTTCACGCCGTTCCACAGGTCGATGACCGAGTCCACCACGGGATAGTCCTCGTCGAGAAAGGTCTTCACCCGCAGACGGAAGTTGTTGGAGAGGGAGAGCAGATGATAGACGACGGCGAAGCGGCTCTTGGGAGCGGGCTGGATCTCCCCGTCCCGTTCCACGGCCCGGCTGAAACCGGTATTGGGAGCGTCCTGCACCTCCCACTCGTCCTGCTTCCAGGCCGCGTAGTCCACGCCGCAGACATCGATGCACTGGTCGAAACCCAGTGTGCGCTTGCGGCGCAGCAGCGTCATCACCTCGAGCAGCTTCTCCCTGGGAACGGTGAGCGTGATCTCGCCCTTGTCGCGTTTCCAGGTACAGTCTTGGTACTCCTCTTCGAGGTACTCTTCCAGCGCCTCTTCGAGGTCGTCCAGGCGATCTTCGAGGCTCATGCCGCGGCCTCGCTGCCGGTGCGCGCAATGGTGGTCTCCCGGCGGATCTTCTTCTGCAGCTGGATGATGCCGTAGAGCAGTGCTTCCGCCGTGGGCGGGCAGCCGGGCACGTAGACATCCACCGGCACCACCCGGTCACAGCCCCGCACCACGGCGTAGGAGTAGTGGTAATAACCTCCGCCGTTGGCGCAGGAACCCATGGAGATCACCCAGCGCGGCTCGGGCATCTGGTCATAGACCTTGCGCAGCGCCGGCGCCATCTTGTTCACCAGGGTACCCGCCACGATCATCACGTCGGACTGGCGGGGACTGGGGCGGAAGATGATGCCGAAGCGGTCCAGGTCGTAGCGGGAGGCGCCTGCCTGCATCATCTCCACGGCACAGCAGGCCAGGCCGAAGGTCATGGGCCAGAGCGAACCGGTGCGGGCCCAGTTGATGACCGTATCCAGCGAAGTGGTTACGAAGCCTTCTTCGAGTACGCCTTCTATTCCCATTCCAGCGCTCCTTTCTTCCATTCATAGACGAAACCGATCACCAGGATCCCCAGGAAGATCATCATGGCCCAGAAACCCGTCGGCCCCACCTGGTCCAGCACCACGGCCCAGGGAAAGAAGAAGGCGATCTCGAGATCGAACAGGATGAAGAGGATGGCGACCAGGTAGAAACGCACGTCGAACTTCATGCGCGCGTTCTCGAAGGCCTCGAAACCGCACTCGTAGGGTGACCCCTTCTCCTCGTCCGGCTTGTGCGGGGAGAGAACGAAACCGATGACCAGGAAAGCCACCCCGACCAGCAGGCCGATGATGATGAAGATCAGGATGGGTAGATAGTTTTCCAGCACGCCTTGCCTGCCCCCCGTTTATCTGGCGTATACGGTCGAATAGGGACCATACGAACAGCGCTTAAGTCTATTGCAGGGGCACCAGGGCTGTCAACTTGGCATCAAATTACAACTGATTGTTTTTATTGGTATTTTAATTATTTTGTCAGGCATAAAAAAACGGTATCCGGAAACCGGATACCGTCTTTCGAGATGGTGCCGAAGGCCGGACTTGAACCGGCACGGCTTGCGCCACTACCCCCTCAAGATAGCGTGTCTACCAATTCCACCACTTCGGCAAAAACTTTTACTGATCAACCGTCTTTCCGGTCTCTTTCGTCTCCTCTGACTGCTTTTCTGCAGCGGGAGTTCCTTCCACGGGAACCTGGGGCACGTCACCGGCCGGAGCCTTCTGCTCGACCACCGGCGGCAGGTCGGAAGTCGCGACCGGTGCAGGAATCTCTTCCACTTCCGGCGCAGTAGCCATGATACCCGCATCCCGTGCCGTATTCATCGCCATCCAGGCCAGCGCGAGGCTGGTCACGAAGAAAAGCGCGGCCAACACCCCCGTGGTGCGGCTCAGGAAGTTCGCGGACCCCCGGGCACCGAATACGGTGGAAGAGGCCCCGCTGCCGAAGGCCGCGCCGGCCTCTGCGCCCTTTCCATGCTGGATGAGTATCAGGCCGATGAGCCCGATGGAAAGGAACAGATGAAAGACTACCAGGATCGTGTGCATGATCTGAGAACTCAGTCGTTGGCAGCAGTGCAGATGCCGAGGAAATCAGCCGCCTTGAGCGAAGCCCCACCGATGAGGCCACCGTCGATGTCGGGTTTGGCCAGAAGCTCAGCGGCATTGTCCGGCTTCATGCTGCCACCGTAGAGGATGCGTAACCCCTCGGCCACGTCGCTGCTGCTCTTTGCCACGCGGCTGCGGATGAAGGCATGCACCTCCTGCGCCTGCTCGGGAGATGCCGTCTTGCCGGTGCCGATGGCCCAGACGGGCTCGTAGGCGATGACGCCTTCGCCCAGCATCTCCACGCCACAGTGCTCGATGACCGCATCCACCTGCCGGGCCACCACCTCTTCGGTGATGCCGCTCTCGCGCTCTTCCAGGGTCTCGCCGATGCAGAAAATGGGCACCAGGCCGGACTTGCGCGCGGCGCTGAACTTCTCGGCCACCAGTTCGTCCGTTTCCCCGTGATAGGTGCGCCGCTCCGAGTGGCCGATGATGACGTACTTGCAGTCGAAGTCACGCAGCATGGGACCGGCGATTTCGCCCGTGTAGGCACCGGATTCGTGAACCGAAAGATCCTGCCCACCCCAGGAAATGGGCGTGCCGGCCAACTGGGCCTGGGTCTCGGGAATGTAGATGGCCGGCGGGCAGACGGCGACTTCCGCCACCTTCACATCACCGATGCCTTCCTTGAGGCCGGCAAGGAGCTCGCGCACGCTCGCCAGGCTCCCGTTCATCTTCCAGTTTCCAGCTACCAGTGGTTGACGCATTTCCAACTCCTGAAAAATCGAGCCGCGTAGTGTAGCAACACGCAGGAAATTTTCAACGGGAACAGGATAACGTCATCTAATGACGTAAGCTATTGAAAAGCGGGGCGGGTACCTGCTCGGAAAACTTCGGAGGCAGGGATGCCGACGCAGAGCCTACATGGATGTATTCACGGCGGTTTTCCGAGCAGGTGCCCGGCCTGCCCAAGTTAGATGACGTGGTCCTGGGATGACATTGGCCAGCCTTGCACCTGTCCAAAAAAAAGCGCAGGATTGAGGGTCATTTCAGACTGGATACTCATCCACTTCAACGAAGGAAGCAGCACAACCGCATGACACCTCAGGCACTCGAACCACTTCGCAAGCACATCGGCTCCAGGGTAATCGGACAACAGAATCTCGTCGACGGCATGCTCATCTGCCTGCTGGCCGATGGACACCTGCTGGTCGAAGGCATGCCCGGGCTGGCAAAGACCACCGCGGTGAACGCGCTGTCCGAGGGACTCGAGGGTGATTTCCACCGCGTCCAGTTCACCCCGGACCTGCTCCCTTCCGACCTGGTGGGTACCGACATCTACCGCCACGAGAAGGCCGAGTTCGAGTTCAGACCCGGCCCCCTCTTCCACAACATCCTGCTGGCCGACGAAGTGAACCGGGCGTCGGCCAAGGTGCAGGCCGCGCTGCTTGAGGCCATGGGCGAGCGGCAGATCACCGTGGGACAGAAGACCTACCAGCTGCCGGAACTGTTCATGGTGCTGGCCACCCAGAACCCCGTCGAGCAGGAGGGCACCTACCAGCTTCCCGAGGCGCAGCTTGACCGCTTTCTCATGCAGGTGGTGGTGAGCTACCCCACCCACGCCGAGGAGCTGGAGATCCTGGAACTGGACCACAACCGCCAGCAGGCGGTGGAGATCAACCCGCCCGAACCGCTGACCCAGAACACCCTCTTCGCCATGCGCAAGTCCGCGGCAGACATCTTCCTGGATCCCAAGCTGAACCGCTACATCGTCGACCTGGTGCAGGCCACCCGCAAGCCGGAGCTCTATGACAAGGAGATGGCACGCTGGTGCCGTTTCGGCGCCTCGCCCCGTGCCACCCTGGCACTGGCCCGCTGCGCCCGCGCGCGCGCCTGGCTCGACGGCGACGAGTTCGTCTCGCCGGGTCACATCCAGAAGATCGCGCCGGACATCCTGCGCCACCGAGTGCTGCTCAGCTTCGAGGCGGAAGCGGAAGGCATCACCACCGACGACCTCATCGAGCGTCTGCTCTCCCTGGTGGCCATTCCCTGAACCCCATGCACCACCCCCTTCGCAGGCCGGGCTCCCGTCCGACACCCAAAGTCGACAACGCGCAGGGTGTCACGTCCCCATGAGCCTGCAACCCGTACTCGACGACCTGCTGGAGCTGCGCCACCAGGCCCACGCCCTGGGCATGGCCTCCCATCACCTGGTGAACTCCTCCTTCGCCGGCCTCTACGCCTCGGTGTTCCGCGGCCAGGGACTCAACTTCGAGGAGGTACGCGAGTACCACGAGGGTGACGACATCCGCAATATGGACTGGAAGGTCACCGCCCGCACCGGCGAGCCCCACCTGAAGGTGTTCCGCGAAGAGCGCGAGCGCAGCGTCCTGCTCTGCGTGGACCGGGGGCCGCACATGGATTTCGGCACCCGTGGCACCTTCAAGTCGATCCAGGCGGCCAAGGCCGCGGCACTGCTCGGCTGGGCCGCCAACCACCTGCACGACCGGGTGGGTGGCGTGCTCTTCGGCGACCCACGCTGCGAGGACCACTATTTCCGCGCCACCAAGGACAGGCGCGCCCTGTGGCGCCTGCTCAGCGCACTCACCACCGAGCCCGAGCAGTGCGATACCACCCATGGCTCCAACAACCTGCCGGGCATCCTGCACAAGGCAAGCCAGGGCATCGGTACCGGCGGACTGGTGTTCGTCATCGCCGACTTCAACCGCGACCCCCAGGAGCTCAAACAGCCCCTCTCCCAGCTCTGCCAGCACCATTCGGTGGTGCTGGTGCCGGTGGACGACCCTGCCGACCGGGAGCTGCCCGACATGGGCACGGTGCTGTTCCGCGATGCCCGCGGAGACCTGCTCGAGGTGAACACCTCCGACAGCACCGCGCGGGAACGCTACCGTGAGGAGTGGGAGACCCGCCGCAACCGGCTGGTACAGCTGGCCAACAGTCTGGGCATCGCCGTGATCCCGGTCTGGACCGATGAAGACGTGCACAGCGCCCTGATGCGGGGACTGGAGCGCCGCCTGCGCATGAGGGCCTGGCTGTGAACGACACCGATCTCATCGCGCGCATGCGGGACATCCATGACCTGGACGCCCCCTCCTGGTGGCCGCCGGCACTGGGCTGGTGGCTGCTCCTGCTGGCGACGGCCGCGGCCATTGCCCTGCTCTACCTGGGCATCCGCAGCCTGCTGCGCTATCCCTTCGGCAGCTGGCACCGGGATGCGCGCAACCAGCTGCTGGCACTGCGGCGCCTGCTGCCGCAGCTGACGCCGGAACAGGCCATGCGCGAACTCTCGGAGCTGCTCAGGCGCATCGCCGTGGCCCGCATCGGTCGCGAGGAGGCGGCCGGACTCACCGGCGAGGAGTGGCTGGAGTGGCTGGAGCAACAGGATCCGGAGGAGTTTCCCTGGACCCGCGAAGGCAAGGCCCTGATCACGGTTCCCTATGCCCCGCCCGGCCACTGCCCCGTGAGCCGTGAACAGGTGGAACGCCTCATCGAGGCCGCGCTGGTGTGGGCGAGGAGACAGCGCTCGTGATCCATTTCCAGTGGCCCTGGATGATCCTGCTGTTGCTGCTGCCGGCGGCACAGTGGCTGGTCTCCTGGCGCAGGCAGGTCATCGCCAGAGACTCCCAGCAGCGCCAGACCACGCTGCTGCACCCTTCCCTGGAACGGCTGCAGGACGCCTTCACCACCCATCGTCCCGGTATCGCCACCGGCACCCGCATCCATGCCCTGCTGATATTGCTGCTCTGGCTCGGCCTGACCCTAGCGCTGATGCGCCCCCAGTGGCTGCAGCCCTACACCGACGAGCGCATCGAAGGCTACGACCTGATGCTCGCGGTGGACGCCTCCCACTCCATGGAAGCACTGGACTTCACCGTCAACGGCCAGCAGGTGAGCCGCATGCAGGTGGTCAAGGGGGTCATGGGTCGTTTCATCGAGGAGCGTGAGGGGGACCGCGTGGGGCTTATCATCTTCGGCAACCAGGCCTTCGTGCTGTCGCCCCTGACGCTGGACAGGCTGATGGTCCGCCAGCTGCTGGAGAACCTGGTCCCGCGCATCGCCGGTGACGGCACCGCCATGGGTGACGCCATCGGCCTGGGCATCAAGAAGCTGCGCGAGCGTCCCGAGGGGTCACGGGTACTGATCCTGGTGGCCGATGGCGAGAACACCGCCGGCACCATTCCCCCGCTGGAAGCGGCCAGGCTGGCGGCTGCCGAGGGCGTGCGCATCTATGCCATTGGCGTGGGCAGCCACCAGAAGGAGGTCCCCATCGTCGAGGAGGGCCGGCTCGTCTACCGCTCCGATCTGGGTTTCGACGAAGCCATCATGAAAAAGATCGCCGAAACCACCGGTGGCGCCTACTTCCGCGCCAGTGATGCCGATGCCCTGGAAAAGATCTCGCAGCGCATCAACGAGCTGGAGAAGAGCAAGGCGGAGTCGCGCACCATCTACATTCCCCATCCCCTTTACCGCTGGCCCCTGTCGCTCGCGCTGCTGAGCCTGCTGCTCCTCGGCCTCTTCCCGGGCGCGAGGATGCGCCGCCCCGTGGGGTACCTGTGACATGAACGCTACCGGCTTCCACTTTGCCCAACCCCACTGGCTCTGGCTGCTGCTGCTCATTCCAGCCGTGCTGGCCTGGCTCAGGTGGAGCCAGCCGCTGCGCCGGCGCGGCAAGGAATACCTCTATGCCGACGCCGAACTGCTGCCCCACCTCACGGGCGAGGTAACGGGAAAACAGCAGCGCAACTGGAAAGTACTGATCGCCTGGAGCACCACCTGGGCCCTGCTGGTGGTTGCCATGGCCGGCCCCCGCTGGGACTACGAGCGCATCTCCGCCTTCCAGCCCGCCGCCGAGCTGGTGGTACTGCTGGACATCTCGGCCTCCATGAACATCCAGGACGTGCGTCCCTCGCGGCTGGCACGGGCCAAGCAGGAGATCCAGGATCTGCTGCGGCTCAACCCCGGCATCCGTATCGGGCTGGTGGCCTTTGCCACCGTGGCGCACGTGGTGGCACCGCTCACCAAGGACATGGAAACCCTCAGGCGCGTCCTGCCCACGCTTTCCACGGACCTCGTGCGGCTCCCCGGCAGCCGGCTGGTCAACGCTCTGGACAAGGCGGGCATGCTCTTTGCCGAAGACGACAGCAGGCGCACCACCCGGCACCTGCTGCTCATCACCGATGGCGACTTCGACGAACCCGGCCTGCAGGAGAAGATCCGGGAGCTGCGCGAGAAAGGCATCCACCTGCATGTGCTGGGTGTGGGCACCGAGGGAGGCGGTCCCGTGCCCTACATCACCGCGCCCGGCGGACAGGCCGTCATCTCGCGTCTCAACCGCTTCGAGCTGCAACAGATGGCCGACCTCGGTGACGGCCTGTTCCAGGTGGCGGACTACCACGACCGTGACATCGGGGCCATCCTGGAGGCCATCCTCGAGGATGCCGACAACGTCCGCGTGAAAGGCCAGCCCACCCGCATCTGGAACGAACGTTTCTACCTGCCGCTGATTCCGGCGGTGTTACTGGTTCTCTACCTGTTCGGCCCGCTCAGCCGTTACGCACGAGGTGCCTCATGATGTGGCGATGGCTCTCGATACCGCTTCTTCTGCTGCCCCTCTGTGCCCAGGCAGCCCTGTTCCTCAACAACGAACAGGAAGCCATGCTGGTCTACGAGAAGGGCGACTACCCCACGGCCGCGGAGAGGTTCACCGACCCCTATCGCAAGGGCGTTGCCTATTACCGGGCAGGAAAGTACGACAAGGCCGCCGAGGCCTTTGCGCAGGTGCAGCGCAAGGCGGTAATCACCGATGCCCTCTACAACCTGGGCAACAGCTACTTCCGCATGGGTGACTACAAGGCGGCGGCCAAGGCCTATCGCGAGGCACTCGTCCGCGATCCCAAGCACGAAGATGCCCGTTACAACCTCTCCTTGGTCACGGCCCTGCTGGCGCGCGCGCAGAAGGAACAGGAAGAGAAGGAGAAAGCCGAGGCGGAAAAGAAGGCCCGGGAGGAACAGAAACGAAAGGAAGAACAGAAGAAAAAGGAGCAGGAAAAGCAAGCGCAGCAGGCGGAGGAAAAGCAACAGGAACAGGAAGGGGAAAAACAGGAACAGCAGCAGACCGGGGAACAGGAATCCGAGGAACAGCAGCAGTCCGGAGAGCAGGAGTCCGAGCAGCAGCAGTCGGGACAGCAACAGGAATCCGAGCAACAGTCCAGCGGCGAGCAGGAATCGGAGCAGCAACAGCAGGGCGAACAGCAATCCGAGCAGCAGTCAGCCGGCGGCGAGGAGTCGGAGCAGCAACAGTCGGGAGAGCAGGAATCCGAACAGCAACAGTCCGGTGAAGCCGGCGAAAGCCAGGAACAGCCCTCGGGCCAGCAGGAAACCGAAGAGGAGCAGCAGGGCGGCGAGCAGAGCCAACAGCAGGAACAGCAGCCCGGTGGCCAGGAGGAGCGGGAGCAGGAGGCAGCCGGCGCAAAGGAGGAACGCCAGGAGAAGGAACAGGGCGGAGGCGAACAGGAAGACCGCGAAAAGCAGGAACCGAGATCATCCGGTGCCGAGGAACAACCTGAAGAGAAGAAGGCCGGCGAGAAATCCGAAACGCCCTCCGAGGAAAAGGGCGGCGCCGAGGAGCAGCCCCGGGAAGAGGCCGGTGGCAAGCAGCCCCCCCCCGAGAAGGAAGAGGGCGAGCAGGCCGCGGAAGAGCAGCAGGAGGGAGTGGCCGAGGAGCCAGGCAAGGGCGAGGAATCCGTCGAAAAGCCGCGTCCACCCGAAGAGCGTCCACCGCTGGAGCGTCGCCGCGGTCCTGCCGGCGAAACCGAAACCTTCGACGCCGAGAAAGCGAGCCGGGACCAGGGTGCCGTGGAGGAGTTCGATCAGCTCGGTGCCCAGGGCTCGGAAGAGAGTGAACAGCAGGGCACCGAGGAGAGCATCTCCACCAGTGAATCGGACAAGGGCGGCCGGGGTGCCATGGGCCTCATGGAACAGTGGCTCGACCAGGCCGAGGGCAACCCCGCCTACCTGATGCGCAACCAGTTCCTGCTGGAAGAACAGCGGGCGATGAGCACCCGTTCGGCCCCCCTGCGGGAACCCCGTCCCTGGTGAGCTGGCCCCAGGGCTCAATACCCTTACTGGCTATACGGTATTGCCGATCTGTGCTATAAGTTGCGGACATTCGCCCGAAACCGGCGAGGTGAACCATGTCCGTCAAGCACCCCATCATCGCCTTCACCGGCTCGTCAGGGGCCGGCACCACCACTTTCCGGCGCGTCTTCGACCGCCTCTTCCGGGAAGAGGGAATCACCCGTTTCCGCGTGGACGGCAACGCCTTTCGCCGCTACGACCGCAAGGCGATGAAATACCAGGTGGAACGCCACCTGGAAAAGGGACGCTGCCTGAGCCACTTCTCCCCCGAAGCCAACTTCCTGGAGCGTCTCGAGGGGCTGTTCCGTGAATACTCCCGTACCGGAACGGGGCTCTGCCGGCGCTACGCCGAGAACGAGGAACTGGCGGAAATCTACGGTGTTCCCGTGGGTTCCTTCACACCCTGGGAGGAGATTCCCAAGGGAACCGACCTGCTGGTCTACGACGGGCTGCACGGCGGCTATTCCGAGCACCCCTGGAGCCGCCGCTCCACCTTCCTCTCACACAATCCACGCGTCACCGAACAGCGCCAGCGGCTGGCCAAGGGCGATGTTCCGGGACTGGACGTGGCCCGCTGGGTGGACCTGCTCATCGGTGTGGTGCCGGTGATCAACCTGGAGTGGATCCAGAAGATCCACAGGGACACCCACCAGAAGAACAAGGAGGCGGAAGACACCATCCAGACCATTCTGCGACGGCTGCCCGACTACATCGACTATATCGTTCCCCAGTTCTCGCTCACCGACATCAACTTCCAGCGGGTGCCGCTGAGCGATTCGAGCAATCCCTTCGTTCTGCGGGATATCCCCTCCCTCGACGAGAGCATCGTGGTGATCCGCTTCCGCAACCCGAAAGGGTATGATTTCCCTCAGTTCATCCGGCGGATCAAGGGGTCATGGATGTCCAGGCGCAATACCCTCGTCATTCCCGGCGGTCAGCTCGAACACGCCATCCGGGTGATCTGCGCACCGCTGGTGCATGCGCTGGTGGAACACTACCGCACGGCGGCAGAGGAGCAGTCCTGAAGCAGACTCGCGCTATCTCTGTCAGGCCGGGCAGCAATCGGAATCCCCCACCAGCACCCGGTTCCTCCCCTGCTCCTTGGCGGAATAGAGACAGCGGTCGGCCGCGTTGATGAGCTTCTCCAGGTCCGTTTCACCACGTCCGGAACAGGTGACACCCGCGCTCGCGGTGAAGTGGAAGCTGGCGCCCTCCTTCATTTCGAAGGGCCTCTCCTCAATGGCCCTGCGGATTCTGTTTGCAATTTGCGTCGCCTCCTCCTGCCCGGTCTCGTCGAGGAATACGATGAACTCCTCGCCACCCCAGCGCGCCACCACGTCGCCCTCACGCACGTTGTCGGTGAGCAGGCGCGCAACCTGCTTCAGCGCCTCGTCACCGAGCTATGCTGATTTCTGGTGTACGGGCTGACGGAAGAAGCGGAGTACCCTGTTGATTGGTCTTGGCGGATCAACAACCAACAGGAGACGTACACCGCTATGAACGAGAGTAACGTTGTCGAGCTGAAAGCACCAGCTGAAGACACGCT
>QNZQ01000144.1 GCA_003972985.1 Gammaproteobacteria bacterium | reverse complement strand
CATAGATCTGGTATCGTTCATCTCGGGTAAGCTGCGTGTAGCCTCTCATCGTGCTCCTCTCTCTTGGTGGATTGAGTAAGCCGTGATGCTACCGCAGCTTACCCTCCCGCTCTAGATCGAGTTGCACTTACGAGTTGAATCCAAGGCCGTTTTTTCAGATTGGTTCTGCAGCACCCATGGATGGTCGTGGTCCTGAGCATTCTGCTCATCGGGGCCATAGGTTCCGGTGCCCGTTACCTCCAGTTCAAGAACGACTACCGCATGTTCTTCAGCGAGGACAATCCCCAGTTGCAGGCCTTCGAGGCGATGCAGAACACCTACACCAAGGTGGACAACGTCCTCTTCGTCGTCTCTCCGAAGGACGGCAACGTCTTTACCCGCAAAACCCTGGCCACGGTGGAATGGCTCACCAAGGAGGCGTGGCAGATTCCCTACTCGATTCGTGTCGATTCCATCACCAACTACCAGCACACCGAGGCCGAGGGAGACGACCTGAAGGTGGCGGACCTGGTGGAGGATGCAGAGAAGCTCAGCGACGAACAGCTCGAGAAGATCCGCCAGGTGGCACTCCACGAGCCGCTGCTGGTCGGGCGGTTGGTCTCTCCGGACGGTGCCCACACCGGTATCAATGTGACCATCCAGCTCCCGGGCAAGAAGCTGGACGAGGTGCCGGCGGTGGCGGAATTCGCCGAGCGCCTGGCGCAGGAGGCGATGCAGCGCAATCCCGAGGTGGAGGTGCGCCTCACCGGCATGGTGATCATGAACGCCACTTTCCCGAAGCTCTCGCAGCAGGACATGAAAACGCTCTATCCGGTGATGATCCTCATCATCCTGGTGACCATGAGCTTCATGCTGCGTTCGATTGCCGGTGTGATCGCTTCCATGGGTGTCCTGATCATGTCGGTGATCGCCACCATGGGGTTCACCGGCTGGCTGGGAATCTACCTGAGCCCGCCCACGGTCACCACGCCCGTGGTGGTGATGACCTTGGCGGTGGCGGACTGTATCCATATCATCGTGCTCTTCCTGCAGGGGCCGCGGCGTGGTGAGACCAAGGAAGAGGCGATGATGGAGAGCCTGCGGCTCAACCTGGGACCGGTCTTTCTCACCTCGCTCACCACGGCCATCGGTTTTCTCAGTCTCAATTTCAGCGATGCGCCCCCCTTCCGTGACCTCGGCAACATGGCGGCCATGGGGGTGATGGTGGCCTTCGTGCTCTCCCTCACCTTTCTCCCCGCCATGATGATGATCCTGCCGGTGAAACCGGGCCAGGCGCATACCCGGGGGCAGGGCGCCATGGAGCACCTGGCGGACTGGGTGATCCGGCACCGCAAGGGCCTGCTGTGGGGCATGGGGGCCTTCATCGTGCTGCTGGTGGCCCAGGTGCCACGCAATCAGCTCAACGACGAGTTCGTGAAGTACTTCAGTGAAAACGTCCCCTTCAGGGTGGATACCGATTTCGTGGTGGAACACCTCACCGGCATCTACATGCTCGAGTACTCGTTACCCGCGAAAGGGGAGGGCGAGGTAACCAGTCCGGAGTACCTGAGAATGGTGGACGAGTTCGCCAACTGGCTGCGCCAGCAGCCGGAAGTACTGCACGTGAACACCTTCACCGACATCATGAAGCGGCTGAACAAGAACCTGCACGGGGACGATCCCGCCTGGTACAGGCTGCCGGACAACCGCGAGCTGGCCGCCCAGTACCTGCTGCTGTACGAGTTCTCCCTGCCCTTCGGTCTGGACCTCAACAACCAGATCAACGTGAAGAAGTCGGCGACGCGCATCACCATCACGCTCAGGTCCATCTCCTCGGAGGAACTGCTGTCCCTGCAGGAGCGGGCCCAGAACTGGCTGCGGGAGCATGCGCCGGACTACATGCACGTGGAAGGCGCCAGTCCCACGCTCATGTTTGCGCACATCGGTCACCGGAACATCCGCGCCATGCTCGAGGGAACCGTGGTGGCCCTGGTGCTGATCTCGCTCATTCTCACCATTTTCCTGCGCTCGGTGCGCATCGGACTGCTCAGCCTCATCCCCAACCTGGCTCCCATCGGCATGGGTTTCGGGCTCTGGGCGCTGTTCGTGGGGGAAGTGGGGCTGGCCCTCTCGGTGGTGGGCGGCATGACCATCGGCATCGTGGTGGACGATACCGTCCATTTCCTCTCCAAGTACCTGCGTGCGCGGCGTGAACAGGGATTGAGTCCGGAGGATGCGGTACGCTACGCTTTCCACACCGTGGGCACGGCGCTCTGGGTCACCACCCTGGTGCTGATGCTGGGTTTCGGCGTGCTGGCGCTGTCCGATTTCAAACTCAATGCGGGCATGGGGCTGCTCACCGCCATCACCATCGGTCTCGCGTTGCTGGTGGATTTCTTCTTCCTGCCGCCGCTGCTGATGCAATTTGGAGAAAAGAAACGATGAAACTGATGAACCGCATGCTGCCGGCATTCCTCCTGGTGGCTTTCCTGCTCCTCTCCCTCGACCTGCCGGCACAGACGCCGGAGGAGAAGGGCCTGGCCATCGCCACGGAGGTGGACGACAGGGACAAGGGATGGGGCGATTTCCAGGCGAACATGGAGATGCTGCTGCGCAACCGCCATGGCGAGGAGAGCCTGCGCAAGATGCGCGTGAAATCGCTGGAGGTGGAGAACGACGGCGACAAGACTCTCATCGTCTTCGACGAGCCGCGCGACGTGAAGGGCACGGCACTGCTCACCTATTCCCACAAGGTGAAGGACGACGACCAGTGGCTCTACCTGCCGGCGCTGAAGCGGGTCAAGCGCATCGCCTCGCGCAACAAGTCGGGTCCCTTCATGGGCAGCGAGTTCGCCTACGAGGATCTCGCTTCCCAGGAGATCGAGAAGTACACCTACAAGTACATCCGTGACGATGAACTGGACGGCATCCCCGTGTTCGTCATCGAGCGTTATCCGGTGAGCAAGTATTCCGGTTACACCCGGCAGCTGGTGTGGATCGACAAGGAGCGCTACATTCCGCTGAAGATCGAGTTCTACGACCGCAAGAATTCCCTGCTCAAGACACTGGTGTTCAAGGGCTACAAGCAGTACCTGGACAAGTACTGGCGGGCCAGTGAAATGTTCATGGAGAATCACCAGACCGGCAAGAGCACCCTGCTCACCTGGAAGAACTACCGCTTCCGTACCGGCCTGAAGGACTCCGACTTCACCCGCAACAGCCTCAAGCGCACAAGGTGAAACTCCATTTCATGCCTGCAGGAGCGGCGCCGTGCGCCGCGATTGGCCATCAAGTGACATGACCGGAAGGCAACGGCTCCTCGTCATCTGCTGCCTGTGCTACTCCCTGCCGGCGAATGGCTGGGACTGGTCGGGAAATGTTGCCGTCGAAGGGCGTACCTTCTTCCAGTCGCCCTTCGATTCCAGGCAGTACGACAACGACGGGTCCATCAGCTTCGAACCCGAGCTGGCCCGCGAGTGGAACGACGGGCGCGACATCTTTGTTACCCGCCTGTTCGGGCGGCTCGATGCGCGTGACGACGAGCGCACCCATGCCGACGTGCGGGAGTTCCAGTGGACCCATGTCGGCGACGGCTGGGAAACCCTGGTGGGTGTCGGCAAGGTCTACTGGGGCGTAACCGAAGCCTGGCACCTGGTGGACATCGTCAACCAGACCGACCTGGTGGAGAATCCGGACGCAGAACAGAAGCTGGGGCAGCCAATGGCCAAGCTCTCGCTGGAGAGGGAGTGGGGGACCGTGGATCTCTTTGCGCTGATCGGATTCCGTGAGCGGACCTTTCCGGGCGTTCACGGACGCTTTCGCACCCATCCCCGGGTGGATACCGGTCATGCCCTGTATGAATCGGGTGCCGAGCGGAAGCGGGTGGACCTGGCGGCCCGCTGGTCTCACTACATCGGGGAGTGGGACCTGGGGGTTTCGCTGTTTCACGGCACGGGACGGGATCCGCTGTTCATTCCCACGCTGGATAACAGGGGTGAGCTGGTGCTGGTGCCCTATTACGAACTCATCGACCAGGCCAGTGTCGATATCCAGGCAACGCTGGGGCAGTGGCTGTGGAAGCTCGAAGCGCTGTACCGGGACAGTGACAGTGGAGGTTTCTATGCCTGGACCGGCGGCTTCGAATATACCTTGGTGGGCATTGCACAGACCAGTTCCGATCTCGGACTGATCTCCGAGGCGCTCTATGATCAGCGGGGGGATGAGTCGGCCACCCCCTTCAACCACGATCTGTTCCTGGGCGTCCGCTGGACCGCCAACGACGAACAGAGCACCGAGCTTCTGGCAGGGGTGATCGTGGACTGGCAGAATGGCTCCACCCTGCTCAATATCGAAGCCAGCCGGCGCCTGGGCCAGCTCTGGAAACTGTCGTTGCAGTCGCGTGCCTGGTTCAATGTCTCTCCGAAAGACCTCCAGTATCCCTTCAGGAGGGACGACTACCTGCAGCTGGAGCTGGCCCGCTACTTCTGAACCGAATATTCCCGGCTCCAGTGGAAGGAGTCCGATTCGAGTTCGGCCAGGAATGCTTCCCGCGCCTGCCGGTCCGCCAGCCGCTGCCACTGCTCTGCGCGGATCTCCCGCTCCGGGCGCCTGACCTCCAGGGGCAGGAAGTTGGCCTTGTAGCTCATCTTGCGGCAGGGAGCGATCCAGTAGCCCAGGTAGAGCCAGCTTCTTCCCGCTGCGCGGGCCGCTTCCACCTGCTCAATGATGGCGAAGCTGCCCAGGGAGCGCCCGGCCTGTTCCGGCGCGAAGAAGGTGTAGAGCGCCGAGAGGCTGCGCGGCTGCACGTCGGTCACCGCCACCGCCACCAGCTCGCCTTCCAGGCGCAGCTCCAGCAGTTCGGTTTCCGCCCAGTGGCTGAAGAGGAAATCATTGCTGGCGGCGCGCCCCGCGCGGGCCATGTCGCCTTCCCCGTGGCGGGCCTGCAGGTAGCGGTGGTAGAGCTGCCACTGCTCGTCGCTCAGCTCGGTGGCGGAGTGCCACTCCGCGGAGAGATCCCGGTTCTTCCCGAGAATGCGCCGCTGCGAACGGTTGGGACGAAAGGCTGCCACGGGAATGCGTGCCGGTATGCACTGGCGGCAGCGGTCACACCAGGGACGGTAGGCGTGGGTGCCGCTGCGGCGAAAGCCCTGGGCGAGGAGAAATTCGTAGGCATGCGGATCGAGCGCTTCCTCGTCGATCACCACCAGCGAGCGGGAGAGTTCGCCCGGCAGGTAGTCGCAGGGATGGGGCGGTGTCAGGCCGAGACGGAACAAGGTGCTTCGGGGAAAGAGAAGGAATCGTCGATGTGGCGTTTCACCAGTTCCAGGAACCGGGTGCGGGGGATCAGGGTGGCGCCCAGTGATTCCAGGTGGGGCGTGTAGACCTGGCAGTCGATGAGCGGGCAACCGTGCTGCTGCAGTGACCGCACCAGGTGAACGAAGGCCACCTTGGAGGCGTTGCTCACGCGGCTGAACATGGATTCGCCGAAGAAGAGGCTCCCCTGTTGCACGCCATAGAGCCCGCCCACCAGCTGTCCCTCCTGCCAGGCCTCCACCGAATGGGCCATGCCCCGTTCGTGGAGCGTCTCGTAGGCCAGGATCATCTCATGTGTCAGCCAGGCGCCTTCGCCCGGGTGGCGTGGAGCGGCGCAGGCGCGGATCACCGCTTCGAAGTTCCGGTCGAAGGTGATTTCGAAGCGCCTTTTCCGCAGCTCCTTGCGCAGGCTGCGGCTCAGGTGCAGTTCTTCCGGGAACAGTACCATGCGTGGATCCGGGCTCCACCAGAGAATGGGCTGGCCCTGGCTGTACCAGGGAAAGATTCCCTGCCGGTAGGCGCTGACCAGGCGCGGCAGCGTGAGGTCGCCGCCCATGGCCAGCAGGCCGTCGGGAGCGGTTTCCGCGGTTGCTGGATCGGGAAAGGGCTGCCCGGGTGGGCTGCCGTCCAGCAGGTGGATCAAGGGAGCGCTCCGAAGGTTGGGGTGAAGTCCCGCCTGCTCCGTCGGGCAGGCGGGGAGACCGAATGTCGGCCGGCTTGGTGGCGGCCTACTTTTTCAGCGCCAGTGCGTCGAGGTACTTCTCGGCATCCAGCGCCGCCATGCAGCCGCTGGCGGCAGAAGTCACCGCCTGCTGATAGACGTGGTCGGCCACGTCGCCGGCGGCGTAGATGCCCTCGATGGAGGTGGCGGTGGCATTGCCGTCGGTGCCGCTTTGCACCTTGAGGTAGCCGTTGTTCATCTCCAGCTGGCCCACGAAGAGATCGGTGTTGGGCTTGTGGCCGATGGCGATGAACACGCCCTGCAGCTCGATCTCCCGGGTGGAGCCGTCCTTGACGTTCTTCACGCGCATGCCGGTGACGCCGGTATCGTCGCCCAGCACCTCGTCCAGCACGTGGTCCCAGAGGATGGTGATGTTGCCGTTCTCGGCCTTCTCCAGGATCTGCTTCTGCAGGATCTTCTCCGCGCGCAGCGCATCGCGGCGGTGCACCAGGATCACCTCGGAAGCGATGTTGGAGAGATAGAGCGCCTCTTCCACGGCGGTGTTGCCGCCGCCGATCACCGCCACCTTCTGTCCGCGGTAGAAGAAGCCGTCGCAGGTGGCGCAGGCCGAGACCCCCTTGCCCTTGAATTTCTCCTCCGAGGGCAGGCCGAGGTAACGGGCCGAGGCGCCGGTGCAGATGATGAGCGCGTCGCAGGTATAGGTACCGGTGTCGCCCTTGAGCACGAAGGGACGCTGGGCCAGTTCGGCAGTGTGGATATGGTCGAAGACGATCTCGGTGTCGAAGCGCTCGGCGTGCTTCTTCATGCGTTCCATGAGGTCTGGTCCCTGGACTCCTTCCCAGTCGCCGGGCCAGTTGTCCACGTCGGTGGTGGTCATCAGCTGGCCGCCCTGTTCCATGCCGGTGACCAGCACCGGTTCCAGGTTGGCGCGGGCCGCATAGATGGCGGCGGTATAGCCGGCAGGACCCGAGCCGAGGATCAGCAGTTTGCAGTGTCTGGACTCACTCACGGAAGAACTCCTTCGTTTATACTTGATCGTTTGGAATCCGCGAATCCTACCACATGCAAATTGGCATCCCCAAAGAGATCAAGCCCCTGGAAGGGCGCGTGGCGCTGGTGCCCGAAGCGGCGGCCGAACTGGTGGCGCAGGGCCATCGCGTGCTGCTCCAGGCCGGTGCGGGAGAGGCCAGCGGCTATCCCGACGAGGCCTACCGACGGCACGGTGTCGCCATCGTCGCGGATGCCGAGGCACTCTATGCCGGGGCACGGCTCATCGTCAAGGTGAAGGAGCCGGTGGGGCCTGAACTCGGCCTGCTCAGGGACGACCACCTGCTGTTCAGCTTCCTGCATCTGGCCGCCGAACCGGAACTCATCCGCCGGCTGTGCGAGATCGGTCTCACGGCCATTGGCTTCGAGACGGTGGAGGTGAACGGCTCCCTGCCCATACTCGCGCCCATGAGCAACATCGCGGGACGCATCGCCGTCCAGTGGGGTGCGCGGCTGCTGGGGCGGCCGGCCGGCGGCAAGGGAATCCTGCTCGGCGGCGTGGCCACCACCGGGCGGGGCAGGGTGGTGGTGATCGGCGCCGGCCATGCCGGTGGCAACGCGGTCCGGATTGCCGCCGACCTGGGTGCCCAGGTCACCGTTTTCGACAGGAAGCCGGAAAAGCTCGAGACTATGATGGCGGTGGCGCCCAACATCACGGCGCGCTATCCCTATGCCAGCGCCGTGGCCGATGCGGTGGCCTCGGCCGACCTGCTGGTGGGCGCCGTGCTGGTCCCCGGTGCCCGCGCCCCGCGGGTGGTGGGCCGCGAACTGGTGGCGGCGATGGAAGCGGGAAGCGTTATCGTGGACATTGCCGTGGACCAGGGCGGCTGCGTGGAGACCACCCGGCCCACCACCTGGAAGGCGCCGGTATTCGAGGCGGAAGGGGTGCTCCATTTCGGCGTGACCAACATGCCCGGGGCGGTGCCCCGCACCGCCTCCATCGCACTCTCGGCCAGCCTCATGCCCTGGGTGCAGCGCCTGGCGCAGCCCGACTGGCAAAAGGATGACGTGCTTCTCGCGGCGGTGAATGTACGGTCGGGGCGGGTGGTGCATCCCGCACTGCTGTGAAATAATTGCCAAACGACTCAAGAAAACCTCTGTAACCAACTGATTTATTGGATATGCCGTGCATGCAACCTTTAGCAAGAGGCTGAGGGAGGGCGCGTTTCTGCTGCTCCTGGCCATCAGCGCCTATTTCGTCCTGTCGCTGCTCACCTTTTCGCCGGAGGATCCCGGCTGGTCCTTCGTGGGGGAGCGCGCCCGTGCCACCAACGGGGGCGGCCCCGCGGGGGCCTGGTTCTCCAGCGTGCTCTACTCCCTCTTCGGTTACCTTGCCTACCTCTTTCCCCTGGTCATTCTCTGGAGCGGCTGGCTGCTGTTCAGGGACCGGGGCGAAGAGAAGGAGAAGGACTACCGCCTGCTGGTGGTGCGCTGGTTGGGATTCTTCCTCACCCTGATGGCGGGCTGCGGTCTGGCGGCCATGCACTTCGCGCCCGATGCCTCCCTGCCTGCCGGGCCGGGCGGCATTCTCGGCCAGGCGGTGCAGAGCGGGCTGGTGGAAGTGGTGAGCTCCGCCGGCGGCAGCCTCTTCCTGCTGGCGCTGTTTCTGGTGGGCTTCACGCTCTTCACTGGCATTTCCTGGGTGGCCGTGATGGAGGGGATCGGCGGCCTGGTGCTGGCGGGCTTCGCCGCGGTGCGGCAGGGGCTGAGCCGCCGGGGCGAGAACGCCGAGGCACGCCGCCTGAAGCAGCAGCGCAGCGAGTCCCTGAAGAAGGAGAAGAAGCGGATCAGGGAGCGCAAGCCGCCGCGTATCGAGCCCGAGGTGACCAAGGTGGTGCCCAGCGTGCGGGTGGAAAAAGAGAAGCAGATGACCCTCATCGAGCCCGAGCCCAACTCCGAGCTGCCGCCGCTCTCCCTGCTCGACGAGCCGCAGCACAGCGAATACGGTTACTCGGAAGAGGCGCTGGAGGCGCTCTCCCGGCTGGTGGAGCGCAAGCTGGAGGACTTCCGCATCGCCGTGCAGGTGGTGGCGGTGCATCCGGGACCGGTGGTCACCCTCTTCGAGCTGCAGCTGGCGCCCGGCACCAAGGCGAGCAAGATCACCAACCTCTCCAAGGACCTGGCGCGCTCGCTGTCGGTGATCTCGGTGCGGGTGGTGGAGGTGATTCCGGGCAAGTCCACCATCGGCCTGGAGATCCCCAACGAGCACCGCGAGATGGTCTACCTGAGCGAGGTGCTCTGCTCCCAGGAGTACGACCAGTCGAAATCGCCCCTGACCCTGGTGCTGGGCAAGGACATCTCCGGCGGCCCGGTGGTGGCGGACCTGGCCAAGATGCCCCATGCCCTCATCGCCGGCACCACCGGCTCGGGCAAGTCGGTGGCCATCAACGCCATGATCCTGAGCCTGCTCTACAAGGCGAAGGCGGACGAGGTGCGCCTCATCATGGTGGACCCCAAGATGCTGGAGCTGTCGGTGTACGAGGGCATTCCCCACCTGCTCACGCCCGTGGTCACCGACATGAAAGAGGCGGCCAACGCCCTGCGCTGGTGCGTGGGCGAGATGGAGCGGCGCTATCGGCTCATGGCCGCGCTGGGAGTGCGGGGGATCGGTGGCTACAACAAGAAGATCCGCGACGCCGAGAAGGCGGGCGAGCCCATCCGCGATCCTCTCTGGCAGCCCGATCCAACCGGCCTCACCGAGGACGAGCCTGCCGAGGCACCCTGCCTCACCCACATGCCCTATATCGTGGTGGTCATCGACGAGCTGGCGGACATGATGATGGTGGTGGGCAAGAAGGTGGAAGAGCTCATCGCCCGCCTGGCGCAGAAGGCGCGCGCTGCCGGCATCCACCTGCTGCTGGCCACCCAGCGCCCCTCGGTGGATGTGATCACCGGCCTGATCAAGGCCAACATCCCCACCCGGGTGGCCTTCCAGGTCTCCTCGCGCATCGACTCGCGCACCATTCTCGACCAGATGGGCGCCGAGCACCTGCTGGGGCACGGTGACATGCTCTACCTGCCGCCGGGCAGCTCCATTCCCCAGCGCACCCACGGCGCCTTCGTCTCCGACGAGGAGGTGCATCGGGTGGTGAGCTTCCTCAAGAAGGCCGGCCAGCCCGACTACATCGACGAGATCGTGCAGGAGCCCACCGAGGCCATCCCCGGGCTGTCGCCGGAAGCCTCCGGCGTGGACGCCGAGGATGCCGACCCGCTCTTCGACGAAGCGGTGCGCATCGTCACCGAGAGCCGCCGCGGCTCCATCTCCGGCGTGCAGCGCCGCCTCAAGATCGGCTACAACCGCGCCGCCCGCCTGGTGGAGGAGATGGAGCGTATCGGCATCGTCAGCGCGCCCGACGGCAAGGGCAACCGGGAGGTGCTGGCACCGCCTCCGCCCGAGGATTGAGCGTGCCTGTGCAACACAGTCCCCTTGGAGCTCATGGAACGGGTGAGGAGGGGCGTGCATCGGTACGGGGAACCTGCTCACCGGGGGCAGGTTCTTAACGTGAACAATCTTCGCCATCGACGGGTATCCTTTCCTATGCGCTTTCTCGCTCCTTTCCTCCTGCTGACGCTGTCGGCCACACTCCATGCCGTCGAATCGCCGCGTCAGAAACTCGAGGCGTTTCTCGACGGGTTGAATACCCTCGTGGCCGACTTCGACCAGCAGGTGATCGACACCGAAACGGACCAGGTGAGCCGGGCCAGCGGCGTGCTCTATGTCTCCCGGCCCGGCCGTTTCCGCTGGGTCTACAAGGGCGAGTATCCCCGATACATCGTGGCCGACGGGCGTACCATCTGGCTGGTGGAGAGCGATCTCGAACAGGTGAGCCAGCGTTCGCAGAAGGCGGCGCTCAGGGGAACGCCGGCCGGCCTGCTGGCGGAGAAGGTGGCCCTCGAGCGGGATTTCGATATCCAGGAACTGGGCAGCCGGCAGGGCGTGAGCTGGATCAAGCTGGTGCCCAAGGATCCGGAGAGCCAGTTCGAGCAGATCCTCATCGGCTTCGACGGCGACGAACTGGCCAGCCTGGAGATGGCGGACCGCTTCGGCCAGGTGACACGTTTCCATTTCCACGACGTGAAGAAGAACGTGCCCCTGTCGGAAAGCCTTTTCAAGTTCGTCCCGCCGCCGGGTTATGACATCCTCGACCAGTGACCTCTTCGCTGCCGAGGCGCTGGCCAGCCGGCCCCTGGCCGACCGCATGCGGCCCCGCACCCTGAGCGAGTACCAGGGACAGTCCCACATCCTGGGCGAGGGCAGGCCCCTGCGCCGCGCCATCGAAAAGGGACAGCTCCACTCCATGATCTTCTGGGGCCCCCCGGGAACCGGCAAGACCACGCTGGCCAGGATGCTGGCCAACCACTCCGGTTTCGCCTTCCATTCCCTTTCGGCCGTTCTTTCGGGCGTGAAGGAGATCCGTGCCGCGGTGGACCTTGCGCGCCAGAACCGGGCCGAGGGGCGGGGCACGCTGCTCTTCATCGACGAGGTGCACCGTTTCAACAAGAGCCAGCAGGACGCCTTCCTGCCCCACGTGGAGGACGGCACCTTTCTCTTCGTGGGCGCCACCACCGAGAACCCTTCCTTCGAGCTGAACAACGCGCTGCTCTCGCGGGCCCGGGTCTACGTGCTCAAATCCCTCACCCGGGAAGAGCTGCTGGCGGTGCTGCGCCGTGCGCTGGAAGACGGCGAGCGGGGCCTGGGCGGCGAGGGGCTGGAGATCGACCAAGAGGACCTCGCGCTCATGGCGCAGGCCGCCGACGGAGATGCCCGCCGCGCCCTCAACCTGCTGGAGAATGCCGCCGGCCTGGCCGAGAAGGGGCGCATCACCCACGAGGTGGTGGTGGAAGTGTGCAGCGGCCAGGTGCGCCGCTTCGACAAGGGCGGCGAACTCTTCTACGACCAGATCTCGGCCCTGCACAAGTCGGTGCGCGGTTCCTCGCCCGATGCGGCACTCTACTGGCTCTGCCGCATGCTCGATGGAGGCTGCGATCCGCTCTACATCGCCCGGCGGGTGGTGCGCATGGCCTCCGAGGACATCGGCAACGCCGATCCACGAGCCCTGCAGGTGGCCCTGGATGCCTGGCAGGTGCAGGAACGCCTGGGCAGCCCCGAGGGTGAACTGGCCATCGCCCAGGCGGTGGTCTACATGGCCTGCGCGGCCAAGAGCAATGCCGTCTATACCGCCTTCAAGGCGGCCATGAAGGAGGCCCGGGACACCGGCACCCTCGAGGTCCCCTTGCACCTGCGCAATGCGCCCACGAAGCTGATGAAGGAACTGGGCTACGGCAAGGCCTATCGCTACGCCCACGACGAGCCCGAGGCCTATGCGGCGGGGGAGAGCTATTTTCCCGAAGAGCTGGAAGGGCGGCGCTACTACCGGCCCGTGGAGAGGGGGCTGGAGATCCGCATCCGCGAGAAGCTGGAGCATCTCCGTGAGCTGGACCGGGCCGCGGGAAAGAAGGGAGAGTAGTCTGGGTTCCTGATGCTCGTGCCGGCCTGTTTCACGGTAAGATAGCGCTTTTACAGAAGGGATGGGGCGATGCAGGCACTGGCCATTGCCGCGGGTGGCGCACTGGGTGCGCTCATGCGTTTCTGGGTCTCCACTGCCGTCTATGGCTGGCTGGGAAGGGGCTTTCCCTGGGGCACCCTGGCGGTGAACGTGCTGGGCTCCCTGGTGATGGGCGTGCTCTACATTCTGCTGCTGGAGCGGCTCACTACCGGGCCCGAAATGCGGGCGCTGCTGCTCATCGGCTTCCTCGGCGCCTTCACCACCTTTTCCACCTTTTCCATCGAGACCTTCAACCTCATCGAGCAGGCGGAGATCGGTAAGGCGCTGCTCAACATGGGGGTGAGCGTCATCGCCTGCGTGTTGGCCGCCTGGGCCGGCGTCATCCTCGGGAGACAGCTATGACCGACGAAGTGACCATGGTGCGCATCTACTGTACCGAAGGAGAGCGCAAGATGAAGGAGACCCTGAGCTACCTCCACGACGTGGAGAAGGTGGCGGGAGTCACCGCCTTTCGCGGAGTTGCGGGCTTCGGCCGATCCGGTAAGATGCACACCGCCTCGCTGCTCGATCTCTCCCTGGACATGCCGGTGGTGATCGAGTTCTTCGACCGGCCCGAGAAGGTGGCCGCGGTGGTGGAGCATCTGCGCAACAAGATCGATCCAGGGCACCTGGTGTACTGGAGCGCACGCACCAACCTGGACCAGTAGGAGGTCCGCCCCGCGCCGAAGCTGAAAGACATTCGCGGCGGAGACGCCGCTCCTGCGGCAGGTTTCCCTGGAACGAACAACAGTAACGATGGAGAGAAGCAACCATGCTGGACCCCAAGCTGCTGCGCAGTGATCCCGAGAAGGTGGCGACCGCCCTGGCGCGCCGTGGTTTGGAACTGGACCTGGAAGCCTTCGAGACGCTGGAGAGGCGGCGCAAGGAGCTGCAGGTGAAGACCCAGGAGCTGCAGAACCTGCGCAACACCAAGTCGAAATCCATCGGCAGGGCCAAGGCGGCGGGCGAGGACATCCAGCCGCTGCTGGAGGAGGTGGCCAGCCTGGGAGACGAACTCAAGGTGGCCGAGGAGGCGCTGAAGGTGGTGCAGGAGGAGCTGCGCCAGTTCATGCTGCACCTGCCCAACCTGCCCCACGAAAGCGTGCCCGATGGCCGGGACGAAGAGGACAATCGCGAGGAACGGCGCTGGGGCGAACCTCCGGAATTCGGTTTTGAACCCAGGGACCACGTGGCACTGGGTGAAGCGCTGGGTGGCCTCGACTTCGAGGCGGCGGCCAGGATCACCGGTTCCCGCTTCACTGTCATGCATGGCGCCACCGCCCGGCTGCACCGCGCCCTGGCCCAGTTCATGCTCGACCTGCACACCGGGGAGCACGGCTACCGCGAGGCCTATGTCCCCTACATCGTCAACGACGATTCCCTGTACGGCACAGGGCAACTGCCCAAGTTCGCCGAGGATCTGTTCCGGCTGGAGGAGGAGCGCCCCTGGTACCTGATCCCCACGGCGGAAGTGCCGCTCACCAACCTGCTGCGCGACCAGATCCTGTCCCCCGAGGCACTCCCCTTCAAGGTGGTGGCGCACACCCCATGCTTCCGTTCCGAGGCGGGCGCCTACGGCAAGGACACACGCGGCATGATCCGCCAGCACCAGTTCGACAAGGTGGAGCTGGTGCAGGCGGTGCGTGCGGAAGAATCCTTCGACGTTCTGGAACAGCTCACCGGCCATGCCGAGACCGTCCTGCAGAAGCTGGGGCTTCCCTACCGGGTGGTGACTCTCTGCACCGGTGACCTTGGCTTTTCCGCCACCAAGACCTACGACCTGGAAGTTTGGCTGCCGGGGCAGGGAAGGTACCGGGAGATCTCCTCCTGTTCCAACTTCGTCGATTTCCAGGCACGGCGCATGCAGGCGCGCTGGCGCAATCCCGACACCGGCAAGCCGGAACTGCTGCACACCATCAACGGCTCGGGACTGGCGGTTGGCCGTACCCTGGTGGCAGTGATGGAGAATTTCCAGCAGGCCGACGGCAGCATCCGGGTGCCGGAGGTGCTGCGCGGCTACATGGGAGGGCTGGAGGCCATCGCGCCGGAGTGAGCCAGGGCCATGACGTCTAACTTGGGGCAGGGCGGGTACCTGCTCGGAAAACCGCCGTGAATACATCCCTGTAGGCTCTACGTCGGCATCCCTGCCTCCGAAGTTTTCCGAGCAGGTACCCGCCCCCCGCTTTTCTATAGATTACGCCATTAGGTGAAGTCGTCCTGCGGTGTGAACATCATCCTTTGACCAGCAGGATCAACAGCACCACAAAGCCCACCACCAGCAGCAGCGGAATGAGCGCCGCCTGCCAGTCCCCGGGCTTTGCTCTGGGGCCGTCAGTCATCCACTGCTTGGCGGTTGGATAGAGAAAGACCAGCATCAGCACCACGACCACGGCGCTGCCGATCTGCAGCCAGATATTCATTGGTTTTGCTCCTCAATAAAAACCCCGGCCGTGGCCGGGGTCGCAGTTACTGCTGTCCGTTTTCCCGTCACTCGTCTCCGCCGAAGATCCCGAGGATCTGCAGCAGGCTGATGAAGAGATTGAAGATGGACAGGTAGAGGCCATAGGTGGCGCTGATGTAGTTGGTTTCACCGCCGTGGACCATCTGGCTGGTCTGGAACAGGATGAACCCGCTCATGAGCAGGATGAAGCCTGCGGCGATGGCCAGCTGAAGGGCCGGGATCTGCAGGAAGATGTTGGCCAGCACCGCCACCAGCATCACCATCATGCCGGCAAAGATGAAGCCGCCCATGAAGCTGAAGTCACGTCGGCTGCTCAATGCATAACCGGAGAGTCCCAGGAAGATGACGCCGGTACCACCCAGTGCCAGGGCCACCGTCTGGGCGCCGTTGGGCAGCTGCAGGTACATCTGAATCACCGGGCCCAGCCCGAAGCCCATGAGGCCGGTGATGGCGAAGATAACGCCCAGGCCCGCAGCGGAATCCTGGGTGCGCGGCAGCACGAACATGCCCATGAGCATAGCCACGATCAGGGAAACGGTGTAGGTCCAGACAGGCACCGCCAGGACCATGGCCACCATGGCCATGAGGCCGCTGAACAGCAGGGTGGCCGACAGCAGCAGATAGGTGTTCTTGATGACCTTGTTGGTGGCAAAAGTGCCCTCGGTACTTCGGGGCAGGGTTCTTTCCAGGGTATTCATCGGGATCTCTCTCCTTAGGTATCGTCTGATTGTGATTTGTCAATTTTACGTTAAGACCCGGACCACGGCCAGAGGTTCCACAGATCCATTCAGGATGACGTCATCTAAAACTGTAAGTGGTTGAAAAGCAGGGCGGGTGCCTGATCGGGAAACTTCGGAGGCAGGGACGCCGACGCAGAGCTTACATGGACGTATTCACAGCGGTTTTCCGAGCAGGTGCCCACCCTGCCCAAGTTTAGGTGGCGTGGTCCCGCGGATCCACTGCCATCCCGGACAACTGCGGGTTTATGCCGTGTGCTGCTGCGGGTAGAATTGCCCCGTTGAGAAAACCCCAGGATGCCGCCATATCCCGGGATACCCTATATGAACAACATTAGAGTGAGAACCGAACGATGGATGCACTGGAAAGAATCAAAGAACAGGTCGAGAACAACCCCATACTCATATATATGAAGGGAACGCCCCAGTTTCCGCAGTGTGGCTTCTCGTCCCGTGCTGCCGCGGCCCTGCAGCAGTGTGGTGAGAAATTCGCCTACGTGAATGTGCTGGCCGATCCCGAGATCTTCGAGAACCTGCCGAAATTCGCCGACTGGCCCACCTTCCCCCAGATCTACATCGATGGCGAGCTCATCGGCGGTTGCGACATTACCCTGGAGCTGCTCGAGAGCGGCGAGCTGGAGAAGATGGTCAAGGAAGCCGCCAAAAAATGGCCCGCGGAAGAGAAGGAAGCCGAAGGCTGAGCGGCATGAGCATGAGCAGGAAAGGCGGGGTCTCCCGCCTTTTCTTTTTGGTGATTAAGTGCGAGCCTCAGCTGATCGTCAGGCCATGGGCAGGCACTGGAGCGACACGCCGTGAATACATCCCTGGCCACTCCCGGCATCCTGCCTCCCGCGGCACTCGCACATCCCTGTGCATCGTAGGCTCGACGGCGGCATGACCTCCAGGGATGGAGGAAATGCTGGAAATGCCAGGAGCATTTCCAGTGCCATGCCGCCGACGGTCTCTCCAGCGCCCGCTCATGACCCAAATGTTGGGCCTGCTGAGCTTTGTAACTAGTCACCTTCTTTTTTGCGATGCCCTGGTGGCGACCCGGTACCCCCGCTACCGTTGTTCCTGGGGTTCAGCCCAATGTCATTAACTTAAGACCTAACTCATTGTTCTGTCGTAAAATATCGTCGATTCACCACCATCTCAAGGAGTCTGAAATGAACTCGGTACCCGCCGTTCCAACCACCGATCAAGCTGTTTTGCCGAAGATCATTTAAAAACAT
>QNZQ01000083.1 GCA_003972985.1 Gammaproteobacteria bacterium | reverse complement strand
GTGAGCATGCGCTGCTTGCCCGCCAGGTTGATGACAGTGCCCATCTCCTGCTTGCTGATGGCCAGGCAGCTGGTCGAGAAGACCAGCGCGAGGATGGCGAGCAGGACGAGGCGGAAAGTTCCAATTCTTTTCATGACAACTTCTCCTTGAGTCAAGGGTTCGATCCGGGAAGGGCTCATGCCTCAAGACCTTCCCGCTGTAACGGTGCACTCGTGGCACCGGCAGCAGGCAAAACTACCACAGTAGATGTGGGGTGGTTTTGATCCCGGTCAAGAAAAGGGGGGATGAGGTGTGGAAGGGCGGTTGCTCAGCGCCCGCCGGGATCCGCCTGGCGGCCGGCTTCCAGACGTTGCCGCCACTGGTCGGCGTCGGCCAGGATCCGTGGCTGGTCCAGGGTCAACAGTTGCCGTTCACGCATCAAGGGAATGCCCTTCACCCACAGGTGGGTCACCTGTTCCCGTCCGGCGGCATAGACGATCTGGGAGACCGGGTCGTACACCGGTTGGGTTTCGAGGGCGCCGAGATCGATGGCGCACAGGTCGGCCTGCTTGCCAGGCAGCAGTGAACCGGTCTGGTCCTCCAGGCCCAGGGCGCGTGCGCCGTTGAGGGTGGCCATCTCCAGGGCCTGGAAGGCAGGCAGGGCCGCGGGGTCGCCGGAAACGCCCTTGGCCAGCAGGGCGGCGCTCTGCATCTCGGCGAGCATGTCCAGATCATTGTTGCTGGCGGCGCCGTCGGTGCCCAGGGCCACGTTCACGCCGGCCTCCAGCAGCTTTGCCACAGGGCAGAACCCCGAGGCCAGCTTGAGGTTGGACTGGGGGCAGTGGACCACCTGCACGCTGGCCTCGGCCACCTTGGCGATCTCCGCCTCCTCCAGCTGGGTCATGTGCACGGCGACGAGATCGGGCGCCAGCAGCCCCAGGCGGTCGAGCCGCGCCAGGGGACGCAGGCCGTGGCTGGCGACTCCCTGTTCCACCTCGTCCCGCGTCTCGTGCACGTGCATGTGGACGGGCAGCTCCAGCTCCGCCGCCAGGGTGCGAACCTTCTTCAGCGGTTCATCGCCGACCGAGTAGGGCGCATGGGGCGCGAAGATTACCTTCACCAAGGGGTCGTTGCGGTACTGGTCGTGGAGGGCCAGCCCCCGCTGCAGGTAGTCGTCGCTGTCGCTGGCCCAGGCGGAAGGGAAGTCGATGAGGATCATGCCGATCGCCGCCCGCAGTCCCGCCTGGTGCGCCACTTGCGCGGTGACGTCCGGAAAGAAGTACATGTCGTTGAAGCAGGTGGTGCCGCCGCGGATCATCTCCGCCATGGCCAGGCGGCTGCCGGCGGCGACGAAATCGCGGCTCACCCACTGCTGTTCCGCCGGCCAGATGTGCCGCTGCAGCCATTCCATGAGCGGCAGGTCGTCGGCCAGGCCGCGGAACAAGGTCATGGGCGTGTGGGTGTGCGCGTTCACCAGGCCGGGGATCAGGGCATGGCCGGGCAGTTCCACCACTTCCGTGGCCTCGATCTGTTGCCGGGCCTCTTCCGAGGGCAGCAGGGCCAGGATGCGACCGTCGGTGATGGCCAGCGCGTGGTGCTCCAGCCGTTTTCCGGCCGGCTCCACCGGGATGATCCAGCGGGCGTGGATGAGCGTATCGGCGTCCATGGTGTCGTCCTTTGCAGGACCACGTTATCTAGTTCAGGCAGGACGGGCACCTGCTCGGAAAATCGCTGTGAATACGTCCATGGCCGCTCACGGCATCCTGCCTCCCGCGGCACTCGCACATCCCTGTGCGTCGTACGCTCTGCGTCGGCATCCATGCCTCCGAAGTTTTCCGATCAGGCGCCCGCCCCGCTTTTCATCCCCTTACGGTTTTAGATAACGTCGTCCTGATCGTCCTTTGCCCCGCAGGGGCAGGAACGGTGGCAAAGGCGTAAAATAACCCAATTTGCAGGCTTTGTCCTTTCTCATGCAGACCATCGAACTCGACCGCCCTGTCACCGCCGACGACGCCATTCTCTGGGAAAACGATGCACTGCTGCTCCTTGATCAGCGGCTGTTGCCGCGCCGGGAGCGCTTCGTACTCTGCGAGGATGCCGCCGACACTGCCGAGGCGATCCGTGCCATGGTGGTTCGGGGTGCCCCGGCCATCGGCGTCACGGCCGCCTACGGCGTGGTGCTGGCCGCGCGCGACGCCTGGAAGCGCCGGGGAAGCGAGTGGAAGCGCGCCCTGGCCGAGCCGCTGGCGCTGCTCGCCGGGGCCCGGCCCACGGCGGTGAACCTGGGGTGGGCGCTCAAACGCAT
The DNA here is from genome assembly GCA_003972985.1 of Gammaproteobacteria bacterium. Taxonomy (GTDB): domain Bacteria; phylum Pseudomonadota; class Gammaproteobacteria; order Chromatiales; family Chromatiaceae; genus Thiolapillus. The sequence continues at coordinate 15,047 of QNZQ01000083.1, read as the reverse complement.
GGAGGCGTTGGTTTCCCTGCTGCCCGAGTCGGCGGATCCGGAACCGGCCCTGCTCGAGGAGGCGCGTCTCATCCATGCGAAGGACGTGGCCGCCAACCGCGCCATGGGCGAACATGGTGCCTCGCTCATCGGGAGCCGAACCGCCCTCATCACCCACTGTAATGCCGGCGCCCTGGCCACCGGCGGTTACGGTACGGCACTCGGCGTGATCCGCAGCGCCCACGCGCGCGGCCTGGTGGAACACGTCTACGCAGACGAGACCCGCCCCTGGCTGCAGGGTGCCCGACTCACCGCCTGGGAGCTGGTGCGCGACGACATACCCGTCTCCCTGCTGGTGGACGGTGCGGCGGCGGCGCGCATGGCGGCGGGCGGCATCGGCTGGGTGGTGGTGGGTTCCGACCGCATCGCCGCCAACGGCGACGTGGCGAACAAGATCGGCACCTACGCCCTGGCGCTGGCCGCGCGGGCCCACGGGGTGAAGTTCATGGTGGCGGCGCCCACCTCCACCATCGACATGAACTGTCCCGACGGCGCTTCCATACCCATCGAGACGCGGGCGGCCGAAGAAGTGCTGCACTGCATCGACGTGCCGGTGGCCGCCGAGGGGGCCGGCGCCTGGAACCCCGTGTTCGACGTGACGCCGGCGGAGCTGGTGGATGCCATCGTCACCGAGAGGGGCGTCGTCGAATCCCCGGATACGCGGAAACTGGCCGAGCACATGGGAAAAACCTGAGACCTGGATTGTCCTGCCGGGCGTATCGACCTCTCCAGAGCGCCTTATTGCGCCCACAGGCGTATTTTTTCCAAACCCGCATCCCCCCTTCGTCTTTGTGGTAAAATTCCGCGCTTGATCGAATCCCACCCACTCTCACGCCAGCGTCATCCCTTATGACAGAGTTCGCCAAGGAAATCATTCCCGTCAATCTCGAGGACGAGATGCAGCACTCCTACCTCGATTACGCCATGAGCGTGATCGTGGGCAGGGCGCTGCCCGACGTGCGGGACGGTCTCAAGCCGGTGCACCGGCGCGTGCTCTACGCCATGAGCGAGCTGGGCAACGACTGGAACCGGCCCTACAAAAAGTCGGCGCGGGTGGTGGGTGACGTCATCGGTAAATACCATCCCCACGGCGATACCGCCGTGTACGACACCATCGTGCGCATGGCTCAGCCCTTCTCGCTGCGCTACATGCTCATCGACGGCCAGGGCAACTTCGGCTCGGTGGACGGGGATTCCCCCGCCGCCATGCGTTACACCGAGGTGCGCATGTCGCGCATCGCCCACGAACTGCTGGCGGACATCGACAAGGAGACCGTCGATTTCATCCCCAACTACGACGAGTCGGAGACCGAGCCCGTGGTGCTGCCGGCCAAGGTGCCCAACCTGCTGGTGAACGGCTCGGCAGGCATCGCCGTGGGCATGGCCACCAACATTCCGCCGCACAATCTCTCCGAGGTGGTGGATGCCTGCGTGGCGCTCATCGACGATCCGGCCATCTCCATCGATGGTCTCATGCAGCATGTGCCGGGGCCCGACTTCCCCACCGCCGGCATCATCAACGGCGCGCGTGGCATCCGCGATGCCTACCGCACCGGCCGGGGCAAGATCTACGTGCGCGCCCGCACCCATTTCGAGGAGATGGACAACGGCAAGCAGCGCATCGTGGTCACCGAGCTTCCCTACCAGGTGAACAAGGCGCGCCTGATGGAGAAGATCGCCGAGCTGGTGAAGGAGAAGCGCATCGAGGGCATCACCGAGTTGCGCGACGAATCGGACAAGGAAGGGATGCGCATGGTCATCGAGCTGCGCAAGGGCGAGGTGGGCGAGGTGGTGCTCAACAACCTCTTCCAGCACACCCAGATGCAGAGCGTCTTCGGCATCAACGTGGTGGCCCTGGTGGACAGCCAGCCGCGTACCCTCAACCTCAAGCAGCTGCTGGAGTACTTCATCCGCCACCGCCGCGAGGTGGTGACCCGCCGCACCATCTTCGACCTGCGCAAGGCGCGCGCCCGGGCGCACATCCTGGAAGGGCTGGCGGTGGCCCTGGCCAACATCGACGAGGTGATCGCGCTGATCAAGGCGGCGCCCAATCCCGCCGCGGCGAAGAAGGAGCTGTGCGCGCGCACCTGGAAATCGGGTGCCCTGGAGGAGATGCTGTCCCGGGCCGGCGCCGAGGCGTCGCGTCCCGACGACCTGCCGGAAGGTTATGGCCTTACGCCCGAGGGTTACCGCCTCACCGAGACCCAGGCCCAGGCGATCCTGGACCTGCGCCTGCAGAAGCTCACCGGGCTGGAGCAGGACAAGATCATCAGCGAGTTCCAGGAACTGCTGGACCGCATCGCCGAGCTGCTGGAGATCCTCTCCAGCTCCGAGCGGCTCATGGCAGTGATCCGGGAAGAGCTGCTGGCCATCAAGGAGCAGTTCGGCGATGAACGGCGCACCGAGATCATCGCCGACCGGCTCGACCTGACCCTCGAGGACCTCATCACCGAGGAGGACGTGGTGGTGACCCTCTCACACCAGGGCTATGCCAAGGCCCAGCCGCTGGATGTGTACCAGGCCCAGCGCCGCGGCGGCAAGGGCAAGACCGCCACCGCCACCAAGGACGAGGACTTCGTGGACAAGCTCTTCGTCGCCAGCACCCACGACACCATTCTCTGCTTCTCCAGTGCCGGCAAGGTCTACTGGCTCAAGGTCTACGAGCTGCCCCAGGCGGGGCGCAACGCCCGGGGCAAGCCCATGGTCAACCTGCTGCCGCTGGAGGAGGGCGAGCGCATCAGTGCGGTGCTGCCCATCCGTGAGTACGAGGAGGGCCGGTTCGTCTTCATGGCCACCGAGCAGGGCACGGTGAAGAAGACGCCCCTGGCCGATTTCTCCCGGCCCCGCGCCAGCGGCATCATCGCACTGGACCTCAAGGAGGGCGATCGGCTCATCGGCGTGGATCTCACCGACGGCAGCCAGGACATCATGCTCTTCAGCTCGGCGGGCAAGGCGGTGTGCTTCAACGAGAGCGCTGTGCGGCCCATGGGCCGCACCGCCGCCGGCGTGCGCGGCATCCGCCTCGAGCCGGGACAGCGGGTCATCTCGCTCATCGTGGCCACCGAGGGCGACGTGCTCACCGTGTGCGAGAACGGCTACGGCAAGCGCACGCCCATCGATCAGTTCCCCGTCAAGGGACGGGGCGGCAAGGGGCTCATCTCCATCCGCACCTCGGAGCGCAACGGTGACCAGATCGGCGCCATCCTGGTGGATGAAGAGGACGAGATCATGCTCATCAGCGACGGCGGCACCCTGGTGCGCACCCGGGTGAGCGACGTGCCGCGCATGGGCCGCGACACCCAGGGAGTGAAGATGATCAGCCTCACCAAGGGCGAGAAGCTCATCGGCATCGCCCGCATCGAGGTGCTCGAGGAAGAGTAGGAGCGGCCTCCTCGCCGCGAACAATCACAGCAATAACAGGAACCCAACCATGTCACGAGTCTATAATTTCAGCGCCGGTCCCGCCGCGCTGCCCGAATCGGTATTGAAGCAGGCCCAGGAAGAGATGCTGGACTGGCACGGCGCCGGCATGTCGGTGATGGAGATGAGCCATCGCGGCAAGGCCTTCATGAGCATCGCCGAGGAAGCCGAGGCCGATCTGCGCGAACTCATGGCCATTCCCGATGACTGCAAAGTGCTCTTTCTCCAGGGTGGCGCCTCCACCCAGTTCGCCATGGTTCCGCTCAATCTCATGGGCACTACCGGCAAAGCGGACTATATCAACATCGGCAGCTGGTCGAAGAAGGCCATCGCCGAGGGCCGGCGTTACGGCGAGGTGAACGTGCTGGCGGACACCTCCGCCGACTACACCGTTCCCGCAGCGGCCAGCCTGAGTTTCTCGCCCGATGCCGCCTACGTCCACTACACGCCCAACGAGACCATCCAGGGCGTGGAGTTCCCCTATGTGCCTGAAACGGGCGAGCTCCCGCTGGTGGCGGACATGTCTTCCACCATCCTCTCGCGGCCCATCGACATCTCGAAGTTCGGCATCATCTACGCCGGCGCGCAGAAGAACGTGGGGCCTGCCGGCCTCACCCTGGTGATCGTGCGCGAGGACCTCATCGGTAAGGCTCCCGAGAGCTGCCCGGCCATGCTCGACTACCGGATCCATGCCGATGCCGGTTCCATGTACAACACGCCGCCCACCTACAGCTGGTACCTGGCGGGGCTGGTGTTCAAGTGGCTCAAGGCGCAAGGCGGCCTCGAGGTGATGGCGGTGGTCAACGAGCGCAAGGCGGAATCGCTCTACGAGGTGATCGATGCCTCGGATTTCTACTCCAACCCCGTGGATCCCGACTGCCGTTCCTGGATGAACGTTCCCTTCACCCTAGCCGATTCGGGGCTGGACAGCCTGTTCCTGGACGAGGCGGCCGTGGCCGGCCTGGTGACGCTCAAGGGTCACCGCTCGGTGGGCGGCATGCGCGCGAGCATCTATAACGCCATGCCCGAGGAGGGCGTGCAGGCGCTCATCGACTTCATGAAGGAGTTCGAGCGCAAGTACGGCTGATGCCTGATCTGATAACAAAGGAAAAAAATAAGATGTACAAGATACTCACTCTCAACAACATCTCCGTTGCCGGCCTCGACCGGCTGCCCCGCGACCGCTACGAAGTGGCCTCGGAGATCAGCCATCCCGACGCCATCCTGGTGCGCTCGGCCAGGATGCACGACATGGAGATCCCCGAGACCGTGAAGGCCATCGGCCGTGCCGGAGCCGGGGTCAACAACATTCCCGTCGAGCGCATGACCGAAATGGGCGTGCCCGTGTTCAACGCGCCCGGCGCAAATGCCAACGCGGTGAAGGAGCTGGTCATCGCCGGCATGCTCATGGCGGCGCGCAACATCGGTCCGGCCTGGAAGTTCGCCACCGGCCTGGCGGGCAGCGACGAGGAGATCGGCAAGGCGGTGGAGGCGGGCAAGAAGAACTTCGTCGGCTTCGAGCTGCCCGGCCGTACCCTGGGCGTGGTGGGCCTGGGCGCCATCGGCGTCAAGGTGTGCAACGCGGCCCTGCGCCTGGGCATGAAGGTGGTGGGCTACGACCCCACCATCACGGTCCGCTCTGCCTGGAAGCTGGAGTCGGCGGTGGAACAGGCGCTCTCCATCGACGACCTGCTGGCACGCTCCGATTTCGTCACCTTCCACGTGCCGCTCAACGAGCACACCGCCAACATGATCAATCCCGAGCGCATCAGGCTGATGCCGAAGGACGCCGTGGTGCTCAACTTTGCCCGCAGCGGCATCGTGGACGACGAGGCGGTGGTGGAAGCGCTGAACGAAGGGCATCTCTACGCCTACGTCAACGACTTCCCCACCAACCTCACCAAGGATCATCCGCGCTGCATCACCCTGCCGCACCTGGGTGCCTCTACCCGCGAGGCGGAAGAGAACTGCGCCGTCATGGTAGTGGACGAAGTGCGCGGCTGGCTGGAGCACGGCAACATCACCAACTCGGTGAACTTTCCTGAGATCAACCTGCCTCACGGCGACAGCCCGCGCATGGTGGTGGTGAACGCCAACGTGCCCAACATGCTCGGCCAGATCTCCACCGACCTCGCCGAGGCGGGCCTGAACATCGTGGACATGCTCAACAAGTCCCGCGGCGACATCGCCGTCACCCTCATCGACCTGGAGAAACCGCCCACGGAAGCGGTGCTGCAGAAGATCGCCGGGGTGGAAGGGGTGCTCTCGGTGCGTTGCCTGAGCTGTGCCGGCTGATATCGGCAGGGGTACAATCGGGCAACTGCCGCGACCACCACAGATATCCGCATGACCGAAGAAGAACAGCTCAATGCCATCCGGGAACGCATCGACGCCATCGATGAACAGATCCAGGAGCTGATCAACCAGCGTGCCGCCGCCGTCCAGGAGGTGGCCCGCATCAAGCAGGCCAATGGCGGCGATCCCGTCTTCTACCGGCCCGAGCGCGAGGCCCAGGTGCTGCGCCAGGTCAAGGCGCGCAACCGGGGACCGCTGGATGCCGAGGAGATGGCGCGCATCTTCCGCGAGATCATGTCCGCCTGCCTGGCGCTGGAGCAGCCCATGAAGGTGGCCTTTCTCGGCCCCGAGGGCACCTTCACCCAGGCGGCAGCGCTCAAGCACTTCGGTCATTCCGTCACCACGGTGCCCATCGGTTCCATCGGCGACATCTTCCAGGAAGTGGAGGCGGGCAACTGCAACTACGGCGTGGTGCCGGTGGAGAACTCCACCGAGGGGGTCATCAGCCACACCCTGGACATGTTCCTCAACTCGCCGCTGAAGATCTGTGGCGAGGTGGCCCTGCGCATCCACCACAACCTGCTTTCCAATGCGTCCTCGCTGCAAGAGGTGCGCAGGGTCTATTCGCACCAGCAGTCGCTGGCCCAGTGCCGCGGCTGGCTCGACCGTCACCTTCCCAACGCGGAACGCATCGCCGTGGGCAGCAATGCCGAGGCGGCGGCCATGGTGCGTGATGATCCCGGATCGGCGGCCATCGGCAGTGAAGCGGCCAGCGAGATCTACGGCCTTTCCGTGCTGGCCAGCAACATCGAAGACGAGCCGGAGAACACCACGCGCTTTCTCATCGTGGGCAAGCAGCAGGTGCCTCCCTCCGGCAAGGACAAGACCAGTCTGCTGATCTCGACGAAGAACGAGGTGGGAGGATTGCTGCGCTTACTCAGGCCTCTCGCGGAGCACAATGTGAGCATGAGCCGCATCGAGTCCCGCCCCTCGCGGCGTGGTATGTGGGACTACGTCTTCTTCATCGATGTAGAAGGACACAGTGAGGATAAAAGTGTAAAAAGTGCACTCTCGGTGCTCGAACGTGAGGCGTCCATGTACAGGTTGCTCGGGTCCTATCCCAAGGCTGTGCTCTGATCATGAATGATTTTCTGAAACTTGCGGCGCCTGGCATCAGTGACCTGCACCCTTACGTTCCCGGCAAGCCCCTCGAGGAGCTGGAACGGGAGCTGGGGCTGAGCGAGACCATCAAGCTCGCTTCCAACGAAAATCCCCTGGGCCCCAGCCCGATGGGGCTGGAGGCGGCGCGCAACGCGGTGGTGGGGATCGAGCGCTATCCTGACGACAGCGGCTACCGCCTGAAGGGGAAGCTGGCGGAAAATCTGGGAGTGGAGCCGGAGCAGCTGATTCTCGGTGCCGGCTCCAGCGATGTCATCGACATGGTGGCGCGCACCTTTCTCGCGCCCGGGCGCAACGCGGTATTCTCCCGTTACGCTTTCGCCATGTATCCCATCTACACCACTGCCGCAGGCGCCGAGGCGCGGGTGGCGCCGGCCCTGCCGTCGGATCATCCCGGCATGCCCTATGGCCACGACCTGGAAGCCATGGCCGCGCTCATCGACGAGCAGACCCGCGTGGTCTTCATCGCCAACCCCAACAATCCCACGGGAACCTGGCTGGAGCGCGCGGCGCTGCGGGATTTTCTCGAAGGGCTGCCCAACCACCTGGTGGTGGTGCTGGACGAGGCCTATACCGAATACGTGACCGCCCCGGATTTCCCCGATGGGATCGCCTGGCTGGACGACTTTCCCAACCTCATCGTCACCCGCACCTTCTCCAAGATCTACGGCCTGGCGGGACTGCGCGTGGGCTACGGCGTGGCCGGCCCGGCACTGATCGGGATCATCGGGCGGGTGCGCCACCCATTCAACGTCAATGTTCCGGCGCTTGCGGCGGCCGAGGCTGCGCTCGATGACGGCAGTTTCCTCGAGCGCAGCCGCCGGCTCAACGATGCGGGGCTGCGGCAGCTGGCCGCCGCCTTTGACGCCATGGGGCTCGAGCACATCCCCTCTGTGGGCAACTTCATCACCGTGGCGCTTCCGCGTGAAGGCGCGGGCGTCTACGACGACCTGCTGCGCAAGGGAATCATCGTACGGCCCGTGGCGAACTACGGGCTGCCGGAGCATATCCGCGTCACCGTGGGCACCGAAGCCGAGAATGCCCGTTTCCTGCAGGCCCTGGAAGAGGTGCTGGCATCGTGATCCGGCGGCTCGCGGTGATCGGCGTGGGGCTCATTGGCGGCTCGCTGGCGCGTGCCCTGCGCGAGGCGGGCGAGGTGGAAGAGATCGTGGGCTGCGGACGCAGCCGGGACAATCTCGAGAAAGCGGTGGAGCTGGGGGTCATCGACCGCTACCGCCACGCTGTCGGTGAGGCGGTGGAGGGCGCCGACATGATCTTCGTGGGAGTGCCCCTGGGGGCCATGGAGGACGTGTTCGGCGCCATGAAGGGGCGCCTGGCAGAGGACGCCATCATCACCGATGGTGGCAGTGCCAAGGGCAGCGTGGTGAAGGATGCCATCGAGGCCTTCGGTGAGCTGCCGCGCCGTTTCGTGCCGGGCCATCCCATTGCCGGCACTGAGAAGAACGGCGTGGAGGCCTCCTTCTCCACGCTCTACCGGAACCGGCGCGTGATCCTCACCCCCTTGGAGAAAACCGATCTCGATGCGCTGGCCTGTGTTCGCGCCATGTGGGAAGCCTGCGGCGCCGAGGTGACCGAGATGCCGGTGGAGCACCACGACGAGGTGCTGGCCGCAACCTCGCACCTGCCGCACATGCTCGCCTTCGGCTTGGTGGATGCCCTTTCGCGCATGAAGGAGAACGACGAGATCTTCCGTTACGCTGCTGGTGGCTTCCGCGACTTCACCCGCATCGCCTCCAGCAACCCGGTGATGTGGCGGGACATCTGCATTGCCAATGCGCCCGCCCTGAGCAAGATGCTTTCCGCCTTCGCCGACGAGATGAAGGACCTGGCCGACACCATCGCCGCCGGAAACGGCGAGCACCTGCTGGAGATCTTCGAGCGGGCCAAGGCGGCGCGGGACCGGTATATCGACGGGCTGGAGGAATAGGCGGCTCGCGTAGGCCCGCGCAAGGCGCAGCCACATCGGGCGATCCCCCTCTCCAGCCTACGGGTGGGGGTCTGCGATGAAGGTGCAGACCACGCGCCGCTCCTGCCGGGGCCCATCGAACTCGCAGAAGAAGATGTTCTGCCAGGTGGAGAGCCCCAGCTTGCCGTCGATGATGGGCACTGTCTCCGAAGGCCCCACCAGCCCCGATTTCAGGTGTGAATCGCCATTGCCATCCTGGACGTCGTGCAGCCAGACGCCGCGCGGGATCAGCTTGCGCAGCAGGTTCACCACATCGGTCTGCACGCTCTCGTCCCAGTTCTCCTGGATCATGAGCGCGGCGGTGGCGCCCTGGGCATAGAGGCAGGCCACGCCGTCGCGGATACCGCTGCGGGTCACGGCGTCCTGTACTTGCGCGGTGATGTCCACCAGGATCTCCCGTGCCGGGGTGGAGAGGGTGATGATTTCACGCATGGCTGATTTTCCTTTGTCTCGTCTGATCGTTCGCTGCTTCCACATATAAAGGTAGATTTGTAGGAGGCCCGCCCCCGGGCCGAAGGATAAAGGGTTCGCGGCCGCTGGCCGCTCCTACAGCAACTCCAGTTTCTGCATAAGATTGGTGTAGTGCGACCCTTTCCAGTAGATCCTGCCGCATTGGCTGCACCGGTAGAACTCGTTGTAGTAACGACGGGTGAGCGGTTCCAGCCGGTCGAGGATTTCCTCCTTGGCCACCGGCTCGATGAGGCCGTTGCACTCCAGGCAGTAGCGGAAAGGATGGATCTGGCTCCGCAACTGCAGGCGCTCCAGCACCTCGCGCACCTGCTGTTCCGGCTTCACCGCCCGCACCCAGAAGCCATGCTCGATGACCCGGTGGAACAGCAGACGGCGGTCGCGGGTGAGGATGATAAGCTGTTCGGCCACCGCCAGTTCCACCACCTGCCGGTCGCTGTAGTCGTTGCGCCAGGCGGTGTCGAAGCCGAGCAGGCGCAGCCAGCGGGTGAGTTTGCCCAGGTTCACGTCCACCACGAACCGGGGTGGAGAGGGCAGGGGCGGTCGCAGGGGCGGACCCTCGATGGCAATACCGCCCGGCTCGACGGGATGCACTTCCACCCGGTCGCCGTGGCGAAGCTGGTAGCGGAAATCCACCGGCATGCCGTTCACCAGGATGAGAGACACTTCCGGGTGAGGCGCGCCCAGGGTTTCGATGGGATCCTTGATGCCGGGATGATCCCTGAAAGCGTAGTCCAGCCACTGTTCTTTCTGTGACGGCGACAGGAAATCGTTGAGCACGCCGTGAAAACGGAAGTGCGCATGATGCTTGTAATTTTCGGTCACAATCGCTAGCCTTCCGCCCTTTGAAAGCGGCGCTCCAGGGGAACGCCAACCATGGCAGAAAACAGCACAGATTTCATCCTCGACCCCGGTGGTTCCCTGAAAGGAAGCCTGCGGGTACCGGGTGACAAGTCCATCTCCCACCGCGCCATCATGCTCGGTTCCCTGGCCGAGGGAACCTCCCGCGTAACCGGCTTCCTGGAAGGGGCAGACAGCCTTGCCACCCTGCGCGCCTTCCGCGCCATGGGCGTGGAGATCGAAGGACCGGAAGCGGGCAGGGTGACCCTTCACGGCGTGGGCATGCACGGCCTGAAGCCGCCGCAGGGGCCGCTGGACCTGGGCAATTCCGGCACCTCCATGCGCCTGCTCGCCGGGCTGCTGGCAGGGCAGGGGCTGGAACTCACCCTCACCGGGGATGCCTCTCTCTCCAGCCGCCCCATGCGCCGCGTCACCGAACCCCTGGCGCAGATGGGCGCGCGGATCGATACCACCGACGCCGGCACCGCGCCCCTGCATATCCACCCGGTGGAGAACCTCCACGGCATCCACTACGAGTTGCCGGTGGCCAGCGCCCAGGTCAAGTCCGCCATCCTCCTGGCCGGACTCTACGCCGAGGGCGAGACCTGCGTTACCGAACCGGCGCCCACCAGGGATCACACCGAGCGCATGCTGCGCGGCTTCGGCTATCCGGTCCACACCGAGGGGCGGCGCATCTGCCTCATCGGCGGCGGCAAGCTCACGGCCTGCGACATCGACGTGCCGGCGGATATCTCTTCCGCGGCCTTTTTCCTGGTAGGGGCGAGCATCGCGCCGGGCTCGGACCTGCTGCTGGAGCACGTGGGCATGAACCCCACGCGCGACGGAGTCATCACCATACTGCGGCTCATGGGTGCCAACATCGAGGTGCTGAACCTGCACGAGGTGGGTGGTGAGCCGGTGGCGGACCTGCGCGTGCGCCATGCGCCGCTGAAGGGAATCCGCATTCCCGAAGAGCTGGTGCCGCTGGCCATCGACGAATTCCCCGCCCTCTTCGTCGCCGCCGCCTGTGCCGAGGGTGAAACGGTGCTCACCGGCGCCGAGGAGCTGCGGGTGAAGGAATCGGACCGCATCCAGGTGATGGCCGACGGTCTCCGGGTGCTCGGTATTCACGCCCTTCCCACGCCCGATGGTATCGTCATCCAGGGCGGTCGGCTCGGTGGTGGCGAGGTGGTCAGCCACGGCGATCACCGCATCGCCATGGCCTTCGCCATGGCCGCGCTGCGTGCCTCGGGCTCCCTCCGCATCGAGGATTGCGCCAACGTCGATACCTCCTTCCCCGGCTTTGCCGAGCTGGCCGCCAGAGCGGGTCTGCGCATCGAGGTGGAACATGGCTGAGGCCGTTCCCGTGGTGACCATCGACGGCCCCAGTGGCTCGGGCAAGGGCACCGTGGCCGCCGAAGTGGCGCGCCGCCTGGGGTGGCGGGTGCTCGATTCGGGGGCGCTCTACCGCCTCACCGCCTACGCCGCGCGGCAGGCCGGCGTGGATTTCGACGATGCCGGGGCCGTGGCCGCCATCGCCCGCGCGTTGCCGGTGGAGTTTCGCGATGGCCGGGTTCTCCTCGACGGCGAGGATGTGACCGCGGCCATCCGCACCGAGACGGCTGGAAACGACGCTTCCAAGGTGGCGGCCATCCCCGAAGTGCGCGAGGCGCTGCTCCAGTGGCAGCGTGACTATGCCCGTCCACCGGGCCTGGTGGCGGACGGCCGCGACATGGGCACCGTGGTCTTCCCCGACGCGCAGGTGAAGATCTTCCTCGACGCCAGCGCTGGAGAGCGCGCCCGGCGACGCCATAAGCAGTTGAAAGAGCAAGGAATAGATGTTAATCTTCCCGGTCTCATTGCGGAAATCGAGGAGCGGGATCACCGTGACCGGAACCGCAGTGTGGCGCCCCTGAAACCGGCCCCGGATGCCGAGGTGATCGACTCCACCCGCATGAGCGTGGAGGAAGTGGTGGACCTCGTGCTCGGGCGGGTGGCGAAGGCCTTTCCGGGGGTGGTGACTTGAAAACCTGGCGGCGTGTTCCCATTTCGGGAGCGCCTTATTATCAACCTAACTGACCAGAACGGAATCCTTGCCGATTCCATCATGGGTGGCCCGCTCGACGGGTCGGAGACAATCAACCAATGACTGAAAGTTTTGCCGAGCTCCTCGAAGAGAGCTTTTCCAACACCAACCTCAAACCCGGTGCCATCGTCATCGGCACCGTCGTCGATATCGACAACGAGAACGTCATCGTCAACGCCGGACTCAAGTCCGAGGGCGTGATTCCCAAGAGCCAGTTCATGAACGCAGACGGAGAGCTCGAAGTCTCCGTCGGCGACCAGGTGGAAGTGGCAGTGGAAGCGGTGGAAGACGGCTTCGGCCACACCCGCCTCTCCCGCGAGAAGGTCAAGCGTCACCACGCCTGGGCCAACCTGGAGAAGGCGTTCGAGAACGAGGAGATCGTGACCGGCCGGATCACCGGCAAGGTCAAGGGCGGCTTCACCGTGGAGTTGCAGGACCTGCGGGCCTTCCTGCCCGGTTCCCTGGTGGACGTGCGCCCGGTGCGCGACACTGCCTACCTGGAAGGCAAGGACCTGGAGTTCAAGGTCATCAAGCTGGACCAGAAGCGCAACAACGTGGTCGTCTCCCGCCGTGCCGTGGTGGAACAGGAATACAGCGAAGAGCGCGAAAAGCTGCTCGAAACCCTGGAAGAGGGCGTGGTGGTCAAGGGCATCGTCAAGAACCTCACCGACTACGGTGCCTTCGTGGACCTGGGCGGCATCGACGGCCTGCTGCACATCACCGACATGGCCTGGAAGCGGGTCAAGCATCCCTCCGAGGTGGTGGAGATCGGTGACGAGATCGAGGTGCGTGTGCTCAAGTTCGACAAGGAGAAGATGCGCGTCTCCCTGGGCCTGAAGCAGCTCGGCGAGGATCCCTGGGAAAACATCATGCGCCGCTATCCCGTGGGCACACGTCTCTTCGGCAAGGTCACCAACCTGGCCGACTACGGTGCCTTCGTGGAGATAGAGGAGGGCGTGGAAGGCCTGGTGCACGTCTCCGAGATGGACTGGACCAACAAGAACATCCATCCCAGCAAGGTGGTCCAGCTGGGCGACGAGGTGGAGGTGATGGTGCTCGACATCGACGAGGAGCGCCGCCGCATCTCCCTGGGCATGAAGCAGTGCAAGCCCAATCCCTGGGACGAGTTCGCCGAGAACTACAAGAAGGGCGACCACGTCACCGGCAAGATCAAGTCCATCACCGACTTCGGCATCTTCATCGGCCTGGACGGCGGTATCGACGGCCTGGTGCATCTCTCCGACATCAGCTGGGACGACACCGGCGAGGACGCCATCCGCAACTACAAGAAAGGCCAGGAACTGGAGACCGTGGTACTCAGCGTGGATCCCGAGCGCGAGCGCATCTCCCTGGGCATCAAGCAGCTCGACCAGGACCCCTTCTCCACCTACATGGCGACCCACGACAAGGGCAGCATCGTCAAGGGTGTGATCAAGGAGGTGGAGCCCAAGGGTGCCCGCGTGGAGCTGGCCGAGGGCGTGGAAGGCTACATCCGTGCCTCCGAGATCTCCCGCGATCGCGTGGAGGATGCCCGTTCCGTGCTCAAGGAGGGTGAAGAGGTGGAAGCCAAGTTCACCGGCGTGGACCGCAAGAACCGCGTTCTCATGCTCTCCATCAAGGGCAAGGACTACGACGAGGAGAAGGCCACCATCGAGAGCTACAAGAGCGGTGGCGCCTCTGCGGGATCCGCTTCCCTGGGTGATCTGCTCAAGGACCAGCTCTCCGCCAGCAAGGAGAGCAGCGAGTAAGCGGTACCGGACTGCAGGGCGCCAGTGGGCGCCCTGCGCATTCGAGCGGGAGAGACGATGACAAAATCAGAACTGATTGAAGCCATAGCGCGCCAGCAGCCCCACCTGGCCCATCGGGACGTGGAGCTGGCGGTGAAGTGCATCCTGGAGCAGATGAGCCAGTCCCTGGCTTCGGGAGAGCGCATCGAGGTGCGTGGTTTCGGCAGTTTCTCGCTCCACTACCGGCCGCCACGCATGGGGCGCAACCCCAAGACGGGTGAGCCGGTGGCGCTCGCGGGCAAGTACGTGCCCCATTTCAAGCCGGGGCGTGAGCTGCGGGAGCGGGTGGACAGGCGTTACCAGGAGTCGCTCAAGGAGCGCTGATCTCCCGATCGGACAAGTCCATGAAAAAAGCCGGCGGTTTGCGCCGGCTTTTTTCATGGTGTTTCTGCAGGTCAGTCTTCGGGGTCCAGGACCGTCTCTTCGGTGTAGAGGCCGAGAATCATCGCCGCCTTGCGCAGATGGGGCGAAGAACCGCGCCAATCCGGCTCGACCCCGTCCCGCTTGGCGGCGCTGGCCATGGCGATCACCAGCTGCAGGTTGAAGCCGTCGAAGCTGTCCGCCTGGTGTCCGTCCAGGGCCATGGGTGCATTCTCCGCCAAGGCGGCGCTGAACTGTTCCGCAAGCTCCTGGATGATTCGTAGTTCGGGCAAGTCTTCAAGTAACAAGGGTGGTTTCTCGTTTTGCATGGGGGTTGTGTGCTCCCGCGTCTGTTTCCATGAAGGCCTTCAGGCCGCGATTTCGGTGAATTTTCGCCCTTTGGCCGTGAAAAGGATGTGAGGATCATCCCGTTTTCATGGCGCGGATTCAACTCGCTAGTGCAACGGGTGGTTTGATCCCGAAGAATACCTGATTGGGTGTCTTGTACCCCAGGCATTTTCGAGGGCGATTGTTCAACTTGTCCATGATCTCCAGGACCTGCCTGTCCGTCAGTTTGTTGAAGTCG